>ALAO01000067.1 GCA_000307955.1 Solidesulfovibrio magneticus str. Maddingley MBC34 | reverse complement strand
CCGGCGGCCGGGGGCCTGAGGCCCCCGGACCCCTCGAAAGGGTTTAGAGGGGAGGGGGCGAGAAGTGATGCGGCTTCGTTGGAAAGACGAAGCTTGAGTAAGAAGACTGATGCCGGAACCGTCCATGGACGGTTCCGGTTTTTTATGGCGGACGGGGGAGTGTTCGGGCGCGCGGCGGTGGGGAGTGCTGGGTAGGCGGCGTTGCCCCGCTCGGCGTTGAATGTGGACGCTGTAGGGTCGTCGTGCGCTCAAAGTCTGCGGGTCCGTCGAGTGCCCAATGCCTGGGCAGTCGGCCCGACGGGGCGTCAGGAAGCCGCCAAGCTTGGTGTGCCGGCGGGAAGGCGCCCGGCCTACTCCTGTCAGGTGTGCCGGCCACAGGCCGCCCGGCCTTGCCCCGGTCCGGGTTGCGGCATATGGAGAGCCATGCCTGTTTTTGCCCTCATCGACGAACCGGTGTTCCCCAGCCCCCACTTGGCCGAACCGGGCGGACTGTTGGCCGTCGGCGGCGACCTGAGCGTCACGCGCCTGCTGGCCGCCTACCGGCGCGGCATCTTCCCCTGGTACGACGACGAAAGCCCCATCCTGTGGTGGTCGCCGGACCCGCGCCCCATCCTCGTGCCCGGCCATGTGCGGGTGTCCAAGCGCCTGGAGCGCACCATCCGCTCGGGCAAGTTCACCGTCACCCTGGACACCGATTTCGCCGGCGTCATTCGCGGCTGCGCCGCCGTCCCCCGCGACGCTGACAACGGCACCTGGATCGTGCCGGACATGATCGAAGGCTACGAACGCCTTCACGCCGCCGGCCACGCCCACAGCGTGGAAGCCTGGCAAAACGGCGAACTCGTGGGCGGGGCCTACGGCGTGGCCATCGGCAAGGCCTTTTTCGGCGAATCCATGTTCCACCGGATCACCGACGCCTCGAAAGTGGCCTTCGTGACGCTGTGCCGTTTCCTGGACCGCCACGAATTCCGCTTCATCGACTGCCAGCAGGCCACAGGTCACTTGCTGCGCTTCGGCGCGACGCCAGTGCGAAGGAACGAGTTTTTGCGGCGGCTGGAAGCCGCGCGGGAAGAGGAGGGGATGGTGGGGAAGTGGGAGCTGCCTGGGACGACTAAGTGTGATTCACCGCAACCAACTTCCGAATCTTCCCCTTCTGCAAAGCAATGATCGCCTTTAACCGCGAATACTCGGCCTTGTAGTAGGCCAAGGCTTCTTCGGTGCTGGCGAAATCGCCCGGACCGTCGAAGTCCTGGCGCGTGGACCGGACTTGCTTGGCCGGCTGCTGTCTTGGTGCGTCTGCCATGATTGTTCCCATCCTGTGCATGTTGCGGCCATGGTCGGCGCGCTCGCAAGGATGATTATATCCGCTTCCCGCGGCATGAAGCAACGTTGTGTTATTATAAACCGGAAGCGATCAGCGTCAGCACCGTAACCCTCTACGCCCGCTCCTTCCGATCCACCCATTTGGGCACGATCACCGGCTCGAACCCCCGCATGGCGGATAGCGCTTCCTCAGGCGTGGGGGCCGACAGCACCAAGCCTTTTTGCTGCTCTTTGAGGAACCCTTCGCCGGCCATGCGGTCGACGAAGCGCAGCAGCGGCTCGTAGTATTTCTGGACGTTGAGCAGACAGCACGGCTTTTGGTGCAGCCCGAGCTGGGCCCAGGTGATGATCTCGCAGAACTCTTCCAGCGTGCCCATGCCGCCGGGCAGGGCGATGAAGCCGTCGGCCAGCTCGGCCATGCGCGCCTTGCGCTCGTGCATGGACGACACCACAAAAAGTTCGGTCAGGCGCGGATGGGCCAGCTCCTTGCGGCGCAGGAAATCCGGCAACACGCCGATGGCCTTGCCGCCGGCGGCCAGCGTTGCGTCGGCCACCGCGCCCATAAGCCCCACGCAGGCTCCGCCGTAGATCAAGGTGATGCCTTCGGCCGCCAGCAGCTTGCCCAGACGATCGGCGACATCGACATAGATGGGATCGGCCCCGGACGACGAACCGCAAAAAACGCATACGCTTTGCATCGAAAAACTCCAGGAAAAGGGGCCGCCCGGGCGGCCCCGCGAAACGACTTGAGGAAGGCGAAACCGTCGAAAAAAACTAGTCCAACCCTTCGATGATGGGCTTGTGCTGGCTCAGGTCGTAGAAGCCGCGCACAGGGAAGAGCAGCGAATAGTTGGGGATTTTGTCGAAATGGATGAACCCGATGTCCTTGCCTTCGGCCAGCTCGGACAGGGCGACCAGGCCCAGGGGGATGGGGATGTTCAGCGCGCAGGCATGCACTTCCGACACCTTGTCCTGGTAGCGGGTCTTGATATACTCGACCAGGGCGTCGCGCTCCTCCTCGGTGAAGGCTTCGAGCAGCACCCGGCGGCTGCTCTCGAAGCTGACGGGCAGGTCCGGATCGACCGGATCGCCGAGAAGCACGTCCCAGTCGTAGATTTCGACCTCTTCCGCGTCCCACTCCGGGCGGAACAGATGGACGGTGACGTCCTTGCGGCCCTTGAAGGTTTTGATGACAATGGACACGGTCCAGGCCCGGTCCACGGGCAGATGGAAGTCCGCCGGAACGACATCGATTTCCATGAGGCGTCTCCTTGCAGGGATGGGCTGTCCCCGGACCGGCGGGCGGCCGCCGACCCGGACGCCGCGAGGGTTTTCGCTTGGATTGGGTCGCCAGGGGATATAAAAGAAAACGCCATGCATTTCCAGCTTGAATCCGAATACCTCCCGCGCGGGGACCAGCCCCAGGCCATCGACGAACTGGCCCGCAACCTCGACCAGGGCGTGCCGAGCCAGACGCTGCTTGGAGCCACCGGCACGGGCAAGACCTTCACCATGGCCCAGGTCGTGGCCAAGCTCAATCGCCCGGCCCTGGTCATGGCCCCCAACAAGACCCTGGCCGCCCAGCTCTACAGCGAATTCAAGGGGCTTTTTCCCCACAACGCCGTGGAATACTTCGTCAGCTACTACGACTACTACCAGCCCGAAGCCTATCTGCCGCGCACGGACACCTACATCGAGAAGGACTCGTCGATAAACGACGACATCGACAAGCTGCGCCACGCCGCCACCCATTCGCTGCTGACCCGCCGCGACGTGCTCATCGTCGCCTCGGTGTCCTGCATCTACGGCCTGGGTTCGCGCGACTACTACGAGCGCATGGTGTTGACGCTGACGGTCGGCGAAAAGATCGGCATGGAAAAGGTGCTGGCCCGGCTGGTGGAGATCCAGTACGAGCGCAACGACTACGATTTTCACCGTGGCGTGTTCCGCGTTCGCGGCGACGTCATCGAGATCATCCCGGCCTATGCCCGGGAACGGGCGCTGCGGCTGGAATTTTTCGACGACGAGCTGGAAGCCATCCAGGAGACCGATCCGCTCACCGGCGAAGTGCTCGGGACCATGGACAAGGCCATCATCTTCCCGGCCAGCCACTATGTTTCCGACCGCGACAACTTAAGCCGCGCCGTGTCCGACATCCGCGAGGAACTGCGCCTGCGCCTGACCGAACTGCGCGGGCGAAACGACCTGCTCGCCGCCCAACGCCTGGAAATGCGCACCATGCAGGACCTCGAAATGATCGAGGAGCTGGGCTACTGCAACGGCATCGAGAACTATTCGCGCCACCTCGACGGCCGGCAGGCCGGCGATCCGCCGTACACGCTGCTGGACTACTTCCCCAAGGATTTCATCCTGTTCGTGGACGAGTCCCACATCACCGTGCCGCAAATCGGCGGCATGTACGCCGGCGACCGTTCGCGCAAGCAGACGCTGGTGGACTACGGCTTCCGCCTGCCCTCGGCCCTGGACAACCGGCCGCTCAATTTCGAGGAGTTCCTGGGCCGCATCGGCCAGGCCGTCTATGTCTCGGCCACGCCCGGAGACTGGGAGCTGACCCGCTCCGAAGGCGTGGTGGTGGAGCAGATCATCCGCCCCACGGGCCTGCTCGATCCGGTGGTGGAAGTGCGGCCCACCAAGGGGCAAATGGACGACCTCATGGCCGAGTGCCGCATCCGCATGGCGGCCGGCGAGCGGGTGCTGGTCACCACCCTGACCAAGCGCATGGCTGAAGAGCTCAACGAATACTTTAACTCCATGGGCGTCACCTCGCGCTATCTCCACTCCGACATCGACACCCTGGAGCGGGTGGCCATCATCAAGGCCCTGCGCCAGGGCGAATTTGCCGTGCTGGTCGGCATCAACCTCCTGCGCGAGGGCTTGGACATCCCGGAAGTGTCCCTGGTCGCCATCCTCGACGCCGACAAGGAAGGCTTCCTGCGCTCGGTGCGCTCGCTCATCCAGACCTTCGGCCGGGCGGCCCGCAACGTCGGCGGCCGGGTCATCCTCTACGCCGACAACATGACCCGCTCCATGATCGCGGCCATGGACGAGACCGCCCGCCGCCGCGAGAAGCAGGAGGCCTCCAACCGCGAGACGGGGCTGACGCCCCGCAGCGTGGTCAAGGCCATGGACAGCGTGCTGGACTCCCTGTACGCCAAGGGCGACCAAAAAACCGGGGCCTGGAGCTCCTCCGGCGGCGGCTACGCCACGGCCGGCGGGGGACTTGGGGCCGGCGCGGCCGTGCACGAGGACGCCGAGGCCTACGGCGGCATGTCGAAAAAAGCCATGGAACGAAAACTCAAGCAGGTGGAGCGCGAAATGCGCGAGGCGGCCAAGGCCCTGGAATTCGAAAAAGCGGCCCAGTTCCGCGACCAGGCCGCGACCCTGCGCCAGCGGCTGCTGGAAATGGGCTAGCCGTGACCGCCCGCAAGACCATGCGTCTGCGAAGCCGCGTCGCCCGCCTGAACAACCGCCTGGGGCACTGGGGACCGCTCATTGGCGGTTTCCTGGCCTTGGCCCTGGTCTTCGTCTTTGGCCTCGTCGGCTACATGCGGGTGGAGGACTGGAGCTTTTTCGACAGCCTCTACCAAGTGGTCATCACGCTTTCCACGGTGGGCTTCCAGGAAGTCTATCCCCTGTCGCGAAACGGGCGCATCCTGACCATGGTGCTCATCGTTTCCGGCGTGGGCACGTTTGCCTATCTGGTCGGCACGTTCACCCAGGTGCTGGTGGAAGGCCGCTTGCAACAGTATCTCGGGAGACGGCGCATGCAAAAGGTCATCGACGGCTACAAGGATCACGTCATCATCTGCGGCTACGGCCGCATCGGCTCCATTGTGGCCCGGGAGATCCTGGCCGAGGACGTGCCTGTCGTCATCGTGGAGAGCAATCCCGAGGTCATCCGTCTGCTGGACGAACACGGCGTGCCCTATGTGGCCGGTGACGCCACCGCCGACGAGGTGCTCCTGGCCGCCGGCCTGGAGCGGGCCAAAACCCTGGTCGCCGCCCTGACCCAGGAAGCGGCCAACGTGTACGTGACCTTGACCGCCCGCCAGCTCAATCCCAACATCCGCATCGTGGCCCGGGCCGACGCCCAGGGCCATACCCAGCGCCTGCAACGGGCCGGGGCCGATCAAGTGCTGGTGCCCCATCTCTACGGCGGCGTGCGCATGGCCCAGTCCGTGCTGCGCCCGACGGTGGTCAACTTTCTGGAACTCACCGGCCGCAGCGGCCCTGCCGGCCTGCAAATGGAAGAGCTCCAAGTCACCGATCATTCGGAGTTTGTGGGCAAAAACCTCATTGACTCCCAGATCCGCCAGCGTTTCAACCTCATCATCGTGGCTATCAAGAAGGCCAGTGGCGAGATGATCTTCAATCCCCAGCCCCAGGCCGTACTGGAGAATGGGGACACCATGATCCTGGTCGGCCGCAGCGACGGCTTGGACGGACTGCGGGCCATCCTTTGAGCGCGCCCGACATCGAGGTCGTGGTGGCCCGCTATAGGGAAGACGTGGCCTGGACGGCCGACCTGGGCTTGCCGGCGACGATCTACGACAAGTCCGGCGCGCCGGGCGAGCTGGCCCTGCCCAACATCGGCCGGGAGAGCCACACGTATCTCAGCCACATCGTGGGGCGCTACGGCAGTCTGGCCGGGCATACGGCCTTTGTGCAGGGCTCGCCCTTCGAGCATATGCCGCCCGGCGCGACGCCCGCATCCTTTGCCGACCGCGTGCGCCAAAACGCCCGGCTGGGCTTGCATTTTTCCGGCTTTGCCGCTTTCAAGCTCAAGTGCGACCGGCTGGGCCGGCCCCACGATCTGGCCGATCCGGCCCGCCACGGCCATCGGCCGGGTTTCGGCCAGGACATTCCAGTGGGCGAGGTCTACGCCAAGCTGTTTTCCGGCTCGGTCCCGGAGCAATTTCTGGTTCCGGCTCCGGCCGGCATGTTTTTCGTGTCCCGGCAACGCATTTTGGTCCGGCCGTTGGCTTTTTACCGCCGCGCCTTGGCCATCGTCGCCGCCGACCCCGACGACGCCGCCAACACCGGCCATGCCTTCGAACGCCTGTGGCAGGTGATTTTCAACGGCGACGCCGGGCTTAACTGATTGGAAGATTGTGACTGATAAGGGTGATTGCCGTGAGCACCATTGATCCCGCCGCGCGTTTGCGCGAACTGCGCGACCTGATCCACGAATACGACTACCGCTACTACGTCTTGGACGACCCCTCGGTGGAGGACGCGGCCTACGATGCCCTGTACCGGGAACTGAGGGCCTTGGAAGAGGCCCATCCCGAGCTTACCGATCCCAATTCGCCCACCCGCCGGGTGGGGGGGGCGGTGCTGGACGGCTTCGCCTCAAGGCCCCACCGGCTGCGCATGTACAGCCTGGACAACGCCATGGCCGAGGAGGAATGGCGGGATTTCGTGACCCGGGCGGCCAACAAGCTGGAGCGCGACGGCATGGCCTTCGACGCGCCGACGTTTTGGGTCGATCCCAAGTTCGACGGGCTGGCCCTGGAAATCCTTTACGAAAACGGCGTCTATGCCGGGGCGCTCACGCGCGGCGACGGCGAGGTGGGCGAGGATGTGACGGAAAACGTGCGCACGGTGCGCAACGTCCCCCTGGACCTGCGTCCCCATGCCGTCCGGGCCGGGCTGCCCGTGCCGCGCCTGCTCGAAGTGCGCGGCGAAGTGGTCATGACCCGGCAGGATTTCTACGAGCTCAACGAACGCCAGCGGGAGCAGGGGGGCAAGGTCTTCGCCAATCCCCGCAACGCCGCCGCCGGTTCGGTGCGCCAGCTCGATTCGCGCATCTCGGCCACCCGGCCGCTGACGTTTTTCACCTACGCCGTGGGCAGCCAGGACTGGGGCGACGGCCTGGCCGGGCCGGGCTGGGCCAGCCACAGCGCGGTCATGGCTGGCCTTAAGGCCCTGGGCCTGCCCGTGGCCGGCCAGGGCAAAGTGGTCACGGCCGACGAGGTCTATCCCTATTTCGAGGCCATGGGCCGGCAGCGCCAGGAGTTGCCCTTTGAGATCGACGGGGTGGTGGTCAAGGTGGACAGCCTGGCCTTGCAGGAGGCCTTGGGCTTCACCGACCGCGCCCCGCGCTTTGCCGTGGCGCTGAAGTTTCCAGCCCACGAGGCCGAGACCGTGCTGTCGCGCATCGAGGTCCAGGTGGGCCGCACCGGCGTGCTCACGCCGGTGGCCATCCTGGAGCCGGTCAGTCTGGCCGGGGTGACGGTCTCCCGGGCCACGCTGCACAACGAGGACGAGATCAAGGCCAAGGACCTGCGCCCGGGCGACACGGTGGTGGTGCGCCGGGCCGGCGACGTCATCCCGGAAGTGGTGCGGGTGGTGGAGGACAAGCGCCCGGCCGAGGCCGAGCCGTACGACTTCCCCCATGTCTGCCCGTCGTGCGGTTCGCAGGCCGTTCGCGGCGAGGGCGAGGCGGCCTGGCGCTGTGTCAACCTGGCCTGTCCGGCCATGCTGCGCCGGGGCATCAGCTATTTCGTGTCCAAATCCGGCCTGGACATCGAGGGCCTGGGGGCCAAGTGGGTGGCGGCGCTCATCGACAAGGGCATGGTCAAGAGTCCGGCCGATCTGTTTGAGCTTACCGAGGCGGACTTGCTGCCTTTGGAGCGCATGGCCGAGAAGTCGGCGGCCAATTTCGTGGCCGCTGCGGCGGCCGCCAAGCAATCGGCCACGCTGGCCAAACTTGTCGCCGCCCTGGGCATTCGGCAGGTGGGCACGCGCACGGCTCGGACCCTGGCCGGGCATTTCCGCGATCTGGACGCCCTGGGCGCGGCCACGGCCGAGGAACTCACGGCCCTACCCGACATCGGCCCAGAAGTGGCCGGCTCCATACGGGAATTTTTTGCCAACGAGGCCAACCGGGAACTCTTGGAGCGGTTCAAGCGGATCGGCTTATGGCCGGTGGGCGAGGCCAAGCCGGACACGCCGGCCGCCCAGACGGCGCTCACCGGCAAGCGGTTTCTTTTCACCGGCGCGCTGCCGGACCTGACCCGCGAGGCGGCCCAGAAGCTGGTGGAGGCGGCCGGCGGCGTCGTGGTCGGCACGGTGTCCAAAAAGCTCGATTATCTCGTGGCCGGGGCCGATCCCGGCTCCAAGCTGGCCAAGGCGCAAGCCCTGGGCATCACGATCCTGTCGCCCGAGGCCTTTGCCGCCTTGCTCGGCGGGCTGACCCGGGAGACGGCCAGCCGCAAATCCCTCCTCGACGTCTGACCGCCTCGCCGTAACCTGCCGCCGCCTGGGCCATGAAGCCTGGACGGCGGCGGATCGCATTTTCGCTCAGCAATCGACCATGGTCATGCCCAGGCCGGCCGTGCCCATCTCGCGAAAGGCCGGGGGCAGGGCCTTGCCGGTCTGCAGCATGGCCATGACCACCCGGTCGAAATCCTCCCAGTGGCGCGAGACGATCTCGCTTTTGGCCATGAGGCAGGCGTTGTAGGCCTTGAGCGCCCCAAAGGCGTTGCGCTCGATGCAGGGGATGAGCACGAAGCCGCCCACCGGGTCGCAGGACATGCCCAGGTGATGTTCCAGAGCGATGGTGGCGGCCACCTCGGCGGCTTCCGGGGACGCGCCCGTGGCGTAGGCGGCCATGGCCGCCGCCATGGCCGAGGCCACGCCGATCTCACCCTGACAGCCGACTTCCGCCCCGGCCACGCTCGCGTTGTTCTTGCAGAGATAGCCGGCCAACGCTCCGAACAACAGCCCCCGGCGCAAGGCCTCGCGCGGGACCCGGACATGCTTGTCGAGGAGATAGACCACGGCCGGCATGGTTCCGGCCGAACCCAGGGTCGGCGCGGTGACGGCCAGCCGGCCGGCGGCGTTGCCTTCCGAGACGGCAATGGCATAGCTGCTGACGAGCTGCATGAGGCGTTCGCCCTCGGGCAGCTTGAGCGCCTCTTGGTGAAGCCTTTTCGCCTTGCGGTAAAACTCGAAGGGTGCGGGCAAAAGCCCCTCCTCGCGCAGTCCCAGCTCCACCCCGGCGATCATGACGTCAAGCACCATGTCCAGGTGGGCGTTCACGGCGGCGGCGTCCAGGCCCAGGATGGCGGTTTCGTTTTCCATCAACACGACATGCGGCGCTTTTCCGGTCTTGCGGCACACGTCCATGAAGGCCGCCATGCTGCCGTACACGTGGACCGGCGCGCCGCGTTTGGCCTCGGGCTGGTCCTTCCAGGCGAAAAAGCCGCCGCCCGTGGAATAGTATTCCCGGGAGACGATGACCTTGCCCTCGGCGTCCACGGCCTCCATGATCAGGGTGTTGCTGAACGGAAAGGCGTGTTCCACCGTGTCCCAGACGACGGCGTCGTGGCCCAGGGTGAAGCGCTTGCCGCCGATGCTCGTCTCATGGCGCTTCTGGGCGTCGGCCAAGGCATCCATGACGGCCGGATCGCAGGATTCGGGTTTCTGGCCGAGCAGTCCGGCCAGCACGGCCCGGTCGGTGCGGTGCCCCTTGCCCGTGGCCGAGAGGCTGCCGTGGAGCCTGGCCCTTAGCCGCGCGACCCGGTCCAGGGTTTCCGGGGGCAGGGCTTCGAGGACGTTGCGAAAGTCGCTGGCGATGCGCAGCGGGGCCAGGGTATGGGAACTCGACGGCCCGGGGCCGATCTTGAAAAGGTCAATAACCGTGGTGGCGATGGTCGTCGCCGGCGGTCCGGGATAGCAGACGTCCCGTGGCAGCTCGGGAAAGGCGGCGGCCGGTATGCCCCGGGCCTGGGCCGGCAGATGGCGCATGGCCCCGACGCCGGCGGCGGCCAGGGCGGCGGTCATAAGAAACGCGCGACGATCCATGGCATGACCTCCGTGACGAAGTTTGGCGCGTCGGACGTTCAGACGCGCGGGTCGAGCAAGACCTTCATGGCCCCTGGCCGGGCGGCCTGGTCCAGGGCGGTTTGGAACGCGGCCAGGGGATAGGTGGCTTCGGCCAGGGGGGTTACGTCCACCAGCCCGTCGCGCAGATAGGCCAGGGCCAGGGCCGTGTCGCCGCAGCGCGAGCCGACCAGGCTGATCTCGTCCACCACCACCCGGGCCATGTTGAGGCTGGTCGGGGCGAAGGTGGTGGTCTTGAGCACGACGGTCCCTTCTGGCCGCGTGAGGTCCAGGGCGGTTTCCAGGCCCTGAGGCCGGCCGGTGGCTTCGATGACCACGTCGAAGCGGCCGTATTCCCGTAATAATTCTTGGGCCAGCGCCTCGGCCGTGTCGCCTTGACGCGTGGTCACGCCCTGGGCGGCGGCGATGGCGAGCTTGGAAGCATGTTTGCCGCCAAGGACGAGGCCGGGCACGAGACGGCGCAGGGTACAAGCGGTGAGGATGCCGAGCTTGCCGTCGCCAAGAACCAGCACCTTGGTCCGGGCCGTCAGATGCAGCTGTTGGCCGGGCTCCAGGGCGGCGGCCAGGGGTTCGGCGAAAACGGCCTCAAGGTTGCTGACGCCATCGGGCACGACATGGACGGCCCGGGTCGGCACGGTCAGGAACTCGGCGAACGCGCCGTCCTTGCCGGCGATGCCGAGGGTCACGCGGTCCGGGCAGTGGCGGGGATCGCCGCCCAGGCATCGGGGACAGACGCCGCAGCCGAGGTTGATGTCGGCCACGACCCGCCGGCCGACCAGCTCCGGCCGGCCCGGCGCAGCCGACACCTCGCCCACGAATTCGTGGCCGGGCACGCCGGAAAAGCCCATGTAGCCGCGCAGCAGCTCCAGATCGGTGTTGCACACCCCGGCCAGCCGCACCCGGATAAGCGCCTCGTCCGGGCCGGGTTCGGGCCGGGGACGCTCCGTCAGCCGCGCCGCGCCGTTTTCGAAGACCACCGCTTGCATGAACGCTCCTTGGCGAAGTTGTTGCCAGACAAGCTACCCCAGGCCCGTCCCGGCTGCAAATCCCGGCGTGTCGCCGCCCCTGCTCCTGTTCGACTTTTCGCCGGACCGCCTGTATCAGGGAACCATGACCGAAAACGACGCCATATTGACCGAGGAAGGGGCCTACACGGCCGTAGTGGATGCCGCCGGAACCCGTTTGGACGCATTTTGGAGCGCCCGGCTGGCGGATAAGGATGTTTCCCGGGGGAAGGTTCGGGCTGCCATCGAGGCCGGACTGGTCCTGGTCGATGGGGAAATCTGCCGCAAACCGGGCCTTAAGCTGCGCGGCGGTGAGACACTGACGCTCACCCTGCCCGAGACGCCAAGCGAAGCCAAGGCCGAGGACGGCGACCTCAAACTGCTCTATCTGGACGGGGACGTGCTGGTGCTCAACAAACCGGCCGGGCTGACCATCCATCCGGCCCCGAGCCAGCCGGAAGGCACCCTGGTCAACCGGCTGCTGCACCATTTCCCGGACATGCGGGCCATGGCCGGCGACCGGCCGGGCATCGTCCACCGCCTGGACAAGGACACCTCCGGCTTGCTGCTCGTCGCCCTGACCGAATCGGCCCGGTTGGCCCTGGCCGCGGATTTCGCCGAACGGCGCGTCTCCAAAACCTATCTGGCCCTGGTCCATGGCCGGCCCGAGCGGCCCGACGGAGTCATCGAGCTGCCCATCGGCCGCGATCCCAAGCATCCCACCAAAATGGCCGTGGTCGCCAAGGGCGGCCGCGAGGCCAGGAGTTCCTGGAAGCTGGCCTGGACCGCGCCCGACGGCTCGGCCAGCCTGCTCGAAGTGACCATCGCCACCGGCCGCACCCACCAAATCCGCGTCCATATGGCCGCCATGGGCCATCCCATCGTCGGCGACGCGGTTTATGGCGCGCGCCAGCACTCCGACTGGACCCGTCGCGGCGGAGCCCTGGCCCGGCTGGCCAAACGGCAGATGCTCCACGCCTGGAAGCTGTCCTTCGAGCATCCGGGCACGGGCGAGGAATTGTCCTTTTGCCAGCCGCCGCCGGCCGATTTCTGGCGGCTGCCGCTCATGCTCGGCCGGCGCTGCCAGCGGGTAGGGCTGGTCGGGATGCCGGGCTGCGGCAAGTCGTCGCTGCTGGCCCATTTCGCCGAGGCCGGCCATCCGACTTTTTCCGCCGACGCGGCCGTGGCCGCCCTGTACGCTCCCGGTGGCCATGGCGCGGACATGCTGGCCCGGCGCTTCGGCCCCGAGGCCCAGGCGGCCGACGGGGCCGTGGACAAGGCCTGGCTGCTGTCGCGCATGGAAGGCAGCGACCGGTTCCGGCGCGAGGTGTGCGATCTGGTCCATCCGCTGGTCAAGGGCGAGCTAATGGGCTTTTTGGCCGCCCATGCCTCCGCCCGGGCGGTTTTTGCCGAAGTGCCGCTGCTTTTTGAAGCCGGCTGGTTGCCGGGCGAGGTCGTGGATCTGGTCGTGGGCGTGCGCTGCGACCCGGCCGTGCGACTGGCCCGGCTGGCCGAGAAGCGGGGCTGGTCCGAGGAGTTGACGGCCCGCATGGACGGCTGGCAGTGGCCCCAAGACCGCAAATTGGCCAAGTGCCGGTTCGTGGTGGATAACGCCGGCCGGCCCGAGGACTTGGCCGGGGCCGCCCGACGGCTTTTGGCCGGACTGGCCGCCCTGCGTCGTCAGGACGCCCGGACCCGGCTGGCCGCGCTCGTGGCCGCCGGCTATGCTCCCTCCCGGCCGGAGGGCGAGGACGCGTCGTGATTCCCCTTCGTGACAACGTGCCGCGCACCAAGCCGCCCCTGGTCACCTGGACGCTCATTGGCCTGTGCACGGCGGTGTTTCTTTACCAGCAGCTCTTGGGCGAACGCGTGCTGTTTGAATTCGTGCACATCCACGGCGTTGTCCCGGCCCGCTTCACCCACCCGAGCTACGCCGCCCGGGTGGGCTATCCCGAGGGCGGCTGGCTGTCGTTTCTTACCTACATGTTCCTGCACGGCGGCTGGCTGCATTACCTGCTCAACATGTGGGTGCTGTGGATATTTGCCGACAACGTGGAAGAAGCGCTGGGATCGCTGCGTTTTTTGATCTTCTACATCCTGTGCGGGGTGGCGGCTGCGGCGGTGCACGTGGTCTTTAACTGGAACGCGCCCGTTCCGGTCATTGGCGCGTCCGGGGCCATCGCCGGGGTCATGGGCGGGTATTTCCGGCTTTTCCCCAAGGCCCGGGTGACGACGCTCATTCCCATCATCATCATTCCCTGGATCGTGGACCTGCCGGCGGTGGTGTTTTTGGGCGTGTGGTTTATCGTGCAGCTGTTTTCAGGGCTGGCCGGCACGGCTGTGGAAGGGCAGGCGGCGGCGGTGGCCTTCTGGGCTCATGTGGGCGGATTCGCGGCCGGCCTGGCCCTGGTGCAGTGGTTGTTGCCGCCGGGCTGCCAGTTCTGTTTCGACCCTTCGGCTCGGCGCTACGACCGGGAATAGCCGTCGGGCGGACGGACCGCTAAAGATCCTGGATGACCCAGACGACCCGGCCGATGACCACATAGCCCGGGCCGCCCAGGGGCAGGGACCGTTCGGGATGGCGAGGCGACTCGGACATAAGCCGCAGATGCCCCCCGGCGCTGTCCCGTTCCACCCGTTTGATGACCAGGCCTTCCCCGGGAATATCCAGGGCGTAGATCTCGCCGCTTCGTACCGTCATGTCGTCTCGGTCCAGGCCGACATAGGCTTGCCGCCGGATGACGGGCTCCATGCCGGCATCTTCCATCCGGACGACGAGCAGGGCCGGCCGGTTCAAATTCTCTGAAATTTCTATGGATTCAATGGCTTTGTGAGTCCATTTCCTGGTTTGGGGATCCAGGTGGTCCATGGCGTGGACCGCGACGTAACGGGATCGGGAGGGCAGCGTGAACAGCTCTTTTGGGGGCAACGGCATAGGCATTGGGGATTTTCCTGAGTGGCTCTTGCCGGGTTCAACCCGGCACAGACCATTCAAGGATACGACGTCTATACCTGTTTGTAAATTAATTTATTGATAAATGATTTAACCTGATCACCCAAAAGCGCACCCGGCCTGGGAGCGCACGAAGGGTGTTGGGAGGCAGGGGGTTAGAGTTCCTGAATGACCCAGGCGGCCTTGCCGATGGAGGTCAGGCCAGGATTTTCCAAGGGGAGGGTGATGGTCTTGTGGAGCGGGTTGTCCGCGCCGAGTTCGAGGCGCTGGTTTTCCAGGTCGCGGTTGACGCGCTTGATGACCAGGCCTTCGCCCGGGATGTCCAGGGCGTAGATTTCGCCGCTGCGCAGGCGCACATCGTCGCAGTCGATGCCGACATACCCGCCGCGACGTACGGTCGGCTCCATGCTGGCGTTGTCCATGCGCACCACGAGCAGGTTCTGTCGGCGCAAGGCTTCAAACAGGGGAAGGGTCTCCAGCGGTTCGCGAATCCAGGCCTGGGTCTGGGGATCGGTGGGGCTCATGGCATAGACCGTGACGCGGCTTGGGGGCGCGACATAGGCCACGGCGGTTTCCCGGACGCAATCGGCGGCTCCGCCGCTTTCCCGGCGCACGGCCGGGAGCTGTCCGTAGAGTATCCAGTCCGGTTCGAGAAAAAACATTCTGTAGAGAGTGACCAGCCAGCCGTCCGGAATGGTGTTCTTTTTTTTGGCGTCGGAGATGCTGGACTGCTTGATGCCCAAGATGGCGGCGATCTCCGTCTGTGTCTTGGCCTTGGTGGCGGCCTGAATTCTGGCGTAAGCGTCCTCGAAATTGTCCGGCTTCACACAACCTCCTGAAGGGTTGGTGTAAACATTATTCTATAATAAAAATTTGTACATAAGTAATTGGTAAAATTTACATGTCCGCAGGAGAGTCGTCAATGCCTGGCCCGGCGGCTTGTGGGGAACTGGACAAGGCGAGACGTAAAAAGGCGCTACGCCCTAAGCGGCGTGCGCCTTTTTGTGGAGCGGGCGGCTAACGTTTCGAACAGCGCTTGGCGAGTTGGCTTGGCCAAGGCCATGCCTGCGTCGTCTTCGTCAACAGCGCCCCAACGAGTCCAAACCGCCTCCTTGGCCTGGCCTTGTGTCGAGGAGGCCAGGCTGAGGTCTTGCTTCTTTCAAGCGTGGCGGCATGTCTTCAAAAACAATGCATTGGCAAGACCATCGCCGTGCGTCCCCGCATCAGCTTGCGAAGGCCCGTACTAGATGGCTTGCATCACCCAGACGATGCGGCCGACGATGCGTTCAGCGGCGTTTTCAGCGGGCAGCAACTGGTCGGTGAATTTGGGGTTTTCAGAGCGCAGGATGAGTCGGGCATTTTCCGCGTCATGGAGCACTTTCTTGATGACCAGGCCTTCGACGGGCATGTCCAGGGCGTAGAGCGCGCCGGAGCGGACGGTCTTTTTGTCCTTGTCGATGCCGACATACGCGCCGCGCTGAATGACGGGTTCCATGTCGCTTTCATCCATGCGAACAACGAGCAGTCCCGGACGGTGCAGCTGATCAGGGACGCTCAAGAACTCCACGGGATGTTCCTGCCAGACGCCAGCCTGCTCCACATTGTCCGGGGCCATGGCATAGACCGGCATTTGGTGGTGCTTGGGCTTGCGGCCATAGGCTTCGGCCGGTTCTTTAACTGGGAAGGCTCCTCCACGCTGTTCGCCCAGAAATTGGGGCATCTCGCCGTCCAGAATCCAGTTGGGGTTGAGGTTGTAGATTTGATACAATTTTATCAGCCAGCTGTCTGGAATGGATTGGCGTCTTTTCGCATCGGAAATGCTGGATTGGCGGATGTCCAGCATCTTGGCGATTTCCACCTGGGTGCGCATGCCTGTCGCTTTCTTGATGCGATCAAATGCTTCATCAAAGCGATTTATCATGTCCTGAAGCGTTTTTTCGTTATCCATCTCGCCTCCCTTGCGATATACTAAACAACCACCAGCTTCGGCTGGTGGGTTTAAGGCCTGCGGACTGAAAGTCCAGCTGCATCGCAGCGGTTCAAGTGATCTATTGCAACTCCGAAGTAGGCCGCAACAGACAGTCGTTGTTAACTAGCTATTGCGCCAAGGAAAATACAACCACTAGCTGAAAGCTGCCCGGCTGAAAGCCGGGGGGTTTAACCCTGAAGACGGACGATTAAAAAGAGGCATCCTTAATGAAATTCGCGGGTATACCTAGACTGTAATGCTTGAACAATGATCTCGCCTAGAATCACTTTTATAAAGTTAATAACCGAAAATAGTCCGAAGGAAACGATGCTATTCTCGTTATGTTTTAGAATTTATATGCAGTGCGAATAATTTTTGGATAATTTAAAGCAATATATCCTTTTCTTCTAAAGATTCACAGGTGTATTTTCAAAAATAGGCTTTATATAAAAGACTGTCAAGGACTTGACGACAACGTATCAGAATTGTACTGAATACTGCCTGGCGTTATTTGCTGTTGTATATTTGGGGCTGTGGCCTATTGCAATGATGTGTCCCGGCAGGCGCCGGTGGTCAAGCCACAGCCATGCGGTGTCGTATATCTCTATGCTTTTTTTAGCCTTTTTCTGCAGCCACCACGCCTTGCCTGCTCGCGACAACACCCCGGTGGAGTATCGCGGGGCGAGCCCCTTGAGGCAAAACAAAGCGAATTTCGCCCAACCAAGCGCGCGGCTGTTGCCTACCCGGCAAGGCTCTTGATGTCAATTGTATATACCAAAACGATCTATATTTTCATCTGATCTATAGTTGCGTAGTTATTTATGATGCTAATTGTTTAGTCAGCAACCACCTCAGGCCAAAGGCCGCCTGGCCCAAACTGACGCAACCATCATTGGCCGGCATACGGTGGTGCACCAGCGGTTGCATGTCCGCTGCCCGAAGCGCCTCGGGAAGGCGCAAGGCCAGGGTTCGATTCTGCATGACGCCGCCGCCAAGGACCACGGCGCGAATGCCCGTCTCCCGGGCCATGCCCGTGGCCAGCCGCGTCAGCCCGGCCACGAGTCCCAGGTGAAAACGCCGGGCAATGCGGCCGACCGCCGCGCCCCGGGCCGCGTCGGCCGCCGCCTGGGCAAAAAGTGTGAGCGTGTCGAGAACGGCCGGAGTCCGGTCCGCCAAGAGCGGACAATCGTAAGGTCGGTCCTCGGCAAGATCCTGGGCGCGTTCCAACACCATCGCCGCCTGGCCTTCATAGGTCGTTTCCAGGCACAGGCCGGTTACAGCGGCCACGGCGTCAAAGAGCCGGCCGCAACTGGTGGTCACGGGACAGTTGAGGTTCTTGGCCAGCATCTGTCCGACCAGCCGCGAAGCCGGGCCATGATCCGCCATCCAGGGCCGCACCGGGCCGTCCTCGGTGGTTTCCCCCAGGGCGTGCAGGCAGGCCTGGGCGATGCGCCAGGGCTGCCGCACGGCCGCGTCGCCTCCGGGCAGGGCCATGGGCGCGAAGTGGCCCAGGCGCTGGTGGGTCAGTCCCGCCGGATCGACAAGCAGGCCTTCGCCGCCCCACAGCGTGCCGTCCTCGCCTAGGCCCACGCCGTCCAAGGCCAGGCCGAGGACCGGCTCGTCCCGCTGATGCTCGGCCAGCACGGCATGGATGTGGGCCACGTGGTGCTGCAGCCGAATGACCGGCCAGCGGTTCTGTTCCAGGGCCAGGGTTGTGCTGGGGTAGTCCGGGTGGAGATCGGCCACGCACAGCTTGGGCGCAACGCCGAGCACCCCGAGAAGATGCTCCAGGGTTTCTTCGTAAAAGCGCAGGGCGGCCAGGTTCTCCAGATCGCCGATGTGCTGGCTGACAAAGGCCTGGTCGCCCTTGGTCAGGCAGACCGTGGCCTTGAGCATGGGGCCAAGGCCGACCACCTCCGGGCCGCTTCGGGCCAGCCGGATGGGCGTTGGGACATAGCCCCTGGCCCGGCGCAAGAACAGGTTCGGCGCGCCGGCCGCCTCGGCTTCGGCCGCATCCAGGGGGCGGACCACGGAATCGTCGGTGCGTATCAGGATGTCGCGGTTGTGGAGCAGCCAGACGTCGGCGAGATGCGCCAGGCGGGCAAGGGCCTCGCGGTTGCCCAGGCAAATGGGGTCGCCGCCGGCGTTGCCCGAGGTCATAACCAGGGCGGCCGGACGGCCGGGGCCGACAGCGGCGGCGAAGTCGGCCAGCAGAATATGGTGGAGCGGCGTATAGGGCAGCATGACGCCGATCTCGGCCACGTCCGGGGCGACATTTGGGGCCAGCGCGCTGCCGGCCCGAGTCGGCAGCAGGCAGATGGGCCGGGCCGTGCCGGCAAGGAGTTTCGCGGCGGCCGGTCCGACCTGGCCCAGGCAGGCGGCGGTTTCCAGGTCCGGGACCATGACGGCCAGGGCCTTGCTCGGCCGGCCCTTGCGTCGGCGCAGCTCGGCCACGGCGGTTTCGTTGCACGCGTCGCAGACCAGATGGAAGCCGCCCAGGCCCTTGACCGCCGCGATCTGGCCGGCGGCAAGCACGGCGGCCAGATCGGCGACGGCGGCCGTGCCGCGCTCAAGGACCGCGCCGGCCTCATCGGTCAGCCACAGGGACGGGCCGCAGGCCGGGCAGGCGTTGGGTTGGGCGTGGAAGCGCCGGTCGGCCGGGTCGGCGTACTCGGCGGCGCAGTCCGGGCACAGGGGAAAGCAGGCCATGGAGGTGGTTTCCCGGTCGTAGGGCACGCGCCGGGTGATGGTGTAGCGGGGGCCGCAGTTGGTGCAGTTGGTGAAAGGGTAGCGGTGGCGGCGGTTGCCGGGGTCGGCCATGTCGGCCAGGCAATCGGGGCAGGTGGCGACGTCGGGGCTTATGAGCACGTCGTGGCCGCTGCCCGGCGCGCTGGCCAGGATGCGAAAGCCGGTTTCGCCGGCAGGCGGCACGGGGGTCGCCGAAAAGGCCAGCAGCCGGGCCAGGGGCGGCAGTTCGGCCGGCAAACGGCGGCCGAAGGCGGAAACCGCCTCCGCCGGACCCTCCGTCTCGATGACTACGCCTTCCGGGGTGTTTTGCACCCAGCCCGATAGTCCAAGCTCCCGGGCCAGGCGGTAGACGAAGGGGCGAAAGCCCACCCCTTGGACCTGTCCGGCCGCCACATGGCGGCAGCGCGTAACCTCAGCCATGGCTGCCATGCCTCAGCGCCCGCCGCGCAGAGTGATCATCAGGCTTTTGAGGCGGCCGCGCACGAAGCGTTTGGCCTCGAAGGCCAGGGGGGCCAGCTCCGGCTTCGCCACGAAGCCCTCGAAACGGAAATCGCCTGGCGAAAGCCGGGGGAAAACCAGTTCGGCCGGATCGGTTCCGGCAAGTCCCCGGGCCATGGCCGCGCGCCACAGCGGGATGCGCTCCGGCGTCAGTCCCAGGGCGGCATAAATGGCCGTGTCCAGGGCCACGGGATTGGCGCTCGCGCCGACTAGCTTGATGTCGAAGGGTTCGCCGCCTACCGGCCCGGCCTTGTGCATGGCCGTGACGCCGTCGAGGACCGAGGTGGATGGCGGCAGGGCGGCGAAAACGTCCAGGATCATGGCGGCGAAGCGGTCATAGTCCTTGCCCAGGCTTTGATGGGCCAGGGATTTGCGAAAGCCGCAGACGCAGCCGAAGAAATTTTTGACGCAAAGGGTCATGCCCATCTGGTCATGGCACTTGAGCCGGGCCAGATTGACGATGTGGTCGGCCTCCTCGGCCACGCGCGACAGGCCGATGTGGCCGCCGCCCGACAGGGACAGCCGCCGGGGCCTGTCCAGGCTGCGGATGGTTACGGGCAGCCCGGCCAGGGCTTCCTCGAAGCCGGCCAGCTTGGCCACGATGCGGCCGGTGCCAAAGGCCGGGGAATCGGCCACGACCACGCGCGCGCCGCGTTCCAAAAGCGCCAAGCACACGGCCCGGACCACGGCTGGATGGGAGCAGGATAGCGACGGGTTTCGCGGCGCGACCAGATTGGGCTTGACCAGCACCGTGCTTCCCGGTCCGACCGGACAGCCGGCGGCCTCAAGCAGGGCGGCCGCCTTGGCCGGCAGGTCGGGATCGTCGTAACCAGCGACACGGTCGAGATAAACGCTTTGGGTCATTGCAAGGCACCTCCGGCCTGGAACACGGCAGCCATTACCGCGCCGGCAGGCCGGAGGCAACCCGGAGCCGAAACAGCGGCGCGACGCGCCTTGCAAAATCGCCGGCCGATGCTATTTTGCCGCCACGGGAGGAGATTTGTCATGGAAAACCGCGCCCCCAACCGGCTGATCCGGGAGAAAAGCCCCTACCTCTTGCAACACGCCCACAACCCCGTGGACTGGTTCCCCTGGGGCGAGGAAGCCTTTGCCAAGGCCCGGGCCGAGGACAAGCCCGTGCTTTTGTCCATCGGCTATTCCACCTGTCATTGGTGCCATGTCATGGAGCGCGAATCCTTTGAGGACGAGGACATCGCGGCTCTCATGAACGCCGTGGCGGTGTCGATCAAGGTGGACCGCGAGGAGCGGCCCGACCTCGACACGCTCTACATGAGCGTGTGCCATGCCTTGACCGGCCGGGGCGGCTGGCCGCTGACCGTCTTTCTCACCCCGGACAAGGAACCCTTTTTCGCCGGCACCTATTTTCCCAAGGAATCCGCCTACGGCCGCACCGGCCTGCGCGAGCTGCTCCAGCGGGTACACATGTCCTGGAAGGGCAACCGGCAAGCGGTGGTCAATAACGCCGGCCAGATCATGGACGCCGTGCGCGAACAGCTGACGGCCGCGGCCGGCGCGGCCTCGGCCGAACCCGGCGAGGCGGTCCTCGACGCGGCCCGGGCGCAGCTGTCCGGTATCTTCGATGCCCGAAACGGCGGCTTCGGCGGCGCGCCGAAATTCCCCTCGCCCCATAATTTGCTCTTTTTGCTGCGCGAATACCGCCGTACCGGCGATGCCTCGTGCCGCGACATGGTCTGCCGGACCCTGGACGCCATGCGCCGGGGCGGCGTCTACGACCATGTGGGCTTTGGCCTGCATCGCTACGCCACCGACGCGCAGTGGTTTTTGCCGCATTTCGAGAAAATGCTCTACGACCAGGCCCTGACCGTCATGGCCTGCGTGGAGGCCTATCAGGCTTCCGGCGACGCCGCGCACAAAACCATGGCCCTGGAGATCCTCGAATACGTCCGGCGCGATCTGACCAGCCCCGAGGGCCTATTCCACAGCGCCGAGGACGCCGACAGCGAAGGTGTCGAAGGCAAATTCTACGTCTGGTCGGCGGCCGAACTGCGCCGACTGCTTGGCGACGAGGCCGCCCTGGTCATGGCGGCCATGGGCGCGACCGAGGAGGGCAACGCCCACGACGAGGCGACCGGCGAAACCACCGGCAGCAACATCCTCCATCTGCCCCGCCCCCTGGACGAGACGGCCGCCCAGCTCGGCCTGACGGTCGAAGCCCTGACCACGCGTCTGGAAGAGTGTCGGCGCATCCTACTCGTGGAGCGCGAAAAACGCGTGCGACCCCTTTGCGACGACAAGGTGCTCACCGACAACAACGGGCTCATGCTGGCCGCCCTGGCCAAGGCCGCCCGGGCCTTTGACGACGAAGAGCTGGCCGGCCGGGCCGTGACCGCCGCCGAATCTTTGCTTACTCGGCTGACGCGGCCAAACGGCCGGCTGCTCCACCGCCTGCGGGACGGCGAGGCGGCCATCGACGGGTTCCTGGACGATTACGTCTTCCTGGCCTGGGGCCTGGTGGAACTCTATCAGACCGTCTTCGACACGGCCTATCTGCACCGGGCCGTGGCACTCCTGCGGGCCGTGGCCGACCATTTCGCCGATCCGGCCGAGGGCGGCTTTTTCGTCACCCCGGACGACGGCGAACAGCTGCTGGTGCGCCAGAAGGTGTTCTTCGACGCGGCCGTGCCATCCGGCAACAGCGTGGCCTATTTCGTGTTGACGACCCTTTTCCGCCTGACCGGCGATCCGGTTTTCAAGGAACAGGCCACTGCCCTGGCCCGGGCCATGGCCCCGCGTCTGGCCGATCATGCCGCCGGTCACGCCTTTTTTCTGTGCGGCTTGTCCCAGGTCCTCGGCAAGCCTTCGGAAGTGACCCTGGCCGGCGATCCAGCCGGCCCGGACACCCAGGCCCTGGCCCGGGCCGTCTTCGGGCGTTATCTGCCCGAGGTGGCGGTGGTGCTGCGACCGGACGAGGGCGAGCCGGACATCGTCGCCCTGGCCCCGTTCACCCGCTACCAACTGCCCCTGGACGGCCGGACCGCCGCCCATGTCTGCCGGGCCGGCTCCTGTCAGCCGGCCACGGCGGACGTGGAAACCATGCTCAAGCTTCTTGGGGCGTAGCAAGCCGGGCAATGCTCAGGGAGGCCTGCGACCTTGGCCGATCCAGGTTTGCAACCGGCCCTGACGAACGGGTGAAGTCGTGAAAGTCGCGTGTTGCAGCTGGTTTTTGCTTGAGGGCTTTCGCGGCATGGGCTGCGAAGTGGTCCCGTTTGCCCTGGATGCCGACAGGACGCTCGATGAACAGATTGAGGCCCTGAACTTTGATCCGGACGTCGTGTTGATCGAGTTCTTCGGCCGGACGGAGCTGCCTCGGGATTTTCATAAGAGCCGCTACAGGCTGGCGGCCTACTGCGTCGACAGCCCGCTCAACGAATTCTGGCTCTTGCCCCTGTCCAAGCTGTTTGACCATGTCTACGTCGATCAGCTGTCGTCGGTGGCCAAGTTCCGCCGCCAGGGCGTGCCGGCTTCGTGGCTGCCCTTATGCGTCTTTGACGGCGATTTCCGGGAGCCGCCGGCCGCCAAGGAGCATTTTCTGACCTTTGTCGGGCGGCTGACGCCCGAGCGCGTCAAGCGAAACAACCTGATTCGCCACGTTGGGGAACACTATCCCCTGCACTTGGTTCAGGACGTGCCGCGCCCGGCTATGTTGGACCTCTTCGCGGCTTCACGGGTGGTTCTTAACGAGAACTTCTTCTCCGGCCTCAATCTGCGATTCCTGCAGGCCCTGGCTTCGGGGTCCCTGCTTCTGACCGAGCGGGGCGGCTACGGCGTAGGTCGCTGCTTCCGGGAGGGCGAGCACTACCTCGGCTACTCCCCAGGCGATTTGCTGCCGACCCTGGAAACAATCCAGCGCGACCCTGAGGCCTTTGCCGCCTTGGCCGCGCGTGGGCAGGAGCTCTGCCGCCGCAAGCACACCAGCCGCCAACGAGCCGCCGCCGTGCTGGATGATCTGGCCCGAGATCGCGTCATGGTCAGCCTCCCGTCCAACGTGGCCCAAAACGCCGAGGCATTGGCCCGATACAACCTGACCCGGCGCTTTGGCGGCGCCCTCGCTCCTTGTCGCCGTCTCCTCGAAGAGGTCGCTTCAGGCGATGACGAGGCGGCCTTGGAGGCTTGCCGCATCCTCGGCGTCATGCATCTGCGCCTGGGCCAGGGGGAGCCCGGCGTCCATTATCTTGAAAAAGGGGCGGCCTCGGATTCGCTTGCGGGACTTTGGGCCACCCTGCATCTCCTGCTCGTTTTTGTGGAACAGGATCGGTTCTTGATCCACCTTGCCGCGCTGACGGCCAAGCTCGTGCGCCTGGGACTTGGCAAGGCGGCTGACCTCAAGCGCATCAAGGGATTGCGGCAGTCCTCGGATCGGTTGCACGACTGTTGCCTGCTCGGCTGCGAGCTACTTTTTGACGCCAAGGAGTACTGCGCCCTGGGCTTTGCCAAAAAGCGCCCCGAGCATTTTCCGGATTACGCCATCGAATACGCCGTCCTGGCTTTTGCCGCCAAGCCGACGTCGCAATCCCTGGCGGCGGTCATCCGTTGTTCGAAAAAGGCCGGCGTCGGCCCGGAGGCGCTGCCGGCCTTGCGTCAGGCCATCGCGGCGGGGATCGCCACGGATGAACAGATTGCCCTGTCCGCCGCATTGGCCGTGGAGTATTACGACTTTTCCTATGCCCGCACGGCCTTGGCGGCTTTGAAACGGACGCTGCGCAAACGCGGCGGCTGATTACCTCCACTTGGTCTTGTCGAAAACCCCGCGCTGGACGATCTCGCGGGTCTTGTAGCCGTCGAAGTCGAAATCGCCGGGCAGATGGCCCGGATGGCGACGTGAGCTCCGGCCCAGGCCGCTTATGATGATCAAGGCCGCCACGGCCAGCAGACACCAGGCCAGCACGGTCATGGCTGTCCTCCTGGCGCCCCAAGGCTGGCGTGACCCTTGGCCGTGCCTCGGTCAAAGGCCTGGCGTATGGCCGCGCTCCCCTGGCCCGGCCCGCTGATGGTGACTTCCGGCCGGCCGCCGAGCCGGGCCGTGACCCGGCCGAAGCTTTCCAGCACGGCCGCCACGCCAAGGCAGGCCTCGGCCACGGTGGGGCCGATGACCACGTCCAGGCGCGCAGCGCCGCGTTCCAAGGCTTCCAGCAGACAGTCGCCGAGATTGGCCGCTCCGGCCTCGCCAAGAGCGCCTTCCACGGCCACGCGGCATACGCCGTCGCCCTGGGCCAGCAGACGCACGGCGCTGCCCTCGGACGGGGCCAGGAAGATGTCGAGATCCTCCTGTCCGGCCTGGGGCAAACGGGCCGCGATGCGCCACCGGCCAGGGCCGAGCCGGGCCACGGACAGTCCCGGCGAAACTTTGGCGCGGCTTGAAGCGCCGTTGCGCTCACGCAGCGTGTTAAGGGTCATGTCGGACCCCATTTCGGGCAATGGGGTGCACGGACGCGGCGAGTGCGCCGCGTCGTTTGTCAGGGCGGGATACGCCATGCCAACCTCCTTCCGGCGAACCGGCTTGGCGGCATCCTATGCCGGCGGACTGTCGGCGAAATCGGGCGTTGTCCCGATTTTTGACGGGAGTTTCACCCGGTTCTTCAGGAGGAAATCCCGAAAAACCGGGAGGCCTTCCCGAGGGAGTGGGGCAGGGCTGACAAGGCCGGGGGAAAAAGCTATGTCGGGCAGGGGTTGGCTTGTCGGCGACAGGCCGTGCCACGCCAGCCTGCCACGTCGAACACCAGAAACAGCCATGCACGCCAACGCCACGCCCGCCCCCGACTCCGACGAACACGCCCGGACCCTGGCCGCCCTGCGCGAACGGGTCAAGGAACTCGACTGCCTCTACGAGATCACCCGGCTGTCCCAGCGCCAGGAACTGGCCCTTTCCGGCATCCTGGCCGGGGCATGTGCCGTGGCCGCCCGGGCCTGGCAGTATCCCGAGACGGCCTGCGTGCGCCTAAGCCTTGGCGGCCAGACCTTCGCCACGCCCAACTGGCGGCGTCCGGCGGCCCGCCAGGAAAGCGCCGTGGTTATCGGCGGCGAGACCGTGGGGCGTATCGAGGTCGGCTATCTGGACAAGCGTCCGCCCGCCGACGAAGGCCCCTTTTTGCGCGAGGAACGCCATCTCCTGGATGCCCTGGCCGAACACCTCGGCCGCATCATCGCCTCGCGTCGGGCCGAGGAACGCCTGCGCCGGCTCTCTCAGGAACTCATCAAGGCCCAGGAGACCGAGCGCCAGCGCATCGCCCGGGAACTTCACGACGACGTGGGCCAGCATCTGTCCCTGGCCCGCATGGGCCTGGAACGGCTGCTCGCCGCCAAGGAGCCGCTGCCCGACGCCGCTTCCGGGGAAGTGCTGCGCGACAGCTCGGCCCGGCTGGGCGCGGCCATCGCCAGCCTGCGCCACCTGGCCGGCGACCTGCTGCCGCCGGTCCTGGACCGCCTGGGACTGGCCGAGGCTGCCGCCGCCCTTTGCCGTGACACCGCCGCCCGCACCGGTCTTGCCGTGGAATTTTCCGCCGATGGCCTGGAGCGCCTGACCGTGGGCTTCGACACCGCCCTGGCCGTCTACCGGGTGCTTCAGGAAGCTCTGACCAACGCCTGCCGCCATGGCCGGGGAACGCGCATCGTGGCCCGCCTGGTCGCCTCCCACCCGCTGCTGCTGCTGCGGGTCGCCGACGACGGCCAGGGCTTTGATCCCGAGGCCCGATTGCCCGAGGCGCTGTGCGAAAAGCGCATGGGCCTTTGGAGCATGGGCGAGCGGGTGCGCCTGCTCGGCGGCCGGTTGGCCATCCGCTCGCGCCCGGGCCACGGCACGCGCATCAAGGCCGAGATTCCCCTGGCCGAGGCAGCCCCGTGAGCGCGAAACGGGCGCGTATCGCCATTGCCGACGACCACGGCCTGATGCGCCAGGGCTTGGCCGCCATCTTGGCCGCCGATCCCCGGTTCGAGGTGGTCGGCCAGGCGGCCGACGCGGCCGGCGCGGTCGGCCTCGTGCGTGATCTCGCCCCGGACGTGCTGCTCCTTGACGTGGGCCTGGCCGGCGGCAGCGGGGTGGACGTGGCCGGCCGCGTGGCCGGACTAGGCCCGGAGTGCCGGGTGGTGATGGTCACCATGCACGCCCGCCTGGACTTGGTGGCCGCCTGTTTCCGGGCCGGAGCCATGGGCTACGTGGTCAAGGATTCCGCCGCCACGAGCCTGGTCGCGGCCATCGAGGCCGTGCTTCGGGGCGAGCGGTATCTCGACGCGGCCATCACGCCGCAAGTGCTCCTGCGTCTGGACGAATACGCTGCCCGCAAGACCGGCCCCCGCGATCCGGCCTATGACGGTCTCACCCGGCGCGAACAGCAGATCCTGCGGCTTTTGGCCGAAGGACGCGCCGTGGCCGCCATCGCGGCCGAGCTGTTTATTTCCAAAAAGACCGTGGAAAACCATAGGGCCAACATCTGCGGCAAGCTGGGGCTGGCCAACCTGGCCGAACTGGTGCGCTACGCCGCCCGCTTGGGGATTGTCGATCTGGACGACGATTTGTCGTGAGAGGGCTCATTGCTCGTATCCGTGCCGGAAAATCCCTTGGTTTTTTCCGAGCGATGCGGTAGGGTATGGCAAGATTGGGGGATAGCCATGTCTGACAATGCACGAGCCATGGTGTGGGCTTCGTTTATGGGCGACGCTTTGGCCCTGGGGCCTCACTGGGAGTACGACACCGTGGCCCTGGCCGACCGGTTTGGCCAGGTTTCCGGCTATGCCGATCCGCCTGCCGGCGGTTACCACGAAGGCAAAAAGGCCGGCGAACTGACGCATTACGGCGACCAGACGTTGGTCCTCCTTGACTCCCTGGCCGCGTGCGGCGGCTTTGACCTGGACGACTTCGCCGCCCGTTGGCGAAAGCTCTTTGACGGTTACGCCGGCTATATCGACGGCGCCACCCGCATGACGCTCAAAATCTTCGACTTTGGCGAAAGCCCGGCCAATTCCGGGTCCAATTCCAACGATTTGGCCGGCGCGGCCCGCATCG
This sequence comes from Solidesulfovibrio magneticus str. Maddingley MBC34, assembly GCA_000307955.1. Lineage (GTDB taxonomy): Bacteria > Desulfobacterota > Desulfovibrionia > Desulfovibrionales > Desulfovibrionaceae > Solidesulfovibrio > Solidesulfovibrio magneticus_A. The sequence goes on along the minus strand of ALAO01000067.1, from coordinate 5,986 downwards.
CTCCCCTGGTCTTCGCCCTGGCTCACGATCTGCCCGCCCTGGTGGACGCTGCCCGCAGCCAGACCAAGATGACCCACAACCATGCCCGGGTCATCGAGGCGGCCGAATTTTTTGCCCGGGCCGCCCGGGCCGTGCTGGGCGGCAAGACTCCGGTGGATGCCCTGCGCTTGGCCGCCGAGGCCGGCTACGCCAGCGCCCCCATCGGCCAATGGCTGGCCGCCGGCCTTAATGCCGCCGCCGACGATACCGTGGACGCCATCGCCGCCCTGGGCCAGACCTGCCATATCGACGAGGCCATGCCCGCGGTCATCCACCTCGTGGCCCGCTATCCTTACGACCTGTCCGGCTGCCTGCGCCAGAACGTCATGGCCGGCGGCGACAGCGCCGCCCGGGGACTGCTCGCCGGTATGCTCGTCGGCGCGGCAACGGGCCTGGACGGGCTAGCCGAGGCCTGGCTGGCCGGCCTGGTCGCCCGGACGCGCATCGAGGCTGACCTCCAAGCGCTTGACGTTCGTTCCTGAGGTCGCTTGCCTGGGCGGCTTTTCGCCCGACTTAAAGGATGATCCCGTTGTTTCGCCCTGGCTGTCACGGGCGAGGCAGGGGCGTTTGCATCTCAAACGCTCGGCCGACGGCCTCTGGCGCGCCCGGGGCGTTCGCCTGGCCGACGCGGACGCCGGCATACGCCTGCCCGGGAGGTTGCCCGGCATTTTACACCGCCTCGGCATTGCGCTATAGGCTAGGCCATCGTGCCAAACCCGCCCGGAGGCATCCCGGGCGCAACCGGCGGCTCCCTGCCGTCAGGGGGGAGGACATGGACACCTGCAAGGCGCATTTGCCGGAATTGGTGCAGTCGCGCATCGACGATCTGGTCAGTGTCCAGGGACTCGACGGCGAACTGGCCATTCATCTCAAGGAGCTGCAAGACAGCCTGGCCGCCCTGGAGGCCCTGGCCCGCGAGGACGCCGGCGAGGCGGCGCGCGGTCTGGTCGGGGACATGGAGCGGCTCATCGACCGCGTCCGTCGGGAGTACGTCTCCCTGGCTTACCGCCAGGGGCTGGTGGACGGGGCGGGCTTTCGCCGGATGGTCGTCGGCCAGGGCGTCGCTCCCGAAATTTGACGCCAAGTTCGCGCGGTTGCCTGGCCCCGCCTCTGGCGGCCCGGGGACTTCCGTTGGCAACGCCCTACAATCCCTTGCGGCCATTTCTCCCCGTGCTCCGGCTTGTTGCCGATCTTTTTGTCGTTCCCAAACGCGCGGCTTTCCAGACGGTCTTGCATTGGGTTGAGGCAGGGCAAGTCGTGGTCGCGTCTGGACGTCCGCCTGGCGGGGAAAGGGGGCGTGGTTGCCTTCATGTTGAAAAAAGGCAATGATGCCTTGGCGGTCAGGCTTATAGCGGAGTTGTTGCCGCTGCCGGAGCCTGATTCCCAAAGCCGCGCTCGCCGTGAGATGCCATGTCGGACAAGGACATCAAGGAAATCGCCCACTGCGTCTACATGATTGATCTTGTGTTGCGGGAGATCATGCATTCCCAAAGCATTACGAAGAAAGATTTCGCCACGCAGTGCATCATCGACAGCTTCGTGCGCATCCTGCGCGAGGAGGGCTATTCCGTGACCCCAGCCCGACTGCGCAAGATGCTCGCCTACGCCCACTGATCCATGCCGCGTCCCGCGGCGCACGACCAGGAGTTCACCCCCGTGATCGAATCCGCCAAGCCGGCCTGGATGCTCGGGCCGGTCCATGACCCCATTGACCGCGATGTTTCCAAGCGCATCGAGGCGCTGCGCATCATCCTCATCGGCCTTATTGTCCTGGCCCATGGCGCACGCGGCATCACCGTGCGCATTGCCGGCGAGACAGGCCCCTTGGCCAAGCTTATGCTCGAAGTCTTGAACGGCCATGTGGATTTTGTGGCCGTGCCGCTTTTCTTCGCCATCTCCGGCTTTTTGTTCCTGCGCAAGTTTGACCTGTCCCTGGCCGCCTACGGCGACATGTTGCGCAAGAAATTTCTCTCGGTGCTTGTGCCCTATATCCTTTTTAACGCCGGCCTGGCTGCCTGGTTCTATTTTGTCGGCAGCATCGAGATGATGGGCTCGTGGAATTTCCTGGTCGGCGAAGGGCTTTTCACCAAGACGTTTGGCCTGGGCACCACGCCCATCAACTATCCGTTGTGGTTTTTGCGCGACCTGCTCGTCGTGTTCCTGTTCTCGCCGGTCTTTCTGGTCTTTTTCAAGGAAGCCCCGGGCGTGGGCCTCGTCGCCTTTTTTCTTCTCTGGACCGGCCTGTCCGAAGGGCCGTACTCCTATGCCGGCGACATGTTCGCTTTCTATCTCGGCGGTTATGTCGCCCGCTTTCGGTTGCCCCTTGCCGGCGTGTCCTGGTGGCAGCGGGCGGCCATCTGGGCCTTTTGCCTGCTGACCGTGGTGCTGGTTTTCTGGACGTCCCTGGGCTTTACCGACGAGGGCGTGCGCCAGTTTTGTTTCAAGGCCAACCTGGTCCTGGGCATCGCCGCCTTCTGGCGCGCCTCGGCTTTTTCCCTGATCCGCGACAGCAAGTTGCTCGCCCGCATGGGCCGGCACAGCTTTTTCGTCTACCTGGCCCATGAGCCGACCATCTCCGTGTTGCAAACGCGGCTTTTGGCCATCTGGCGGCCGGTCGGCGACGTGCAGCAGGTGGTGTTTTATTTCGGCAGCGGATTGGCCGTCATCATCGGCCTTTGGCTTGTGGCCGAGGCCCTCTCAAAGCTTGTTCCCCGTCTCTACGGCTTTGCCGTGGGCGCTCGAACAGCCGCGCCCCGCCGCGCCTAAACGGCATCCCTGACGCCCCGGGGACAGCCGTTTTGGCCTGTGCCTGCATCCGCCGGTATGCCAGCGCCCCGGGCCTTCTTTCAAACACGTCACCGAGCCTCTTTGGCCTTTGCCCGCCAACGACGGTTGATGCCGCCAGTCCGCGCATCCTCAGCCGCGCTGGTGGTTTTGAGAAATGCCCGTGTTCCTCGTCTTGCCAGCCAAGGCGAGGACACGTGTTTCAAGGCCGCGACTTGGAGCCCAGGCCGTGCTTGGCGCGGCCTGGCAAAGCCCGGCTTTGCCTTTCACCGGCCGCCGCCGGAGCGTCCTTGCGGAACGGCCGGGCTTCGTTGACCGGCAGGGCGACAACGTGGGCGAGCATCGGACAGCGCTTGCCTGCGCCACGGGAAACCTGATAAAAGGGTTATACGATTTTCCTGTTTTATCGTAAAATAGGACTTTTTGCTTTCCGAGGTGTCTAGCACTCGTGAAAAAATCTATAAATTCAGCCTGTTGTTTGAGGGTGTAACACGGCACGTTTCCTGCTTTAGAATGAGCAGGGAGGAACGGCAATTTATGTTGCGTATTTTACTTGCCGAAGACGACGTCAATCACGCCACCCTGGCCTGCCAGACTCTGGAAGACGAAGGCCACCGCATCACCCTGGCCGACAACGGCAAAAGCGCCCTGGAAGCGGTTGTCCGGGAACGCTTCGATTTGGTGCTTCTCGACATGCGCCTGCCCGAAATCGACGGCCGCGAGTTCATCGGCCGGGTGCGCATGGCCGACGGGTCCGTCAAATCCATTCCCATCGTGGTGCTGACCGGCTACGGCGTGCGCCAGCACATCGATTTCTTCAAACGCCACGGCGTGCGCCACTATTTGGCCAAGCCCTACGACTGCGACGAGCTGGCGGCCATCGTCCGCGCCTACGACGTCCACTGATCCCCGCCCGGCCTGCCGGCTGGAACCCTTTCCGACTCCATGAGTGGACTTTGCCGGGGTTTTTCCGTAGACCCCAGGCGGAGCAACGCCCAATAAGGCGCAAAAAGCGAGGGAATCATGCTTCGCATCGAAGACTTGCACGTCAAAATCGGCGAGCGCGAGGTGCTTTCCGGCATCAACCTGCACATTGCCGACAACGAAACCTTCATCCTGTTTGGCCCCAACGGCTCGGGCAAGACCACCTTGCTCATGACGCTCATGGGCTTTGGCAACTACGAAATCACCAAAGGGCGCATCCTTTTTCGCGGCCATGACATCACCCACGCCCCCATCTACGAGCGGGCGCGGCTGGGCGTGGGCATGTCGTTTCAGCGCCCGCCCACCATCCATGGCTTAAAGACCCGCCATCTGGTGCGCATGTGCGCCAGGCAGGGCGAGATCGATGTGGACGCCCTGGCGCGCAAGGTCAACATGGACGAGTTCTTGGAGCGTGACGTCAACGCCGGTTTCTCCGGCGGCGAGATCAAGCGCTCGGAACTGCTCCAGCTCATGGCCCAAAAGCCCTATCTGCTCCTTTTCGACGAGCCGGAATCCGGCGTCGACCTGGAGAACATGAAGCTCATCGGCCATACCGTGCGCGAAGTCCTGACCGCCGGCCTGGAACCTCGGGCCGGGGCCAGCATGAAGCAGCAGCGGGCGCTACGGCGTCCGGTCTCGGGCCTTATCATCACCCACACCGGCTACATCCTCGAATACTTGAACGCCGACCGGGGGCAGGTGCTGTATAACGGCCACCTGTGCTGTGAAGCCAACCCCCGCGACATCCTGGACCACATCAGCCAGCACGGCTACCAGGAATGCGTCCGCTGCCTCAACTAGTGTCGCGTCCCTTAAAAATACGAGAGTATTTTTTAAGAAAAATTAACGGTTTTCGTCTGTCGGCCGCGAAACGCTCTCGGCGCTGTTCGTGGCCGCGACACGAGCTCTAGGAAGCCAAGCCATGGAAAAGATCGAACTCAAGGATTTCCGGTTTTCCGGCTCGACCCTTGGCGAAATCGCCGACCTGCGCACCCTCGACGCCGCCGACAAGGCCGAGATGCTCATGTCCGGCATCGACGTGGAAGAGCGCGAGCGCGCCGGCTCCTACCTCCAGGTGGACCACGGCCGCGTGCACTGCAAGAGCCTGCAAAAAGGCGTCGAAGTCCTCGACATTAAGGACGCCCTGGCCAAGTACGACGGTCTGCCGGACTATTATTGGACCCAGGTGGACAAGGACAAGGACGAGTTCACCCGGTCGGCGGCCGAGAATCTCCACGGCGGCTACTTCGTGCGCACCGAGAAGGGCGCCAAGGTGGTCGAGCCGGTGCAGTCGTGCCTGTTCCTCAAGGGCGACATGATCGGCCAGAACGTCCACAACGTCATCATCGTCGAGGACGATTCCGAGCTGCACATCATCACCGGCTGCTCGGTGGCCCACGGTTCCAAGGGCGCGGCCCACTTGGGCATCACCGAGATCTTCGTCGGCAAGAACGCCAAGCTCACCTTCACCATGATCCACAACTGGGCCGAGTCCACGGTGGTGCGGCCGCGCACCGGCGGCACGGTGGAAGAGGGCGGCGTCTTCATCAACAACTACGTGCTCCTTAAGCCCGTCAAGGATCTCCAGTCCTACCCGGTCATTCGCTTAAACGGCCAAGGGGCGGTGGCGCGGTTTAATTCCGTCATCGTCGCGCCCAAGGGCTCCCACGTGGACACCGGCAGCCGTATCGAACTCAACGCCCCGGACACCAAGGGCGAGATCATCTCCCGCACCATCGCCTCGGGCGGCACCATCATCGCGCGCGGCTTCATCGGCGGCAATTCCGTGCCGGCCAAGGGCCATCTGGAGTGCAAGGGGCTTATTCTCGGCGGCGGCGTCATCCACGCCATCCCGGAACTGCTGGGCTCGGTGGATGGCGTGGAGCTGTCCCACGAGGCGGCGGTGGGCAAGATCGCCCAGGAAGAGATCGAATACCTGATGGCCCGGGGACTCGACGAGGAGGAGGCCACCTCCACCATCGTCCGGGGCTTCCTCAACGTGGACATCATGGGCTTGCCCAAGGAATTGCAGGACGTTATCGAGGCCACCATCAGCGAATCCGAAAAGGACATGTTCTAAACGGAGTTCGTCCATACGCTGGATGTGCGTAATGCACCTTGCCGGGGTCCGGGGGGATGATCCCCCCGGTGGGTCCAGGGCAAAGCCCTGGCCGCCGGA
>ALAO01000066.1 GCA_000307955.1 Solidesulfovibrio magneticus str. Maddingley MBC34 | reverse complement strand
CGTGGCCCTGGCCGTGCCGCTGGTGCTGGCCATGGTCATGGTGATCATGAACGCGCTCGGCATGAGCCTGGAACGGATCTCCCTTGGCGCGCTCATCATTGCCCTGGGCCTCCTGGTGGACGACGCCATCATTTCCGTGGAGATGATGGTGGTGAAAATGGAGCAGGGATTCGATCGGATCAAGGCGGCGACCTTTGCCTGGAATGCCACGGCCTTTCCCATGTTGACCGGCACGTTGGTGACGGCAGCGGGTTTTCTGCCCGTCGGCCTGGCCAAATCCGTCTCCGGCGAATACGCGGGCGGCATCTTCTGGGTCGTGATGATCGCCCTGGTGGTTTCTTGGTTCGTGGCCGTGGTTTTCACCCCGTACCTTGGCTACAAACTGCTGCCGGACTTTCACAAGGCAGGGCATCATGACGCCCATGCCCTTTATGAAACACCGGTCTACCGCTGGCTTCGGCGCATGGTCATGTGGTGTGTGGAGCACGGCAAGACCGTTGTCATCGCGACGATTTTGCTCTTCGGTCTGGCAATTGTCGGTTCCGCGTTCGTGTCGCGACAGTTCTTTCCATCTTCCTCCCGCCCGGAGCTGCTGGTCGAAGTCCGCTTACCGGAAGGGTCAGCCTTTAAGACCACGGCCCAGGCCGTGGAAACGATGGAATCATTCCTGCGAACCGATGCCGAGATCAAAACCTTCACGAGCTACATCGGCTCGGGCGCGCCGCGCTGGTTTCTGGCCATGGCCCCGGAATTGCCGAAGACGAGCTACGGCATCGTCGTCCTGAACACGGCCGACGCCGCGGCCCGGGATCGGGTGAAAGCCCGCATTGACGCCTTCGTTGCCCAAGGCGGCCTGCCCCAGGCCAGGGTGCGTTTGACGATATTGGCGCTTGGGCCGCCGGTCGGATTCCCGGTCCAATTCCGGATTATCGGCCCCGACGCGCTCAAGGTGCGGGAAATCGCCTATCAAGTCCGCGAGATCATGCGTGAGAACAAGAAGACCTACGACGTCAACCTGGATTGGAACGAACAGGCCAGGGCGATCCGGCTGGTGGTGGACCAGGATCGGACCAGGGTTCTTGGACTGACCCCCCAGGACATCGCCGAAGCGCTCCAGATGCTGCTTTCCGGCGTCACCATCACCCAGGTCCGCGACGGCATCGAACTGGTCAACGTCGTGGCCCGGGCCGTCCCCGAGGAACGGTTGCAGCCGGAACTGCTGGCCGATCTGACGATCAGCGCCCGCAACGGACAGCCCATCCAGCTCTCCCAGGTCGCTAAGATCCAGTACGTCTACGAGGAACCTATCCTCTGGCGGCAAAGCCGCGACCTGACCATCACGGCGCGGGCGGAGGTCATCGCGGGGGTACAAGCTCCGGATGTCACCATGGAAATTCTTCCCAAGCTCAAACCCCTCGAAAAAGCCTTGCCGCCCGACTACCGGATCGAAATCGGCGGAGCCCAGGAGGAAAGCGCCAAGGCCAATCGCTCCATTGTCGTCCTCCTCCCGCTGATGACCGGCATCATGCTGTTGTTGTTGATGTTCCAGTTGCAAAGCTTCCCGAGCCTCTTCCTTGTCCTGGCCACGGCCCCCTTGGGCTTGATCGGCGCGGTTGGGGCACTCTTGGTCTTCCGCCAACCCTTCGGATTTGTCGCCTTGCTCGGTGTCCTGGCGCTTGCCGGCATGATCATGCGCAACAGCGTCATCCTCGTGGACCAGATTACGCTCGACAGGCAGGAGGGGCATCCGGCCTGGGAAGCCGTCATTGACGCCACCATTCGGCGGACACGCCCCGTGGTGCTGACGGCGCTGGCGGCCATCCTGGCCATGATCCCCCTGACGCGCAACGTCTTCTGGGGTCCCATGGCCGTGGCCATCATGGGCGGACTGCTTGTGGCGACAGTACTGACCTTGCTTTTTACCCCAGCCCTCTATGCGATGATTTTTCGAGTACGCCGCCCAGGAAAGGATTAGGGGCTTAACCGTTCTCTTTCGTCCTGATCGTCGGGGAGTGGATTGCCGCAGCGGACGGCGCCACGCGTCCTCCTTTCCATTCCGCCACAGGGGAGAAGCCATGTCCAATCAGAACGATCATCCGACCGTAAAACGCTATCAGGAGCGAAAGGCCGCAAACCCGGTTCAGGCCCCCATTCCCAGATTGAACGCCTCTGATCTGCGCGAGATGTGCCTTGCCTGCGGCGCGGACGATGTCGGCATTGTCGAAATCGACCGGCCTTCGCTCGCCAAGGAGAAGGAGGACATTCTCGCGCTGTTCCCCTGGACGAAGACCCTCGTCAGTTTTGTGAAACGGATCAACCGGGAGAACCTGAGGAGCCCTGCCCGCTCCATCGCCAGTCTCGAACTGCAGCAAACAGAGGAGCGGCTGAACCACACCGCCCAAGCATTGGCATCGGCTCTTGAGCGTAAAGGCATCCGCGCCGTGACGCCGGCGGTCGGGTTTCCCATGGAAACGGACCGGTGGCTGGGGAAGATGCATGTGGTGTCGCACAAACCCGTGGCCGTTGCCGCCGGACTCGGGATGATGGGACTGCACCGCAACGTCATTCACCCAGTGTTTGGAAGTTTTGTTTTGCTCAATACCGTACTTATCGATGCCGAGGTAGACGAATACAGCAGCCCTCTCAATTATAACCCTTGTCTTGATTGCAAGCTCTGCGCGGCTGCGTGTCCAACGGGAGCCATTGGTCGTGACGGGGTGTTCAACGCCGTAAACTGCCTGACGCATACCTATAGGGAACTGATAGGCGGGTTCACGGATTGGGTTGAAAATATCGCGGACAGTAAAAGCGCCGTCGAGTACAGGGGCCGGGTCAGCGATGCCGAAACGGTTTCGCAATGGCAAAGCCTCGCCTGCAGGCCGTGCTACAAGTCGGTCTATTGCATGGCCGTCTGCCCTGCGGGCGACGAGGTGATCCCGCAGTATCTTGCGGACAAGAAGCAATTCATCGAGGAGGTGGTGAAGCCGCTCCAACAAAAGACCGAGACGGTCTACGTCCTCCCCGGCTCCGATGACGAAAGCCATGTTCTGCGGACGTTTCCGCATAAACAGGTAAAGCAGGTGGGCAACGGCATCAGGGTGCCGTCCGTAACCGCCTTTCTCGAATCCATGCCGCGTGCCTTCCAGCGACACAGCTCGGCAGGACTTGCTGCGACGTATCATTTTTCATTCAGTGGAATCGAGCAGAGCGAGGCGACAGTGATCATCAAGGACAAAACAATTAGCGTGCAACGAGGGCACGCAGGAATCCCGGACGTACGGGTGAACGCGGATGCGAAAACCTGGTTGCGAGTGCTTCACAAGGAAACGTCAATAATAAAGGAAATCATCTTCAGAAGAATCCGCGTCAAAGGCCCGATACAGTTGTTCAAAGATTTCGGCAAGTGTTTTGCTTAGGGCGTGCCACAAACAGATCCTTTTTCCATACTTATAATTGACGCGGCACTCCGGGACGGCAGATTTGCACTGGCGGCACCTTGAAAATCCCCCGTGGCGGCGGCCAACAGGGGATGCACACTATAAAACCGCATAACAACGAAAGGCCATAGATGAAAACTCCAACAATGAAAGCACTCACCTTCAAACGCTATGGCCAGTCGCCCGACATCGGGTTCGCCAACATTCCCCAGCCTGCGCTGAAGGCCAACGAATTGCTGGTGCAAGTCCACGCTGCCGGCGTGAACCCGATCGACAACATGATACCGACGGGGAAGTTCAAGCCAATTCTCCATTTCCAGCTTCCCGCCACCCTGGGAAGCGATCTGGCCGGTGTGGTCACAAAAATCGGCAGTCACGTGACGCGCTTCAAGCCAGGCGATGCCGTCTTCGCCAACCTCTTCGACCTGGGTACGGGTGCGATCGCGGAATTCGCGGTAGTGCCCGAGAGCTTTGCCGCGCTGAAGCCGAAAAATCTGGACTTCGTGCAAGCCGCATCGATCCCGATGGTCGGACTCACCTCGTGGCAAGCGCTGAAGGAACGTGCCAATCTCAAGGCCGGTCAGAAAGTGTTCATCCCGGCAGGGTCCGGCGGCATTGGCACGTTTGCGATCCAGTTGGCAAAGCACCTCGGCGCCGTCGTGGGAACGACCACCAGCACGGGCAACGTCGAACTGGTACGTCGCCTTGGCGCGGACGAGGTTGTCGACTACAAGAAGCAAGAATTCGAGGAAGTGCTGCGCGGCTACGACGCGGTGCTAGGCACCGTCAGGGGCGACGCGATTGAAAAATCCATCGGCATCCTCAAGCCGGGAGGCCTGATCGTCTCTCTCGTCGGGCCGCTGGACGCAGCGTTTGCTCGTGCTCGACGACTGAACTTCTTCCTGGCGTTCGTCTTCAGCATGATGAGCCGCAAGATTATGCGGCTTGCGAGAAAGCAAGAGGTCACCTACCAATTTCTCTTCATGCGTCCCGAGGGCGCTCAACTTGCTGAAATCGGCAAACTCCTCGAAGCGGAGCGCATCCAGCCAGTGATCGATAAGGTGTTTCCATTCGAGCAGGCAAATGATGCCCTTTCGTACCTCGCTCAGGGGCATTCCAAGGGAAAAGTTGTCATCAAGATATGTTGAAGATTTTCGATTCTCGAATCTTTCGTCCGTAAAGTAATTCTGCGCCACCCAGGTATTTCCACCACGCAACGATATTTTAAAATGTGCATTTCCCCGGACGGCCCCATTCCTGGGCGAGAGCGAGCCAAGGGAACCCAGCCCCGGGCGGGCCAGGCAAAAATCCCAGGACGGGGGTGTGCCGCGCGAATCCCGGGGCCAGGGGAGGGATGCCGCCCGGGACAAGGGGCAGCCCCGGGTCTGCCACGGCGCGGACACCGGCAGCATGATCAACATGGACGTCCACCCGGCCTCCCGCCGTGTCCAACACGACATCGGCAACAAACCACGGGTCGCTCAGCCCCAGAATCCGAGAATAAAGGTCCGTGTCCTTCATGGTCACCCTCCGGGACGGACCATATCCGGTCACCTACCCACGGAAAAGTCGGAAGGACCTGGGTCGCGAGCCATTCATCGATTCACTGCCTGCCCCCCCCTCCGCAGCCGGCGGCAAAGCCTATGCGTTAACAGATGCCGCTTCAGTAAAACGCCCTTGACCAAAGGTCAGAACTGGACGAATCTAAAGCCATCGCCCTTGCCTGATCACTGCTAGGTCTCGGCTCCAGAAACAAGCGCCAGAAAGCACCACCTGTCCGATTTACCAATGCCAGACACTACACCCCATGAACGACTGTTCGCTGTTTTGTCGGCACTCAAACAGGGGCATCGTAATTGGACGAGAAACAATATGCACTCACGCAGGGGTGAAGTGTTAAGATATCATGAGGTGAAACACGATGGGCTTTGATGCATACCGGCACGAAAAGGAAATTATCACCCATGCCAAGAGCATAGCAAACCGGACAGAAGTGCCAGACCTTGCTCTGGAGTATACCACGCTTTGCAATGAATATGAAAAAATATTTTCCGCCATGCAACGCCTTGTTCGCATTAGCGATAAGATGGGCTCGGCCATAAAAGAAGCGAATACGACAATAAAACAACAAAAGGAATGCCTTGACGCTTCAAATCGCGACCTTCAATTAAGAGAGAAGTTGCTTGAGGAAAAAATACTTGAGTTTGAAACAATCTTCAACAACAGCACAGTCGGTGTAGCGCTTGTCAACTGCGACGGCCTTGTCTATAGACACAACGATACATTATTAAAAATGCTTGGATGCGAAGCCCATATGCTGCGCAACAACAAGCTTGATGCATTCGTCTTGTCTTCGGACGACTGCTGCTTCCTCTCAAACAACAAACTCCCAACACCGAATGGGCAAGGCATTGTCAACATTGAATGCCAGCTTCGCACAGCCGACAATGGCCACTTCTGGGCGAGCCTTTCGGGAAAGCTTTTGAACCCGCAAAACCATAAATCAGGCTTTCTCTGGAGTATTTACGACATTTCCCATCGAAAAGAATTGGAACAACTGCGGGAAGACGTCATACGAATCATGCAACATGACCTAAGAGGCCCCCTCAATGCCATCATCAATTTGCCGCCCCTTATTTTCGAAGGAGGAAATCTCTCACAAGACCAGGAGCGGTACCTCTCCTATATAAGCAACGCCGGGGAAGACATGCTGCGACAGATTGATCTCTCCCGCGACATGTTTCAAATGGAGCGCGGCAGCTACCAATTTTTACCAGCGCCTGTTGACATTGTCGCAATCACCAAACGAGTCATAGCGGATATACAATTCTCTTTTGGAAAAGACGTGGCAAACATCGCCTTTTCCCATGAAGGCAACACTCCGGACACAGCGGCAAGGCTATATGTCAACGGCAACAACATACTATGCTATAATATTGTGATGAATCTTCTGAAAAATGCCGTCGAGGCGGCGCTGCCGGCAGAGTGCATCTCCATAACCATACAAAACGAACAAATGGCTTCGCTATGCATCAGGAACAAGGCCCCGCTGCCGAATCATGTCCTTTCCACTTTTTTCAAGAAATACGCAACACACGGGAAATCCAGGGGAACGGGGCTTGGGACGTATAGCGCCTGGCTCATGACCAAGGCCCAGGGCGGAACCATCGACGTCGCCTCTTCCGAAGAAGAAGGGACCGCCGTGACGATCAGTTTACCCATTTACGAACAGCACCAATAACGGACTTGCCTCCAGTCCTAGCCGACAGGCCGCTCGACCATGCACTTATTCTTTCAAGCAATGCTTCTTGAGAGATATAATTCAATATTGACCGCATCAATTTGCTCAGGACGGAGATATTTCTCAGCGAAGCACTTATACACGCCGGTTGTCAAAAATAGATCAAAAAGATCGGCGTCAATATGTTGTTCATTCCTCATCACACTCATGATCTTAATTGCTTCGTTAAGTGTTTTAGCTTTTTTATAAGGCCGGTCCGAAGCGGTCAGGGCTTCAAAAATATCGGAAATGGCCAGAATTCTGGACTGCACCGGCAGATCTTTTACATCAAGCCCACGAGGATATCCTGTTCCAGCCACAGTCTCGTGGTGGGCTGCGGCGATTTGCGCCACTCGCCCGAGCTCCTTCGGAAAAGGAAGCTGCTGGAGCATGATCATCGTATAGATGGTATGCTCTTTTATTTTGAAATACTCTTCCCTGGTTAGAGTCCCACGGGGAATCTTGAGGTTGTAAAGCTCTCCAATATTGTACAGATGTTTTGGGATGTCCATGCTTATCCCATGATTTGTTGGATCGAAGAGCAGTCCGACATTCTTGGGACGCATAAAAAGATGCTCGGCCTTGTCGGCCAAAAGGTGCTCGACAACCGGCAACACCGTGTCTTGCGTCGGGGGACAACGCTGCAGTTCGGCTTGGGACAGACCAATTCGATCATCAAAATGCCGCAGCCATTTCCTTTGGGCAATGTTTTGCAAGCGTTCGATTTTATCGTTACTCATAAATTCGCCCCCGACATTGCAGGCGGCGACGAAAGAAAAATCATCGCACAAGGCTTGCACCTTCTGGTCGAACACCTCCTTCGCATTTGCATCTTGACTCTTGTCGCGCATTGCTTCGAGACATTCTATCTTGGCATCGCGAAGCAATACTTCAAAACGCATGCGTATCTCATGAATTCTATTATATACCGTCTCAAGCTTGGTTGCCTTGTCAACGATATGCTCTGGTGTTGTCACTTTTCCGCAATCATGCAACCAGCAGGCGAGATGAAATTCGTGCCATTCACTTTCATTTAAATCAAAATCGGCAAACGTCCCGTCGCGACATTCGCAGGCGCTTTTGGCCAACATGGCCCCGATGACCGGGACCCTGGCGCAGTGCCCGCCGGTGTAGGGAGATTTCGTATCAATAGCCCCGGCGATCACCTTGATGATGGCGTCAAGAAGCTTGGCCTGGGTGTCCAAAAGGTTTTGGTTGTCCTGGGCGACGGCAGCCTGGGAGGCCAAGACCTCGATAAATCGCTGGGCTTCCTCGCTGAAGGCATCCACTCGCCCGTCATCGCCTGCATGGGCATTGAGCAGCACCAGGACCCCCATGACCTCGCCTTGCCGGGGCTTGAGCGGCACGGCCAGAAAAGACTGGGTTCGGTAGGCATGGCGCTGGTCAAAGGTGAACAGGTCGCTGAAATCAAAGTCGGTGGAGCTGTAGATATCCGGGATATTGATCGTTCTTTCCGTCAGCAGCGCATGGGCGATGGGGTTGTGATAGCAAGGCCGGCCGGCGGCATCCCGCACGGCGACCAGCATCGCGGGCGCGCTTTGCCCTGACAGGCCGCCCTGACGCAACGCAAGACTGTCGAAACGGAGGATTTCACAGGCCAGGTTGCCGTCCTCGCCGCGGGAAAAAAGAATACCGCCGTCGGCATTGGCCAGCTCCCTCTGGCCATCCACAATCATTTCCATGAACCGGGCATGCCGGCGCTCCATGGACAAGGCGATGCCGAGGCGGACAAGGCGCTCAAGTTTTGCCTGGGCCGCGACAAGCTCCTTGGTGCGCTCCTTGACCTTGTCTTCCAGATGATTGGCGTATTCCGCCAATTGCGCGTTGGCTTTTTCGAGTTCCAGCTGCTGCTTCTGAATCGTGATGTTGGCGACTTTAAGCCGCTCTTCAAATCGATCGCTCATTCGGACCAATCGGTCCGTAATCTTCAGTAGTTTCCTGTAGCTCGACAGCAAACTCTCATATTCCGAGGCGATGTCCGCAGACGCCGGGTCTTTCAGGACGGCTTCACCACGCGCAATAACGCTATTCTCTGTCTGGTAGGCGTCGAAGCTCATGTCTTTACACTGCAAGCATACTGAATGTTGCCCGGCTCAATTCTTCGCCGAATTCCTCGCCCAGCTCTTCCATGTTGTCGTCATCTTTTTCATAAGCCCAGACGACGAGGACCGTATTGCCTCTCGCCGCTGTCTCTTCGAGCATGTCAAAAAGATTCATGAGTATTTTCGCTGTGCTGCTGTTGAAATACACAAATTCGAAGGTAAAACGGATCTCGGCGTTCGTCAGGCCCTCCAAGTGCCCCTCAAGGCGTCCTATGGGCTGGCCGTAAAATTCCTTGACATCTTCCGGATAGGATTCTCCCCGAAGATGAAAAACGTTGTTAGCAAAATCAAAAATCACTTCAGGGGTTCTCTGTGTGGACTCGATACGCAAGATGCTCATAGGTACAACCTATCCCTCTAGATAAAAGCTTTGATGGTAAAAAAGGAGCGCCCGCCATCAATGGGCGCAAAATCATACTCTATTCCGCCATCTGCTTTTCTGGCGATATCAATAAACCCTACGCCAGCGCCTTTGCTGCCTTCTGGCGAATCGCCTTTCAGCGTTTCCTTCCAGAGAGCTTTCAGCCCATCCTTGTCCAAGGACTTTATCTTGCCCAACACGCTCTTGAGGCTGCAGGCGCTGGCGTTGTCGACCACATTGCTGCAGGTGACAAATACGCGGCCGGCATCCTCGCCGACAGCGACGATGCCGAAGCTCAGATCGGTATTGTCGGTATGCGTTTCACGTTCCGAAGAGTAGCGAATGACATTTTGCATTTGCTCGACAAAAACGGAGAAAACAGTCTTGCACCGCTTCTTGTCCAGCTCAGACATCTCAAGCTTCTTGCGTATGGTATTCCCAATGCCGACCAGAAGATCTTCTGTCATGAAGCCGCTGTAGCAAAAAGATATGTTGTGCGCTTGAAGCTGATTTCTGAATTGAAGCATATTTTCCGCGAGCATCGTTCCTCCTCACGACCTGATATATTGGCCATCTTGGGCTGGCTCCGCTGCTGAAGCAAAATCGAATGCGCTCTCCTCTATTCCTCAAGCCGCCGTCAGCAACACTCCAAACCCATGATGGATACGTCATCCCGCCGAATCTCGTCGCCCTGGAAGGCCTGCAAGGCGGCGAACAGGCGTGCGCCGTGCTGGTCAAAGGGCTCGCCGGCAATGGCTCTGAGGCAGTCCTTGAAGCGGTTCTTGCCAAATCCCCGCCGCCGCTCGCCCCCGACCTGGTCAAACAGGCCGTCGCTGACCAAATACAGCCGCAGCCCAGGGCGCAGCGGGACCAGATGCTCATGATATTCCTGATCATAGGCAATGCCCCGGTAGCCGATTCCCTTTTTGTCCGACTTGATTTCGATGATGTCGCCATCAGCCTCAAGAAACAATGGGAACCGCGCGCCAACGAACAGCATGCTCTGGCGGTCGGGCGCGACATAGCACATGCCAAGCTCCATGCCGTCATCGGATTCGCCGCCGTCAAGATGCTGATTGAGACTGGTCTGGATGATCTGATGGGCGCGTTGCATGAGCTGCCCCGCTCGCCCCGGCGCGACCTCCCCGATGGCCCGGGACAGGGCGCCCGCGGCAATCAACGTCATAAACGCGCCGGGCACGCCGTGTCCGGTGCAGTCGCCCAGAACAAACACATGCCCCTCGCCCCATTTGGCGTGCCAATAGATGTCGCCGCCAACCACGTCCCGGGGGGACCAGACGACAAAATGGCGGGCGAACAGCGCCTCGAAGTCTTCGGGCTGAGGCAAAATGGCCCGCTGGATACGGCTGGCGTAGCGGATGCTGCCGGAGATCACCTCCATGGCGTCGCCCAAGGCGTCCTGGGCCTTTTTCCGTTCCGTGGCGTCCAGCCCGATGCACAGCAGACCGCACGGCTCGCCGGTGGCTTCGTCCAGGGAAATCTGATTCGTCCAGCTGATCCAGACGCGGCTGCCGTCCTTGCAGACGTTCTCGTTCTCGTTTCTCTCGTAGGCCACGGGATCGCAGATGATGGCCCGGATCATCTGGCGCAGGTCGCGTCCGCCGCTTTCCGACTCGGGCACGATTGTGCCGACGATGGGACGCCCGAGAATCTCCTGCGCGCCAAAACCAAAGAACGCCTGGGCGTACTCGTTAAAAAAGGTGATGTTTCCGTCTAGGTCGAGTTTCAGGATGATGCTCTTGGCCCGTTCGACCAGCTCCCGGTATTTGACTTCACTTTCGTGTATCCGCCGCTGGGCTTCGACCCGGGCCGTGACGTCTCGGAAGTCCTCGATGATGCCGAGGAGTTCCCCGTCCGGCGACAGATGCCTGGTCACGCCGACGTCGCAATAAATGGTGGTCCCGTCCTTGCGCTTTTTGGGCACCGTCAATTCCAGCCGCTCCTTGCCGTCAAGAATCCGCGCCAGCGGACAGGCCCGGCTGTGGCAATCCTGGCTGCCGAAATACTCATGGCAGCGCTTGCCGACGACTGTTTCCCGGGAGTATCCGGTCATGGCGACAAAGGCGTCGTTGACCTTGACCACGGTCCCGTCCCGGTCGATCACCCGCATCCCGCCAGCTGCGGAATTGAAAATCTGGGTCATTTCCGCCTGGGCGCAGCGGATGGCCATTTCGGCTTCCTTGCTTTCCGTGACGTCGAGAAAGGCCCCGACAAGGCCGATGGCCTGCCCGATTTCGTTGCGAAGCGGGACCCGCGTCATATGAAAAATCGCCCGACGTCCATCCGGATAGGTCCGCCAGTCCTCGGCGTAGGTGGGCTGTTCCGACTTCAGGGCCAGGGCATCGGCCTGGTGGATCGCGTCGGCCGTGGCCTTGGGGAACACGTCATAGGCCGTACGCCCGACCACAGCCTCACGAGGCAGGCCGACCAGGGCGGCCAACGAGTCGTTGACGACCTGGTACGCCCCGTTGGCGTCCTTGGCGTAAATCACCAGGGGCAGGGCGTTAATGAGGGTATCCAGCAGGGTCCGCTGGCGCTTGATCTCTTCCTCGTAGCGGATGCGATCCGTGATATCTTCCTTGATGGCCACGAAATGACTGACAACGCCATCAAGATTGCTGATGGGCGCGATGGCCGTCTGTTCCCAGAAATTCTCGCCCCCCTTACGGCGGTTGATGAGCAGGCCGCGCCAGATGTTGCCGGCGGTGATCGTGCTCCACAAGGCCTCATGGACCTCGCTGGGCGTCTGACCGGATTTGAGAATCCGGGGGTTTCTCCCCAACACTTCTTCGCGGGCATAGCCGGTGGCGAGGGTAAACGCCGGGTTGACGTATTCGATGCGGCCGGCCCGATCCGTGATGACGACCGAGGCCGGGCTTTGCTCCACCACAAGCGACAATTGGCGGATCGATTCCAGGGCCTGCTTCTGCTCGGTAATGTCCCGAATGGAGGCGATGACCTGCCGGCCGGTTTCGGTATGCAGCGGGGAGAGCTTGAGGTCGATGGCGATCCGCCGCCCGTCCTTGGTCCGGGCATACAGGTTGGCGGCCATGCCCATTTCTCGCGTCCGGTCCTCGGCAAAAAAATGGCGCACCCGCGCATCATGGCCGGGACGCTGCGCCTCGGGCACGAGCATGGCAATGGGTTGTCCAAGCAATTCCTGTCGCCCGTAGCCGAAGGTCTTCTCCGCCTGGCTGTTGGCGTACGTCATCGTGCCGTCGGCATCGACCATGAGCAAGGCGTCCGGCGTCCCTTCCAGGACGGCCTGTATGCGCGATTCGCTGCGGCGAAGCGCTTCCTCGGCCAGGCGTCTTTCAGCCACTTCCCGTTCCAGGGCGGCGTTTTTGTGCTTCAGCGCCAGGAGCAACTCTTCGCGGGACGGGGTGGACAGGAGTTCACGCAGCTCGTCCAGAAACGGTTCCGTCAGGGCCAGGCCGGTCGGCGGAAGACGCTTGCGCGCCTCGAATCCGGCCAGCCCCCCTTCGGACGGCATCGGCTCCAAGGCGTCGAAAAACCGGGAGAGCAGCGCCTGGGAGGGTCCGCTCAGGGGATGGGGGAAACGCAAGGCCAGGACCGTGCCCTGGCTCTCCACCACCAAGGACAGGGCGACGCGGACACTGCCTCCGCCGGAATGGGGCCGGGTGATCTCTGAAAAAATCGAAGCCAGCCGACCGGCGTCGATGGCGTCAAAGCCCAACGCCTGGGCCAGACGCAAGATTTTCTTGCGGGAAGCGTTAAAGGTTTCGACCGCGTCAATGGCGAAACTCCCCAGGTGGTGCGTCATCGAAGGTACCTCAGGACAAGGCAGGACGCGTCGTCGTTACCCTTGGCCAGGGTCTGGAGCACCGTCTCGGCGATGTCCGAGGCTTCGCCCCGGAAGATCCCGGGGAACTCCAGGGGATCGAAATTGTCGCGGATGCCATCGGAACAAAGCAGCACGATGTCCCTCGGGGCAATGCGTACGGACTGCAGTTTGGGCGTGCCCATCATATACCCGACGATGCCATCCCTGGAGCCCAACCGGAGCGCGGGCTGAGGCCCAAAGACCTTGGCGCTGATATTCCCGATGCCGACATATGCAAACAGCCCCGTCGGCAAATCAAGACGTCCCAGAAACGCGACAGCTCCCCGTGAGCCCTTGAGATGCTCATGAAGCGCCTGCATGACCTCAGGCAGTTCCCCGCCTGACTTGTCCCGCAAGAAAGCGGCTATTTCCGTTGCCAGGGCGTCGGCCTCACGGCCATGGCCCAGCACATCGACCAGCGCGACAAATGCCGCCTCCGTATCGACAACGAGGACGCCAACATCGCCGCAGGCCGGATATTCATCGGGCAGCCCTCGGACAAGACAGCAACAGTCCGCTCTGGGCATGACTTACTCCCTCCACTTCCGCCCAACGCAGATGGTCAGCCCAGGGCGTGATTCGACTTGAAAACTGTCCATGATCCTCCGCACGCTGGGCAGTCCAAGTCCCAGGCTGTCGCCGGTGCTGTAGTGATCCGCCATGGCTTTTTCGATGTCCGCGATCCCCGGGCCGCCGTCTATCGCCACCACTTCCATACCCAAGCGCCCCCCGGCCTCAACGACCCGGAAGGTCATCTGCCCCTTGCCGGCATAGCGCAAAATGTTGGTGGCCAGTTCCGACACGGCCGTGGCGATGAGAAATTCCTGCGAGTCGTCAAAGCCCATCTCCCGGGCGAAATGCCGCGCAACGCTGATAGCGAGGGCATTATCGGCCGACTCCAGAAGATCAAGGCGCTGTTCCGGCAGGAGATCAGGACTGGACACCGGCACTCCCCTGGGGCAGCTCCGCCGCGTCATCATCCAAATTCTCCAGCGCTTCGCTCTGGTCGTCATCGCCAGCTTCACGGGCCAGCCGGTCTCCACGCAAGAGCGCCAGACCTTCTTCCATCGTGGCCACGCATTCCAGGGCATCGCCTGTAATATCCATGTCGATCAAGGCGGAGACGACACCAGGCTGGAACCCGGTGAAAACGCAACGGGCGCCAAGCAGCCCCACGAGGCGCACGGTCTCGACCAGGGCGGCGTACATGGACAGGTCCATCCATTCGAGTCCGGAAACGTCGAGCAGCACACTGCGACAAGAACCGCCATGGACCGTGTCCAGAATGTTGCCCTTGAGGCGATGCAAACTGGAATCATCGCAGTCCACCGGAACAGGGGCAATCAAGACGCCATCGATCGTGTAGAGGGCACTGCTCGTGCGACGCCCTTGGGGTTGCTTCATATGCTTAGCCTGTCACGGCAGGACACAGGAGATGTTTTATTGTCCACTCAAGACCCCAGTGGCACCGTCACTCATTTGATTTTTTTCACATCGAACTGCAACATGGCGAATGCATCACTTAGCGCATCTTTCAAGGTGGAGTTCGTCGCAATCGTGCCAAGATCGATGCCAAGCTGCACAATGGCTTCGGCCACCGCCGGGGAGATGCCGGAGATAATGCAACGACAGCCCATGAGCTTTGTCGCCTTGGTAATCTTTATCAAATGGTTGGCAACGGCCGTGTCGACGGCGGCCACACCCTGAATGTCCAAGATGATGATCTTAGCGGAAGTTTCCTTGATCTTGGCCAACATGGCGCTCATCATCTGCTTGGCCCGGATCGAATCCACGACGCCGACCACGGGCAGCACAACAATCCCTTCCCAGAGGCTGATCGCCGGGGTGGATATTTCCTGGATGGTCCGGCTTTGCTCTCGAAGTTTCTTCTCCGCCTGGACCCGTTCCGTAATGTCGAGAATGTATTCGAGGCCACCGACAATATTTCCGGCGTCATCTTTCAGCGGCGTCGCCGAGTACTCGATAGGAATCTTACGGCCATCGATCGACAATTCATTGCGGGCTACAAACGATCTTCCATTATCCATTGCCTTGCGCATACAACATTCAGGCGTGCCGCAATGAATGGAACGGAGCATCTCGTAACAGTGCTTCCCTTTTATGGCTTCAAACGAGACACCCAGGATATCCCGACCCGCCCCATTCATAAAAATAATTTCAAAGTTGTTGTTTACAGCCATAACCGGCGTCGGTATTTGCTCAAGCACTCGATCAGCCAAACAGCTGTCAAAGTTTTCAACCCCAGAATCTTGAAGCGTTTCCACAACAGATCCTCCGTTGTTTTACACTGCGAGTAAGCAGCATCACCCTGCGACGCGCTCCCAAAAAGCGCTCCCATCCATGACTGCACCACTTCAAACGATCAGCCCACCGCAATAAACGCATAGACAGCAATGTATCACAGGCCATAAGTCCTGGCTCTCTTTTCGTGGGAGCGACATTGTACAGACACCCCTACAGACACTGCTCCGATAATCAGCCACAAGGCAATATGCACTAAAAACAAATTTTCTCCGGAGATTCTATAAGAAAACAGTCGGAAGAAAATGGTGCGCTCCTGCCCAAATACGACTGCAGACCGATAGCAAATCATCCTAAGAAACGCTAGGCAAGAGGGACCCAACAACAGCTAGAGAGGCCCCCTGCCGCGCGAATCCCAGGGACCAGGGGAAGCGTGCCGCCGGGGACACGGGA
This sequence comes from Solidesulfovibrio magneticus str. Maddingley MBC34, assembly GCA_000307955.1. Lineage (GTDB taxonomy): Bacteria > Desulfobacterota > Desulfovibrionia > Desulfovibrionales > Desulfovibrionaceae > Solidesulfovibrio > Solidesulfovibrio magneticus_A. Next base: position 12,154 of record ALAO01000066.1, on the reverse strand, counting down.
TACCCCCGGGCTGACCATGGCCGGCGCGGCTCTTGAACTCGATTTCAGAGCTGATTGCCGCCAAAATTGCGCATAACCGCCGGAATTAAAACTTTTCTTGACGCAACGGAGCGTCTTGCGATCCTGCGAGACCGACGTACCCGAAGTGTCCACAAGTTCATCCGAGAGCGAACCAAGCATTCCTTCAGCCCACCCAACGCAACAAAGAAAGGCCCCGACTGCACAAGCCGGGGCCAGTAAATTTATGCTGCTGAAAAAAGACTTATGGGTTGACGATTGCGCCTCGACTATGAACGTAGAGCTTGTGTTTGCTACACATGCAGCTTGCCAAGTTATATTACTTACTGGCCTTCAAGTGCTCTACTGCGAGGAAGACTCTCCGACGATTGATTCACCCATTGGCATCGCCTCCGCTAGGGTTGCTCACAACCTTCACTAGGGATACGACTAACATTATAGGCTCGCGGCCCAGCGCTGTCTAGTGCTATCTTTGAGATGGATTCAGGCAGGCGGGAAAAATCTCAGTAAGTTCGCTGAGAAATTTATGCGCAATTCCTGACGATGGCCCAAGCCCAAGGGAAATCGGGCTTTCATCCTAGGGGGTCGACCCTGGAGCGGGACCAGGACCGGGGGAACCAATCCCCCAGGCCCAGGGGAACGTCCCAGGAAGGGGTCCTACCGCGCGTTTCCAGGGGGTGCCCGGGGCGGCTCCGGGGACGAGGACGGGGCAGGACCGGGAAGGCCAATGGGGCCGGGTAGAAATCGTGGCCCTATGACTCAATAGGCCAGTTCCTGCGCCATTCCCTTGGGCTAGATCAGTCAAAGTCGATGCCGGCGACGAGGAACGGGGCAGTGGTCTTCACCTGGGATTTCTCAGCGCCCTTATTTGCAAAGTCACCTTTGTCACTGACAAGTAAATCATGTAAATTTAGAATATTACATCAAACTTGCCGGCGCATGGAGTGACATTTGGCCCAATGGGCGACACGGGGCAGGACCAGGAAGACCAACCGCCCCTAGTAAAATCACAGCCCCTGCGACTCCATAGGGCAGTTTCTGCGGCTTTCCCTGCATCAGGGTCAGCCAAGATTGCCGTCAGCAGGAAACGGGCCAGATTTTTTTCAAGGATGCCCCCGAAAAGTCCAAATGTCCAAAATGGGGGGGGGGATCGCTTGAAAATCCCACAAGCGACCGTGGTTTCTTTTCTTATACAACTATGCGTAAAATAAGGGAAATATTTTTGGCAGGAGCGAAAGAGGCGGAAGGGGGGGGCGACCTCTTGAAAAAAATTCAAGCGACCGGGGAATAGTTTCTTGGTCTAACAGGTGGGCTGGGAAATGGTTCTGCCCTGGCACTTACCCGCCACAACCTCGTGTTGGCGCGCGTTGGCGGCCCCGTAAAGAAAAAGGGGTCACCGATTTCTCGGCAAGCAGTTCTTTATTTGATCGGTGAAAAAGAAACGGCACGCATGATCTTATTCTCTTGCCGTTCCAACATGGACATGGCCTTTGGTAAAAATTCCTGCTGCCAGTTTTTGTCTTCGTATAAGGCAGCGCGTTTCAGGGCTCGTTCATCGAGGCTTTCATACGCCCAAATATGAATAAGCTGATTCAATTCGCCAACATCCGTATACCAGTAGCCTATCAGCTTCGAGTATTTGGAAAGAATAGGAAGTCCGACTGTCTCAAAATGCTTAATGTATTCATCAAGCTTACCCAGCCGAATTGATAGGTCCTCATTTCATAATACATATTACATCTCCATTTTGCGATAATACGGCAAAACCTGTTGGCGCGCGTTGACGCTTCGGCAAAGAAATAGATTATCGATTTCTCGGTAACCCATTGGCATTCATCGCTGCGAGCAATTGCGGCAGTTGCAACATATCGCCAAACATAACTGTATCACCATTTCCCCACGGGCGAACATTAGCATTTGGAACATAGTAGAGTGATTTCATTTCCGCCGCCTTGGCTGCCTCAATTCCAATTTCACTATCTTCAACAACCACACATTGACGAGGCATGAACCCCATCGCCTTAGCAGCAAACAGAAACAAGTCTGGTTCTGGCTTCCAGGAGTTGATCTCATAGGAACTGAAGATATTATTGTTAAAATAAGACGCGAGACCACTAACCTGCAGCGCCTGATGAATTTTCAAAAGTGGCCCGCTAGAAGCAATACATTTAGGAAAGTCCGTGCGTTCGAGCATATCGAGAACGCCGGGGATAGGCTTCAACTCCCGAGAAAAAAGTTCAGCGACACGCTGCCGGTAGCGTACTACAAATTCATCTGGCAAATCTAGACAATATCGCTCCTCAAGATCGGCAAGAATCTGGGCTAATTTTTTGCCGCGATACCGTTTTGTCAATGAATCTACCGTTTCAGTTAATGGCGGGATCAAATCAATGAATGCTTGATTACAAAGCCCCTCGCTGTCTACAAGCGTACCGTCCAGATCAAAAATTACACAAATTCTTGGCATTTTGCTGTGCCTCACATTTTAAAGGCATCCAGGACATTCGCCGCCAACGCATCGGAAATGTCCAAACGTCCAAATCGAGACAGGAAATTTGGGGGACTGCTGGAATTTTTTCCAGGTAACCTGTTGAAAATTTTCAAGAGGTCGCCCCCGGGGCGGGGAAGGAGATGAGTCAGCCGGCCGGGGACGAGGCTGTTAGCGCCAACGGGAGCGTTGGCGGTGAGTTGGCACGGGGCCAAAGAAAAAGGGGTCACCGATTTCTCGGTAACCCCTTGGCATGCTTCGTGGTGGAGCTGGAGGGAATCGAACCCACGACCTCTTGAATGCCATTCAAGCGCTCTCCCAACTGAGCTACAGCCCCGCAGCGAGGTCCGTTTCTACGCGGGCCCCGAAAAAAGTCAATCGAAAATTTCGGCCCGCGCCGCTTTTTTTGACCGCCCTTTCCAACAAGCCCCGTTTCTCGTACATACCTCCTGGGCCGGCGACTGCCGATACGCCCCCAAGGAGTGCCCCTAACCGTGCTCGCATTGGCCAAACGTCTCCTGCTCAAAACACTCTGGGTCGCCGTCGTGTTCCTCGGCATCACCTGCGTGAGCTTCGCCGTCATCCACCTCGCCCCAGGCTCGCCCACCGACATGGAGACCACGCTCAACCCTCTCGCCACCGCCGAAACCCGCGCCCGGCTCCAGGCGCTGTACGGCCTCGACCGGCCGCTTACTGTCCAATACTTCGACTGGCTCGGCAAACTCGCCCGCCTCGACTTCGGCAACTCGCTCTCCGGCGACCGGCGGCCCGTCTGGGACCGCATCAAGGAGCGCCTGCCGCTGACCATTTCCATGAACCTCGTCTCCCTGATCCTCACGCTCGCCGTGGCCATCCCCATCGGCGTCACCTCGGCCAGACGACAAGGCGGCCTGTTCGATCGCGCCGCCACGGTCTTCGTCTTCATCGGCTTCGCCATGCCCGGCTTCTGGCTGGCCTTGCTGCTCATGCTCTATTTCGGCATCCACCTGGGCTGGCTGCCCATCTCGGGCCTCACCTCCATGGACTACGCCCGCCTGGGGCCTTGGGACAAACTCCTAGACCTGGCCCGGCATCTGGCTCTGCCCATTTTCATCTACACCTTCGGGTCGCTCGCCGGCATGTCGCGCTTCATGCGCTCGGCCATGCTCGAAGTGCTGCGCCAGGATTATATCCTGACCGCCCGGGCCAAGGGGCTGTCGGAATTTTCGGTCATCTACAAGCACGCCCTGCGAAACGCCCTGCTGCCGGTCATCACCATCCTGGGCCTGTCCGTGCCCGGGCTTATCGGCGGCTCGGTCATCATCGAGTCCATCTTCGCCCTGCCGGGCCTGGGACAGCTTTTCTACCAGTCGGTCATGGCCCGGGACTATCCGCTCATCATGGGCAATCTGGTCCTTGGCGCGGTGCTGACCCTGGCCGGCAACCTGCTGGCCGACGCCGGCTACGCCCTGGCCGATCCTCGCATCCGCCTGGGAGGCAAGGGCGATGCTTAATCCCGCCCGCTGGCTACGGCGCGTGCTGCCGGCCCACGGCCTGCTGGCCGTGGGCCTGTGCCTTGTCGGCGCGGTCTCCCTGGCCGCGCTGCTGGCTCCCTGGCTGGCCCCCTACGATCCGCTGGCCATCAATGTAGACGCCATCCTTGCCCCGCCCGGCGGCGCGCATCTGCTGGGCGCCGATGCGCTGGGGCGCGACGTGTTTTCGCGCCTGCTCTACGGCGGCCGGGTGTCGCTGTGGGTGGGGTTCGTGGCGGTAGGCATCTCCGTGGCCATCGGCCTGTTTCTCGGCCTGTGCTCGGGCTATTTCGGCGGCCTCATCGACGAGGCCATCATGCGCGGCGTGGACGTCATGCTGTGCTTTCCCTCGTTTTTCCTGATCCTGGCCGTCATCGCCTTTCTTACGCCCTCGCTGACCAACATCATGATCGTCATCGGGTTGACCTCCTGGATGGGCGTCACCCGGCTGGTGCGGGCCGAGACCCTGGCCCTGCGCTCCCGCGATTTCGTCCTGGCCGCCCGGGTGTCGGGCATGGGCGCGCCGGGCATCCTTTTTTACCACATCCTGCCCAACGCCGCCGCGCCGGTGCTGGTTTCGGCCACGCTTGGCGTGGCCGGGGCCATCCTCACCGAATCGTCCCTGAGCTTTTTGGGCCTGGGCGTGCTGCCGCCGACGCCGAGCTGGGGCAACATGCTCATGGAAGGCAAGGAAGTGCTGGAAGTGGCCCCCTGGCTGTCCATTTTCCCGGGGCTGGCCATCCTTATCACCGTGCTCGGCTACAACCTCATCGGCGAAAGCCTGCGCGACATCCTGGACCCGAGGCTGCGGCAATAGGCCATACCACCATGATCGAAGTCCTTCGCATCAAGAACCTGGCGCTCATCGACGACCTGGAGCTGGAATTCGGCCCGGGCCTCAACGTCCTGTCCGGCGAGACCGGGGCCGGCAAAAGCTTCATCATCTCGGCCGTCAATTTCCTCACCGGGGAAAAAATGCACACCGACCTCGTCCGGGCCGGCCGGGACAAGGCCGTGGTCGAGGCGCTGTTTGTGCTGGGCGACGAGGAACTCATCCTGCGCCGGGAGCTCGTGGCCGAAACCGGCCGCAGCCGCGTCTACGTGGGCGACGCCCTGGCCTCCCGCGAGACCTTGGCCGCCCTGCGCCCCAAGCTATTGCTCCACGTCTCCCAGCACGGCCAGGGGCGGCTCTTGCAGCCCGCCTTCCAGGCCGCCCTTCTCGACGGCTTCCTGCCCGATCCGGCGCTGCTGACCGAAAAAAACCGCCTGGCCCGGGAACTGGGCGAGGTGGCCGCCACCATCCGCGACCTCGACGCCAAAGCCGCCGGCCTGGAAGAAAAACGCCAGTTCCTGGAATTCCAGCACGCCGAGATCGCCAAGGTGAATCCCCTGCCCGGCGAAGAGGACGAGCTCGTGGCCCGAAAGGCCGCCCTGGCCGAGTCGCGCAAGGCCGCCCAGGCGCTCACCCGTTCCCTGGAGTGCATCGAGCGCCAGCCGCCGGTCCTCGACGCCCTGGCCGACCTGCACCGCGAGTTGCTCCACGCCGGGGAAATCCACGAGGAGTTTTCCGCCGACGCCGAGGCCGTGGCCGCCTTTCGCCACCTGCTCAAGGATCTGGCCGTGCGCCTGCGCCGCCGGCCGGCCAAGACGGCCGACGACGACGGCGAGGGCATCGAAAAGCGCCTGTTCGAGCTGGCCACCCTGCGGCGAAAGCTCAAGCGTTCTCTGGCCGAGATCGTGGACCTGGGCCGCGACATCAAGGAAAACCTCGATTTTCTCGACGACTGCGGCCTGAAACGCAAACAGCTGGCCCGGGACGAGGCCGCCGGTATGGCCGCCCTAAGCGAGGCCCTGGCCGCCCTGGGCGCGGCCCGGCGCGAGGCCGCCGCCCGGCTGTCCGCCGCCCTGGAAGACATCCTGCGCGGGCTGGGCTTTTCCAAGGACGTGCGGGTCATTTTCGATTTCGCGCCGGTAACTGCCTACACGCCCGTGGCCTGCGACGGCGAACCGCTCACCGAAAACCGGGCGCGCGTGCTGTGGCGGCCCAACCCCGGCCAGCCGCCCCAGCCCCTGGACAAGATCGCCTCGGGCGGCGAACTCTCGCGCTTCCTGTTGGCGCTCATGTCGCTTTCGGCCGAGCCCGGTGGGCCGACGCTTATTTTCGACGAGATCGATGCCGGCATCGGCGGGCTGACGCTCTCCAGCGTCGGTGCCCACGTCAAGAAACTCGCCGCCACCTCGCAGATCCTCCTCATCAGCCACTGGCCCCAGCTGGCCAGCCTGGCCGACCGGCATTTCCAGGTGCAAAAAACCGTTGAGGACGGCCAGACCGTCACCCGCTGCCTGCGCCTGGACGCCGACGGCGTGGCCGCCGAACTGGCCCGCATGGCCGGCGGCGGCGAGGCCGGCGCGGAAATGGCCCGGCGGCTGCTGGAGAACGGAGACACGCCGGCATGATCGAAGTTGCGGGGCTGCGCCACTGCTTCGGCCGGCGCGAGGTATTGCGCGATCTGACCTTTTCCCTGGAAAAGGGCGGCTTTGCCTTCCTGACCGGCCCGTCCGGCGCGGGCAAGTCCACCTTGCTGCGCATCCTGCACGGCTCGTTGCCGCTCCAGGAGGGCCGGGCCGTGGCCGCCGGCCACGATCTGGCCGCGCTGCGCCTCTCCAAACTGCACCAGCTGCGCCGTGACGTGGCCATGGTGTTTCAGGATTTCAAAATCCTGCCCGAGCGCAGCGTGGCCGACAACGTGGCCCTGCCGCTGGTGGTGCGCGGCACCCCCGCCGCCCGCATCGAACGCCGGGTGCGCTCGGCCCTGACCGCCCTGCGCCTGACGGAGCTGGCCAACCGGCCCTGCGCCGAGCTGGCCGGCGGCGAACAGCAGCGGGTGGCCATCGCCCGGGCCGTGGTGGCCGGCCCCCGGCTCATGCTGGCCGACGAGCCCACCGGCAACCTCGACTGGGACCTGTCCCTGCGCCTGCTCGACATCCTGCGCCAGTTCAGCGCCCACGGCACGGCCATCCTCATGGCCACCCACAACCAGGCCCTGGTGGCCGCCGCCCCCGACGCCCGGATCATCCGCCTGGAGCGCGCCGCGCCCGATGCCGCAACCGTCCCCGACGCGGCCGCCGGCCCGGAGGAGGCCCCATGACGGCGCGGCTCATCCTCTCCGGCCTGGCCGATCTGTTTCGCCGGCCGTCCATGTCACTAAGCGTCATCCTGGGCGTTTTCGCCACGGTGTTTTTGTGCGGCCTGCTCGCCCTGGCCCAGGTCGGCCTGGACGGCGCTCTGGCCAAGGGACAGGGCGTGCTGCGCTTTCAGGTCTACTGGAAGCCCGGGGTCGACGCGGCGCTCACCGCCCGGCAGATGGACTGGATGCGCGCCCTGCCCGGGGTCATCGAGGCCAAGGCGTTTTCCCCCGAGGCGGCCATGGCCGTCATGCGCGGCAGCCTTGGCGGCGCGGCCGAACCGCTGCTGCCCGGGGCGGTCAATCCCCTGCCCTACACCCTGCTGCTGGGCTTTGCCCCGCCGGAGCACGACGACGCGTTCGCCAGGCAGACCCTGGAGCGCCTGACCGCCGTGGATGGCGTGGCCGAGGTGCGCTACAACCCGGCCGCCATCGACGCCGCCCGCTCCCTGGGCCTGCTCGGCTCCCAGGCCGTGCTGCCGCTGGGGGCCATTCTGGCGCTGCTGGTCGGGCTCGTGGTCGGCAACACCGTACGCCTGACCTTGCTGCGCCGGCGCGAGGAATTCGAGATCATGCGCCTGGTCGGCGCGGCCGAGTCGGTCATCGCCCTGCCCCTGGTGGCCGGCGCGGCGGCCATGGGTTTCGTGGGCGCGGGCCTGGCCGCCACGGCCCTGGCCTTTCTCTGGTCGGCCGTGGCCGGACAACTCGCTGCCGCGCCCTTGTGGCTGTCCCTGGCCGCGCCGCCGGGCTGGCTGTGGTTTGCGCTTATTGCCGCGCCCACGGCCGTCTCCGCCCTGGCCGGTGTGGCCGCCGCCATGGAGTCGCGCCCGTGACCGAGCCCTGCGGCATCATCCTGGCCGCCCACGGCTCCCGGCATCCCGGGGCCATGGCCGCCTTGGGCGCGTTTCGGGACTCCGTGGCCGCCGCCCATCCCGGAGCGGTGGTGGCCGTGGCCCGCACCGTGGGGCGCAAGCACGGCAATGCCGCCGCGTTTGGCGGGGCGAGGCAGGTCCTCGACGTGCTTGGCGAGCTGACCGCCGCCGGCTGCGCCCGGGTGGTGGTGCAGTCGCTGCATGTGGTGCCGGGCGGGGAATACCACGAACTGTTGGCCGGCCTGGGTCGGTGGCTTAAACACGACGCCGGCCGCACCTCGGTGTCGGTGGGCGCGCCGCTGCTGGCCGATCTGGCCGACGTGGACCGGGCGGTCGCCGCCATCGACGAGGGTCTGGCCGCCGGACGGCAGCCCGGCGAGGCGGCCGTGCTCATGGGCCATGGCGCGCCGCCGCCCGGAGCCGGATTTTACGAAGCCCTGCGCGAACGGCTGACCCGGCGCGATCCGCTGCTCTTTTTCGGCGCCATGCCCCGGGAAAAGGGCGCGGTGAGCCTGGAGCTGGACACCATCGCCGCCGACCTGGCCGCCAAAGGCGTCACCAGGGCGCTGCTGCTCCCCTTTTTCACCGTGGCCGGGGCTCACGCCTGCTCCGATCTGGCCGGAGAGCAGCCCGACTCCTGGCGCAGCCGGCTGGAAGCGGCCGGCATAGGCTGCCGGGCGCGGCTGGCCGGGCTGCTGGAGATCGAAGCCTTTGCCGCGCTTTGGCGCGAACATCTGGAGCGGGCCATGGCCCGGCTGGCCTGAAGCCCTTCGAATAAAGCCCCGCCGCCTTCGCCGCCGCCAGCCGGCCAGGCACCGGCTTGACCTTTTGCCGGGCAGCGGGCTACTTTCACGAGACGATATCCTGAAAGCGCCAGGGCTTTCCCAGGCTTGGCCGGCCGGCCCAAGGCCTCCGGGCCAGGCGGCGGACCGGCGATTTCGCCCCGCGCCGCGCGCGGCCGCCCCTACCGGGCGCGCGCCAAGGAGCCTCATGCGGATCAGCAAGTTCGCCATTCCTGAAATCATCTTCGGCCGGGGCAGCATCGTCCATCTGGCTTCCTGCGCCAAACGCGTGGGCGCGCGCCGCGTGCTCCTTGTCAGCGACCGGGGCCTGGCCAAGGCCGGCTGGGTCGACCGCATCCAGGAAATCCTGCGCGACAACGGCCTGGAGTGGGTCTATTTCGACGCCGTCAATTCCAACCCCCGCGACCATCAGGTCCACGAGGGGGCCGACATCTACGTGCGCGAACGCGCCGACGTCATCATCGCCGTGGGCGGCGGCAGCCCCATGGACGCGGCCAAGGGCATCGGGGCCATCGTCGGCAACGGCGGCCGCATCAGCGACTACGAAGGGGCCAACCGCGTCATGCGCCCCCTGCCGCCCATGATCTTTCTGCCCACCACCGCCGGCTCGAGTTCGGACATCTCCCAGTTCTGCATCATCACCGACGTCGCCCGACAGGTGAAAATGTCCATCATCAGCCGGTCGCTGGTGCCCAACGTCTCCATCATCGATCCGCTGGTGCTTTTGACCAAGAGCGAGGAACTCATCATCTCCTCGGCCGTGGACGCCTTTGCCCATGCCGTGGAGTCCTATCTGTCGCTTTTGTCCTCGCCCTTCACCGAGCACCAGGCCCTCAAAGCCATCCGGCTCATTGCCCACAACATCCGCCCGGCCCTGGAGAGCCGCTCCATCGAGGCCCTGGAAAACCTGAGCATCGCCTCCACCTGCGCCGGCATGTCCTTTTCCAACGCCGGCCTGGGCATCGGCCACTCCCTAGCCCACAGCCTCGGCGGCATGTTCGACGTGCTCCACGGCCTGGTCCACCCGATCCTGCTGCCGCCGGTCATGCGCTTCAACCTGGCCGTGAGCGTCGACAAGCTGGCCAACATCGGCCGCATCCTGTGCGGCCCGCGCATGTGCTCCAACGAATATCTGGCCCAGGCCGGCATTGCCTGGCTGGAACGCTTTTTCGCCGACCTGCACGTGCCCGTGCGCCTGCGCGACATCCTGCCCGACAGCAGCTGCCTGGAAACCATCGCCAAGGCGGCGGTCAACGACGCCTGCACGCTGACCAACCCCCGGCCGGTCAGCTGGGAGTCGCTCCTTGGCGTGTGCCAGGAGGCTTGGTGATGCCCGGGAAGGGACCTTCCCTGGAAGACCTCATCGGCATCGAGCACAGCAAGCTGGGGTTTTTCCAGGAGCTGCGCCAGACCATCGAGGCGCTCAAGGACGCCAACACCCAGTCGGCCCAGCGCCGCCGGGAGATCGCCGCCATCCTCGACGGCATCACCGACATCATGATGGTGCTGACAAGCGACCTGCGCATCCTTTCGGTCAACCACGTCTTTCGCCAGACCTTTCCCGACGTGCCCCGCCCCGAGGGCATGTTTTGCCACCAGATCTTTCGCGGCGAGGACGCGCCCTGCCCGGGCTGCCCGGCCAGCGCCTCGTTCACCTCCGGCGACATCTGCCGCGAGACGGCCATCTTCAAGATCGGCGGCAGAAACGCCCAGTTCGAGATGGTGGCCTCGCCCATCAATCGCCCCGACGCCCCGGAACGCCACATCCTGGTCTTCAAGCGCGACGTCAGCCGGGAAAAGGAATACCAGGCCAAGTTCTATCAGGCCGAAAAGATGGCCACCATCGGCATGCTGGCCACGGGCGTGGCCCACGAGGTCAACAATCCGCTCACCGCCATCTTCGGCTTTGCCGAGGGCCTGCGCCGCCGCCTGCCGGCGCTCAAGGAAAAGGTCGATCCCCGGGTCATGGAGGACGTGGAGGACTATGTCGCCACCATCCTGCGCGAATGCCGGCGCTGCCAGGACATCGTCACCACCTTGCTGACGTTTAGTCGCCAAAAGACCGTCAGTTTCTCGGCCGTGAGCTTAAACGCCGTGGTCAACGACACGCTCAAACTCCTGCGCAGCCACCTCAAGCAGCGCAATCAGGCGAAAATCACCGTGCGGGTGGACTTAAGCGAAAACCTGCCCATGGTCCACGGCGACGAACATCAAATCAAGCAGGTCATGCTCAATTTGCTGGTCAACGCCATGGACGCCATCACCGGCCCGGGCCGCATCGTCATCACCACCTACCAGTCATCTACCGGCGCGGTGTGCCTGTCCGTGGAAGATTCCGGCTGCGGCGTGCCGCCGGAAAACATGGACAAGCTCTTCGAACCCTTTTTCACCACCAAGCGCTCCGGCAAGGGCATCGGCATCGGGCTTTCCACCTGCATGTCCATCGTGAAAAAACACCAGGGCGACATCACCCTGAAGAGCGCCCCCGGCCAAGGGGCGACCTTCACCGTGAGCCTGCCCGTCAACCCGGAAAAGACCACGTGACCAGCCCTTATTCCGTACTCGTTGTGGACGACGAGCCGTCCATCGGCAAACTGCTCAAAAAAGAGTTGTCCACGCCCTCGCGTCTGGTGTCCGCGGCCGAGACCGCCCACCAGGCCAGGGAGATGCTGCGCCGCAACACCTATGAAGTGGCCGTGCTCGACCTGCGCCTGCCCGACGCCGACGGCCTTGACGTGCTTGTGGAGCTGCGCCAGCACTCGCCGGACATCGAGGTCATCATCATCACCGGCCACGGCAACATCGACAGTGCCGTGGAGGCCATGAAGCTCGGGGCCTACGACTACATCACCAAACCGTTCAATCTCGAAGAACTCGAACTGGTGGTGGAGCGCGCCTACCAGCGGGCCTGCCTGCGCTTCGAGAACCGCCAACTGCGCCACGCCCAGCGGCAGGCCCAGCCCCAGCAGATCGTCGGCAACTCGGCCCCGGTCAAGCAGATCCGATTCTTGATCGACAAGGTGGCCCCGACCGACGTGCCCGTGCTCATTACCGGCGAATCCGGGGCCGGCAAGGAAGTGGCGGCCACGGCCATCCAGGCCCGCAGCAAACGGGCCGAGAAGCCTTACGTCATCAAGAACTGCGCCACGCTGCAAAAGGAGCTAGCCCGGTCGGAACTCTTCGGTTACGTCAAGGGATCGTTCACCGGGGCCACCGAAAACCGCGAAGGGCTTATGACCTTCGCCAACAAGGGCACGCTGTTTCTCGACGAGATCGG
>ALAO01000065.1 GCA_000307955.1 Solidesulfovibrio magneticus str. Maddingley MBC34 | reverse complement strand
GGCCTCTCCCCTCTTCGCTCTTACCGTATTTCCACCAAAAACTTCGCCGCCTTGGCCGCGCCGTCCAGGTCGATTCGTCCGGGCGGGGGCGGCAGGGCGGTGAGCGCGGCGGCCAGACGGGGGGCCAGGAGGTGGGGAGCCAGTTGCGACGGTTCGAGAACGCCAAGCAGCCCCAGGGCGGCCAGGCGCTTAGCGCGCAGGCGCTGTTCGCGGTTCTGATCAAAAGGCATGACCAGGGCCCGGCAGCGGGCGGCGAGCAGCGCCATGACGGTGTTGTAGCCGGCCAGGCTCACGGACAGGTCGCTCCCGGCCAGCACGGCCGGGAAATCCGGGGTGAAGCGGGCCACCCGGGCGTCGGGCAGTTGGCTTGCCGCCTCGACCATGGCGGCGAAGGCGTCTTCGTCGCAAAAGGGGCCGGAAAACACGCGCAGGGCCGCCTGGGCCAGTTGGCCGTGGTCCCGGCAGGCGGCCAGCACGGCGGCGGGCAGCTCGGAACCAACCTTGCCGCCGCCGGCCGAGACGACCACGAGGGACTTGCCCTCGGCCACGCCCAGGGCGGCCCGGGCGGCGGCGGCCGCCTCGGGCGTGGCCCGGGCCGGGGCCACGTAGCCGGTGTGGGCCACGGGCAAGGCGATGTCGCCGGCCCGGGAGAAGGTGGCGGACAGGGGAAAAAGCGTGGGGTCGCCGTGGACGCACACGGCGTCGAAGCAGCGATGCAGCCGGTCGAGGACCCGGGTCTCGTAGGCGGCCTGATCCTTTTTTTCGACCAGGATGTCGCGCACGCCGCAAACGACCTTGCCGCCCCGCTCCCGCACGGCGCGGATGGCCGGCAGCAGTTCGAACTCGAAGGCCTTGCGGCCGAAGGGATAGAGCTCGACGAAAAAGACGTCCGGCGTGAAATCGGCCAGGGCCTCCAGCAGCAGGGCCAGGCGGGCGGCCTTGGCCGCCTCCAGGGCCGGGCCTTCCAGGGTCAGGGCGCGGAAATCGGCGTCCATGGCCAGGGGCGGCAGGCGAAGCAGGCGCACGCCGGGCGGCACGGCCGCCGGCACGTCGGGACCGCCGACGGCGAGCAGGCGCTCGTAGCCGTCCAGGGCGGCGACGATTTCGAGGGTTCGAAACAGATGCCCCATGCCCAGCACATGCTGGCAGTAGACGGCGATCCTCACGGCTGGGGCAGCTCCAGATCCAGGCGGCCGATGGTGAGCTGGCCGCCCTGGCAGATCACCTCCTGGACCCGGCTCGGATCAAAGGCCGGCGGTTCACTGGGCAGGTAGGCCCGGCCAAGGAGATGGTAGAGCACGGCTTTGAGCACGCCCTGGTGGGTGACCACCAGCACATTGCGGCCGCCGTTGGACTTGGCCGCGTCGGTAAGCGCGTGTTCGGCCCGCTGCCGCACGTCGGCGCGGGATTCGCCGCCGGAAGGGTGGAAGTTCCAGCCGGCGGCCTCGGCGGCGGCAATGGCTTCGGGCGGGATGTCGCGCCAATGCTTGCCGGTCCACTCGCCGTAGTGCTGTTCGCGCAGGCGCTTGTCCAGGGTCACGGGCAGGCGCAGGCCGCGATTGAGGATGCCGGCGGTGGATTTGGCCCGGCCGAGGTCGCTGCACAGGATGCGGGCCAGGGCCAGGCCGGTCAGCCTGGGGGCCAGGGCCTCGCACTGGGCCGTGGCGGCCGGGGCCAGTTCGCTGTCCCACTGGCCTTGGATGCGCTTGTCCAGATTCCACAGGGTTGGGGCGTGGCGCAGGAGATAAAACACGCAGCGCGGCATGGCGTTTGTCCTTTGGTCGGTCAGCCTGGGCGGGCCGTCATTCCAATTCCATTTTGCACGCGAAAGCACATGGCAAACGACATATTAATGCGATTGTCTATTTATAACACATAACAGTGTTATGTGTTATAGCAGGCATCAGTTTCCGATGCGGCACAGATAGTCGTCCAGGCCGCCGACCGCCTCCCGGCAGGCCTGGTCCAGGGTCGGGGCCAGATCGGCCAGGCGGGCCACGTCGCCGGCCGCCGCCGCCTGCTCGGCCTCGGCGGCCAGGCCACGCATGGCCGAAGCCCCGAACATGGCCGCGTTGCCTTTGAGCGTATGGGCCACCCGCTCGCACACGGCCAGATCGCCCTGGTCCATGGCCTCGCGCAGGGACTCAAGCTGTTCAGGAACCGAGGCCACGAACTCGCGCCCCACTCGGGTCAGCAGCCCGGCCTTGCCCCGGTACTGGGTGGCCAGGGCCTGGGTGTCGATGGGTGACGGAGGCGTTTGCCTGCCCGCCTCCAGCGCCCCCACCGGGGCGCGGCCGCGACGGGCCAACACCCGGGCCACCACGGCGAAAAACGTTTCCACGTCGATGGGTTTGGTGATGTAGTCGTCGAAACCGGCGGCCAGGAAACGCTCACGCTCCTGATCCATGGCGTAAGCCGAAAGCCCGATCACGGGCAGCCCCGGGTCGATGTCTAGGTGGCCGGCCCGGATGGCCCGGGTGGCGGCCAGGCCGTCCATGACCGGCATCTGGATGTCCATGAGCACCACGTCCACGGCGTTGGCCACGAGATATTCCAGAGCCGCCCGGCCGTTCTCCGCCAGGATGACTTCATGGCCCCGGCTCTCCAGGAGATCGGAGGCGAAAACGCGGTTGACCCGGTTGTCCTCCACCAGCAGCACCCGCAGGCGCTGGGGCGGCTCCCGGTGCGCCGGCAAGCCGAAGTCCCGCCGGGCCAAGCCGCCATGGCCGGCGGCGGCCTCGAAGGGACATTCAAGCCAGAACACGCTGCCCTTGCCGGCCAGGCTGTCCACGAACACCCCACCGCCCATGAGGCCGGCCAGCCGGCGGCAGATGGCCAGGCCCAGGCCCGTGCCGGCCTGACGCTTGGTCAGCCCGCCGTCCACCTGGGTGAAGCTGTCGAAGATGGCGGGCAACTGGTCGGTCGGGATGCCCACACCGGTGTCGATGACGGCAAAACGCAGGGTCACGCGCTCGCCGTTCCCGGTCGGACACGGCGAACGGTCAAGCAGCGAGGCGCGCAGGGTCACGCTGCCGTGCTCGGTGTATTTGACGGCGTTGTTGACGAGGTTGCGCAGGATCTGGCGCAGGCGCAGGCCGTCGCCGCGCACGCTCCCGGGCAGCCCCGGGTCGAACTCCAGCTCCAGGACCAGGCCCTTTTCCCGGGCCAGCACCTCCTGCTCCTTGACCACGGCGGCCAGGCATTGGGCCAGGTCAAAGGATTCGGCCTTGATTTCCAGCCGGCCGGCCTCGATCTTGGAATAGTCGAGGATGTCATTGATGATGGACAAAAGCGTGGCGGCGGACTCTTCCACCACGGCCAGGCGCTGGCGCTGGGCCGGCTCCAGGCGGTCGCGCAGCATGAGCTGGACGTAGCCCAGGACGGCGTTTAGGGGCGTGCGGATCTCGTGGCTCATGTTGGCCAGAAACGCGCCCTTGGCCTGGCTGGCCGCCTCGGCCCGCTCCAGGGCGGCGGCCAGCTCGGCTTCGAGCTTCTTGCCGGCCGTGACGTCGCGCACGATCTCCACCACGGCGGCCACGGAGCCGGCGGCGTCGAGCATGGGATAGCAGAAAAGCTCCACCCAACCGGCGGAATCGCCCGGATCGTCCTTGGGCACCACGCTGATGGCCAGCTTGCGGGTGGCCATGGCCCGCAGGGACGGGCAGTCCTGGCAGGGGGCGGACAGGCCGTGGTAGACCTCGTGGCAGCGCTGGCCCACGATCTCGCCGCGCGAGGCGTACATGCCGCGCAGCGACCGGTTGACGGCCAGGACTTCCATTTCCGGGGACAGCAGGCACACGCCGTCCTGAACGCCGGCCAGCACGGCGTCCAGGAAAAATTCCTTTTCGCGCAAGTGGTCGGCCAGCCGCCGGCCATCGGCCAGAGCCGCGCCAAGGCGGTCGGCCAGGGCGGCGGCCTCGACGCTTTTTTCCTCAGCCAGGACATGCAGTTCCTCGGCCCGTCGCTTGAGGGACTGCTCGGCCAGCTTGCGCGGGGTGATGTCTCGGCCCACGGCCTGGTATTCGACCAGTTCGCCGGCGGCGTCGAAGATGGCCCGCCTGGTCCAGCGCTGGTAGCGGGCGCGGCCGTCGGGGCGCAGCACCCGCACCTCGTAGCCGGTGGTGGGCCGGTGGGGACACAGCGAGGCCACGCGCCGGCCCACCATGGCCGCGTCGTCGGGATGCAGGGCGGGCTGGAAATTCTCGGCCAGACAGGCTTCGGGAGTCTTGCCCCAGTAGCGGGCATAGGCGGCGTTGACGAAAAGGAGCCGGCCGGCTGGATCGAAGCGGCAGATGAGTTCGGTCTGGTGCTCGATCAGCGATCGGTAGCCGGCGTCGTCGGAGGGTCCGCCCGGAAAAGCGGCCTGGGGAACTTCGGCGCAAGCGCCCTCGAAGCCCGTGGGCTGGTCGAAGGCGTCGCGCACGGCCCGCACCGAACAGGCCAGCCGGCGATAGCCGCCCTCCCGGCGCAGTCCCCTCGCCTCGAAGGTTACCGGTTCGGCCTCGGACAGGGCGCGGGGCAACAGCTCGCGCCGGCTTGGTCCGTCCAGGCGCAGGGGATGGGCGGGCTGGCGCGACTGGCGCAGGCAGTCGGCCACGTCGCGGTAGCCGAGCATCCGGGACAGCACGGCGTTGACGGCCACGGGCCGGCCCTGGAGATCAAGGCGGAACAGGCCTTGGCCGGCGTTGTCGTAGAGATCGCGGTACCGTTCGGCCTGGTCATGCAACCGGGCCTTTTCGGCGTCGGAGACGATGCCCGACAGCACGGCGGCCACGTCGGTCCAGGTCAAAAGCCCGAGGAGAAAGCCGTCCGGGTCGGTGACCACCAGCCGCCCGGCCCCGGCTCCGTCCATGCCGGCCAGCCCTTCGGCCAGGGGCAGTTGGGGGGCCACGACGGCCACCGGCGCGCTCATGGCCTCGTCCACCGACATGTCGCGGATGTCCGAGCCGCCGGCCAAAAGCCGCACGGCGTCGCGGGCGGTAAAAACGCCGCAAGGCACGTCGTCCTTGGCCACCACGACCCCGCCGACGCCAAGGCGCGTCATGCGGGCCAGCACCATGGGCAGGGCCTCGCCCACTCGGGCCGTGACCACGGCGCGGGTCATGGCGCTGGCCACGGTGCGCTCGGCCAGCTCGTCCAGGGCCACGCCCAGGCGGGCCACATGAAAGGGGGCGAGAATGCCCACGGCCCGGCCGGCGGCGTCCACCACCGCCAGCCGCCGCGACGGCGCGGCCAGCAGATGGCGCAAGGCCCCGGGCAGATAGTCGCTTTCCGGCGACACGGCCACCGGGTCCATGACGTCGCGCACGGCCAGATGGGCGGCCTGGACGATGTTGTGGGTAAGAACCTTGGACAGGCCGCGCGTGGTGACGACGCCAAGGGGGCGGCCGCCGTCGAGGACAAGCGCTTCGCCGGCTCCGGCCCCGAGCAGGGTGCGGGCGGCCTGGGCGGCGGTGGTCCACAGCCCGAGGGTAATGGGCGAGGCAGGCGGCAGATCGCGCAGCGGCGTCTCATGCAATTTGGCCATCACGGCTCCATCGCCCGCTCGCCGCCACGCCCGCGAGCGGAAGGCTGACTGACTTTATCCACCTGCCAAGCCAACACAAAACGCCGCCGACAGCCAAAGGGCTGCCCCTTGGATGGCGGCCGTTCACGGCAACCTCGACAGTTTTTGGCGACCAAGGCCGCCCATTGCCCTAAACCCTGGCTCGCGCCTTTGGATCACTGCAAAAAAGCACCATTTTTTACCACGAAACCGCCCGGTTGGGCCAGCGCCTTTTTCAGCCCTCCCCGGCCAGCCGGCGCAGCACGCCGGCCAAGACGCCGTAATTCCTGGACCGGTCGTGGGAGGCGCGCACGTAGGCCCGGGCCGCCTCGCCCATGGCCAGCCGGCGCTGCCGGTCGCCAAGCAGGGCGTCCACGGCCCGGACGTAGGCGGCCGGGTCGGCCGGGGGCGTGAGAATGCCCGTCTCGCCGTCGGCCACCACTTCCCCTACCCCGCCGCCCGCCAGGGCCACCACCGGCAGCCCGGCCGCCTGGGCTTCGAGATAGACCATGCCCAGCGACTCCCGGATGCCCGGAAAGGCGAACACGTCCCCGGCGCTGTAGACCGCGCCGAGCCGCTCCCGGGGAACCTGGCCCAGGAAAATGGCCCGCCCGGGCAGTTCCTTCGTCGCCAGCGCGGTCAGGCGCTCCCGGGTCGGGCCGTCCCCGGCCGCCACCAGGGCGAAATCGCGCCCGGCCCGGTGCAGCTCGCCCAGGCGCTCAAAAAGGAAGGTCAGGCTCTCGGTCTTGACGTCGTCGCGAAACATGGCCGCCGTGACGACCACCGGCCTGGTCCCCACGCCCCACTGCCGGCGCAGCTCCCGCCGGGCCTCGGGGTCGAAGGCGAAGGCCTCGGGGTCGATGCCCGGCCGCACGTAGCCCAGGCGTTCCCGGGGCAGCAGGCGCTGCAAATTCTCCACATCCAGCCGGCGGTTGGACACGACCAGATCGGCGGCCAGCAGCGAGCGGCGATTGAGCGCGTAGCCCAGGCGCGTGGCGAGGCGGCGGCGCTGCTTGGTGGAATAAACGCCCTGGAAGACCACGTAGGGGATGCCGAGCTCCCGGGCCACGTAGGGGCCGATGACGTCGGGCGACTTGTAGTAGGCGTGGTAGGTGAGAAAAAGCCGGGCCTTGGCCTGGGAGGCCGCCTCCAGGGCGGCCCGGCGGGCGAAAAGGGCCTCGATCCAAAGCCTTGGGCGACACGACAGCCAGCGCGCCCGGAAGCGGCTGGCCACGGTGAGCCTTATGCCCTGGTCCGTAAGCGCGGCGGCCAGTTCCCGGCCGATGGTGCGGTCCCCGGACGGATCGGGATGGTCGAGCGGCTTAAACGGCGCGTAAAAGGCGACGTTCACCAGGCCACGTCCCGGGCGAAACGCCCCGGCGGATCGCCGGCCTGGGCCGCGAACACGGCGGCCAGCCGGCCGGTGTTGGCGACGTTGTCGAATTCCCGGCCGACCAGCTCCCGGGCGGCGGCGGCCAGCCCCTCGGCCAGGGCAGGGTCGGTCAGCAGCCGGCGCAGGTTGGCGGCCAGGGCGGCCGGATCGTCGGGGTTGCAGGTCAAGGCCGTTTCACCGTCAATGGCCAGCTCCGGCAAGGCCGAGACGTTGGTGGCGGCCACGGGCAGGCCCATGGCCATGGCCTCGACCAGGACGTTGGGCACGCCGTCGCGGTCGCCGTTTGGCAGCACCCGGCAGCCGATGACAAAGGCATGGGCGGCCCGGTACAACTCGACGACCTGTTCGTGGGGCATCGCGCCGTGAAAGCGCACCCGCTCGGCGATGCCCAAACGCGCCGCTTGTGCTGCCAACGCCTTGGCGTCCTCGCCCGCGCCCACGAGGTCGTAGGTGAAATCGACGCCCTCCCGGGCCAGAAGGCCCAGGGCGTCCAGCACGGTGTCCAGGCCCTTCTTGGCGGTGAGCCGGGCCACGGAGAGAAGCCGCCAGGGCGGACCGGCGGCGGGCCGGGCGGCCGCGCCGTCGAAAAGCGTCAGGTCGATGCCGTGGTAGACCGGAAAAATGGGCGTGCCGTTTGGCGAGAGTTTTTTCAGATACGCCGCGTTGGCCTGGGTGCAGGTGACGACAAAGGCGGCCCGGCCGATCTTTTCGGCCAGCCGCTCGGGGCGCTGGGTCCAGACGTCCTTGGCGTGGCCGGTGAAGCTCACCGGCGCGCCCGCCATGAGCCCGGCGTACATGGCCACGGACGTCGGCGAATGGGCGAAATGGGCATGGATATGGGGCGCTTCGCCCGGCCGCAGGGCCTCGTCGCATAAAAGTCCGGCCTGGAGCAGATGCTTGACCGTGGCCGACTTGGGGGCCTCGAAAAAGTGGCGCAGCATGAGACCGGCGGCCTTGAGATAGCCGGCCGGCCGGGCCGCGGCCGTGCGGAGGTTGGCGGCCAAAAGCCGCCCCAGGGCCGGCAGCATGGCCTCGGGCAGATAGACCACCTCGGCCTTGATGCGCGCCACCGAGGCGTGGCTGAAGTTCTCGCGCGGCTGTCGCATGGACACGATGCGCACGGCAAAGCCCTGGCGCTCCAGCAGCTCGATCTCATTGGAAATAAACGTCTCGGAGATCCGGGGATACCCCTTGAGCACCATCACCAGCACCGGCTTTGCCGTCATCGTCGTTCCTTATCCCCGATAGCCGAACACCAACCGCAGCACGCGCCGGGTCAATCCGGAAAAAAGTTTCGTCTCCAGCGGCCGGCCGGCGGCCCGTTTGCCGGTCTCGGCCAGGGTCGGATAGGGCAGCACCGTGCCGGCCAGGGTGGACAGCCCGACCTTGCCGGCCTTGGCCGCCAGCCACAGGGCGAGTTGTTCCCCGGCTCCGGCCCCGGCGATGCCCACGCCAAGGAGCCGGCCGCCCTTGCCGAGCACCAGCTTGACCAGCCCCTCGGGCGTGCCGGCCGCCCTGGCCCGGTCGTTGCCGGCGTAGGGCTCGGCCACCACCGTATGGGCGATGCCGGCGGCCACGGCCTGGGCCTCGGTCAGGCCGGCGGCGGCCAGGCCCGGGTCGCTGTGGACGCAGCGCGGCATGAAGCCGTAAGCGGCCTGCCTGGGCAGCCGGAACACCGCCCCGGCCAGGACCACGCCGCCCTCGTAGCCGGCGGCATGGGTGAACTGGTGCTCGCCGGTCACGTCCCCGGCCCCGAACACGTGGGGCAGGTTGGTGCGCAACCGTCCGTCCAGGACAAGGCCCTTTTTTGTATGGGCAATGCCCACGGCGTCAAGGCCCAGGGCGTCGATGTTGGGCGTTCGGCCCAGGGCCACGAGGAGAGCCTCGGCGGCGACGGTCTCCCGCGCGCCCCCCTGCTCCACCGTGACGGTGCGCAGCCCGGCCGCGTCCGGCCCGGCCACGCAGACGACCTTGGCCCCCAGCATGAGCCGCACGCCGTCGGCGGCAAGCCCGGCCTCGACCACCTGGGCCAGGTCCGGGTCTTCCTTGGACAGCAACCGGCCGCTTCGCTGGATGATGGTCACCCGGCTGCCCAGGCGGGCAAAGGCCTGGCCCATCTCGGCCGCGATGGCCCCGCCGCCGAGGATGACCAGGGATTCCGGGAGCCTTGGCAGCGAAAAGAGTTCACGGTTGGTGAGGTAACCCGCCTCGGCCAGCCCCGGGATGTCCGGCACGGCGGCGCGGGAGCCGGCGGCGATGACGATGCGGTCGGCCGTGACCGTCTCGCCGTCCACGTCCAGGCTGTTGGCGTCGCGAAACCGGGCCTGGCCGAAGCGGACGGCGACGCCCAGGCCCGTGAACCGGGCCACGGAGTCGTGCTCCTGGATGCCGGCGATCACCGTCTCGACGCGCCGGCGCACGGCGGCGAAATCGACCGGAGGGAGGGCCAGGGCCGGCAGGCCGAAAGACTCGGCCCGGGCAGCCAGATGCCGGACCCGGGCGGTTTCGATAAGCGTCTTGCTCGGCACGCAGCCGTAGTGCAGGCAGTCGCCGCCAAGGGCCGGCTCGGCCTCGATGAGCAGCGTCCTGACGCCAAGCCGCCCGGCCCCGGCGGCCACGGTCAGGCCGGCCGCGCCGCCGCCGATGACGGCCAGATCGTAATGCCCCTGGTGTCTCATGTTCGCCTCCCGGGCCTGATTGTTGCCCCGACTCTATGGCAAACGGCCAAGCCGTGCTATGGGAAAGCCAACCCGCCGGCCCGCGACGGCCGGCCCACGAGGTGTACCCATGATGATCCTTGCCTACGATCTGGCCGTCATCGGCGGCGGTCCGGCCTGCGGCCCGGCGGCCAGGGCCTGCCGCGACGCCGGCTGGTCCGTGTGCGTCATCGAATCAGGTCTCCTTGGCGGCGTGTGCCCCCACACCGGCTGCAACCCCAAGAAAGTGCTCATGGGACCGGCCGAGGCCGTGGCCATGGCCCGGCATCTGGCCGGCAAGGGGCTGGCCGGCGAACCCCGGCCCGACTGGCCGGCCATGGCCGCCTTCACCCGCACCTTCACCGAGCCCGTGGCCCCCTGGCTGGCGAACGACTACGCCAAACGCGGCATCGACGTCCTCCACGCCCGGGCCGCCTTCACCGGCCCGCGCACCTTGCGGGCCGGCGAAAAGACCATCGAGGCCAAAAAAATCCTCCTGGCCGTGGGAGCCACCCACCAGCGCTTCGACTTCCCGGGCGTGGAACATCTGGCCACCAGCGACGATTTCCTGGCCCTGACCAAGCTTCCGGCCCGCATCGTCTTTGTCGGCGGCGGGTTCGTCGCCTTCGAGCTGGCCCATCTGGCCGCCGCCTGCGGCGCGCGGGCCACCATCCTCACCCATGGCGACGCCGCCCTACGCCGCTTCGACGCCGACCTCGTCGCCCGGCTGGTGGCCGCAACCGAATCCATGGGCATCGCCGTACACCTCAACGCCCCGGTGGCGCGCATCGACAAGGAGTCCCAGGGACTTTGCGTGAGCGGCCAGGGCTTCTCCATGGCCGCCGACATGGCGGTCAACGCCGCCGGCCGGCCGCCCCAGTTGGCCGGCCTGGGCCTCGAAGCGGCCGGCGTGGCCGCCACCAGGGCCGGCGTCACGGTCAACAACCAGCTGCAAAGCGTCACCAATCCCGACGTCTACGCCGCCGGCGACTGCCTGGACGCGCCCTACGCGCTGACCCCCACGGCCGATCTGGAGAGCCGGGTCGTGGCCGCCAATCTCCTGGGAACGCCCACGGCCATCGACCGCACGGGCACGCCAAGCGCGCTTTTCACCCAGCCGCCCCTGGCCATGTGCGGATTGACCGAAGCCGATTGCCAAGCTCGCGGCATCGCCTATGTGAAAAAGGAATACGATCTGGCCGACAGCTTCCCCTGGCAGCGCCTGGGCGAAACCGTGGGCTGGTCCAAGACGCTGGTGTCGCCGGACGACGACCGCATCCTCGGCGCGCATATCCTGGGCCACGCCGCCGAGGAGGTCATAAACGTCGTGGCCCTGGCCATGCGCCAAAACCTGCCGGCCTCGGCCCTGCGCCAAGGCATCTGGACCTATCCGACCTGCGGGTACTATTTGCGATATATGTTCTGAGGATAAAGAGAAGATCGGGGCGCTGCCCCGCGCCCCGCCGGGGGCCTCAGGCCCCCGGACCCCCG
>ALAO01000064.1 GCA_000307955.1 Solidesulfovibrio magneticus str. Maddingley MBC34 | reverse complement strand
CCGGACCCCCCACATGGAGAAAGGGGTTAAGGGGGAGCGGGCATAAAAAAAAGCCGCCGTCGGGGATACCGGCGGCGGCTTGTCTTTTGCTTGTAGGGAAAGACTAGAACGGCACGTCGTCCATGCCCGAGGCTTCGGAGGGGAAGGCCGGGCCGAGGTCGTCCTCGGGGTAGGACGGACGTCCACCGCCCTGCTGGGGACGGCCGCCGGCCGGCTGGCCGCCTTGGCGCGGCGCGCCGCCGTAGCCGCCGCCCTGGGCGCCCTGACCACCCTGGCCGCCGGGCTGGTTGCCGTAGCCGCCGCTCTGCTGGCCGCCGCCGCGACGCGGCGCGAAGCCTTCGTCGCCCATGGGGGCCTCGGCGGTCTGGCCGCCGCGCGAATCCAGGCCCTGGATGGTGTGGCCGGGACCGGACACCACCACCTCGGTCATGTAGCGCTTCTGGCCCTGCTGGTCATCCCAGCTGCGGGTGCGGATGGAGCCTTCGATATACACCAGCCGCCCCTTGGCGAGGTAGTTGTTGCAAAACTCCGCCGAGCGGCCGAACACCTTGACCCGGTGCCATTCGGTCTTCTCGACCTTGTTGCCCTCGCGGTCCTTGTAGGATTCGTCGGTGGCCACGCTGAACTCGGCCACGGGCTGGCCCGAGGGCAGGTAATTCAGCTTGGGGTCCTGGCCCAGACGACCGACGAGAATGACTTTGTTGATGCTTCCGGCCATGGCGGACCTCCTTTGGCGCGAGAAAAATTAGGGGCGCGGGGCGAGCTTTTCCAGCTCCCCGAGCGCGTCTTCCAGTTGATAGGACGCCTGGTCAGCGGCCTTGGGATCGCGGTTGCCGAGCGCCCCCTCCAGGGCCGCCTTGGCCGCCGTGACCTTTTCCAGGGTCGGCGTCATGGCCTTGCGATCCGGGGCGGGCAGATCGCCCAGGCGGATGCGGTCATCGAGCACGCCGGCCAACTCCACCAGCCCGCGCGGCCCTTCGGACGGCGTGGCCTCCACGGGCCAGGCCAGGGCGTAGAGCTTGGGAAAGCGCTTCTCGGCTCCGGCTTCGTCGTAGGTCTGGGCTATGACGCGGATTTGCAGATACTCGCCCATGGCGGCTATTCCTTTTCCTCCCAGTCCGTGCGCACGCGGTTGACCACGTCCTGGATGAGGTCGGTCTGGTCGGCCGGACACACGCCGACAAGCGGCGCGCCCTGGTCCACGTTCTGGTCGTGCTGGAAATAGACGGCGTAGATGATGCCTTCGGGGCCTTCGTAGAGCAGCGGCTTCTCGCGCTTCATGCGCGAGACGATAAACAGCTCCATGCCGGATTTGACGGTCACCGAGCGCGCGCCCGAGGCCTTCACTTTCTTGTCGATGCTCGGGATGAAGTAATACTTGGCCCGTTCCGGGGCGCGGAAGAGGTAGAGCACCTTTTGCAGGATGCTGGCGATGACCTCGTCCTTGGACAGGTAGTGGCGGATGACGACCAGCGGCGTGCCGGCTTCGACGAAGCGGCCTTCGAGTTCCCGATGGACCGTGCCCACCACGCCCTTGGCGTTGGCGTAAAGGGGCTTGTCGTTGTTTTCACGGGTGAGCTTGGCCAGAAGCGTTCCGGGCTTTTCGCCGTAGGCCCCGGAAATGCCGGTGACGCGCGTGCCGGGTTCGATGCCGGCGAAGGTCACCACGCCGGTATGGGGCGAGGCCACCACGATTTCCTCGTAGGGCGCGGCCTTGATGTCTTCGAGCAGGGCTTTGACGTCGATCACGTATGTCTCCCGTCGGCCGGCTTATGGCGGCCGTGGGTTTAAGCGCTTGTTACATCGCGGCGGGGTCGGCCGCAAGGGTCGGCCGTCGCCGCGCGGCGGAACCAGTTTCAAGCCTGTCGAGGCCGGCGGCCGCGCGTCCCGCGCGTGGGGAACGGCGCTTGGCGCGCCTTCCCGGCCCCTTCGCCAGGCCCTCCCCGTCAAACCTTCTCTCGCTTAGCAAGCGAGCGCCGCCTCCCCCTTTACCCCTTTTCTTCATTCGGGGGGTCCGGGGGGGCGGTCGGCCCCCGGCCGCCGGAGGCATCTTCTCTTCTCTCTCCCCGCCTTACCGATAATACAGATTTCTCCCGCCAATTGTCAGGAGCACCTGCTTGAGATTCTTGCGAATCTCGCGGCGGTCCCAGATGCCCTGGATATGTCCCCGGGCCAGGGCGTTGTGGGCCTGGTGGTAGTCGGGCGGGATGTCGACGCCGGTGGTTTCCTTGATGACGCCCGGGCCGGCGAAGCCGATGTTGGCCGAGCGCACGGCGAACTGGTAGGGCGAGCAGCCCAGGAAGCTGGCCACCGGTCCGGCGTAGGAGTTGGTGTCGTAGAGGACGACGTAGAGGCCGCCGGCCTCGATGTAACGCCGCACGGCCAGGGTGACGCGGGGCATCTGGATGAGGCCGTTTAGGCTTTCCTGGATGCGGATGCCGGCGGTGCCGTGGACGTAGGCCAGAAACGGGTAGTGTTTGCGCCGGGCCCGGGCCAGGGCGCGGATGAACTTCTCGCCTTCGGCCGCGCCCACCGAGCCGCCCCGGAAGGCGGAATAGAGCACGGTGGAGACGAGCTTGATGCCGTCGATCTTGGCGTCCAGGGAGACGCAGCCAGATTTGCGGCCGGTCTTTTTCTTGGCGGCGTCGAGCTTGTCCTCGAAGCCGGGGTAATCCAGGGGATTTCCAGCCTCGATGTCGTTGTCGTATTCCACGATGGACTCGGCGTCGAAGACGTTGCCGAGCACCCATTCGTATTCCATGGGGAAGTGGTGGCCGCAGTTGACGCACACCCCGGCGAAGTCGCCGTAGAGGTCCGGGGCCCAGAGGTCGGGGCAGCCGTAGGTCTTGGCCCCGGGGCAAGTGACGGCCCGGTCCTCGGCGGCCTTGGGGGAGACGTAGCGCCAGCCGAATTCTTCCAGGCAGGCGCCCTGCTCGGGCTGGGAGAGTTCGGTGAGCATCCGGCTTTTTTCCGGGTCGCAGACCACCGGGGCGTTTTTGTCCTGGCGGCGCAGCGGCGCGGTCAGCTTGTGGGCGACCAGGCGCAGTTCGGCTTCCAGGTCGCTGGCGGCCTTGGCCAGGGTTTTGGTGTGCTTGCCCAGGAAGTCGTAGCGAATGAACGAATAGCCCGACCAGACCAGGCTTTTGGCCCGGGAGGCGATGCGTTCGCCCGAGGGACGGCCGTCGCGGAAGGCGGTTTCGGCCATGCGGCGGTATTTGCAGTAGCGCTTCCAAACGAGGCGGTCGGCGGCGTCTTCGTCCAGGGTCCAGCGCACGAACATGCTTTCGGGATCGCCGCCCTTGCGCCGAGAGGCGACCAGGGCGCGGAAGAGCTTGAAGCCGGCGATGCCCAGAAACACCTGGTCCGTGGCCTGGATCATCTCCTGGCGCAGGGTTTTGAAGAAGTCGTAGTGATGGGGCCGCGTGCCAAGGGCCGGTTCTTCCAGGACCTTGTCGATGTAGCCCATGCGCAGGTTGTCGGCGGCGGTGATGTTGAGGCGCTTGGCGCATTCGGCGATAAGTTCCGGGGCCACGCGCTGGCCCTGGCGGATGCCGGCCTCGATGGCGGCCGCGCCTTCGGGGGAGATGACCGAATAGTAGCCGCGCGAGAGCATCATACGCACGTCGGACAGGCCGATGGCCTCGGCCCCGCCCGAGCCGCCCTCGGAGATGACGGACACGACAGGCACGCGCAGGCCGCCCATCTCGTAGAGGTTGCGGGCGATCTGCTGGGCCGCGCCGGGGTAGTCCTCGACCGGGAACGCGCCGGGCGTGAAGACGTAGGAGTGGATGGGGATGCGCTCGGTCTCGGCGACCTTCATGTATTGCAGGGCCTTGGCGTTGCCCCAGGGTTTGACCGAGCCGCCGTTGCGGAACTCCTGGCCGTGGCCCTTTTCCTGGCCGATGACCATGACCGGCTGATTGACGACCTTGTCGCCCTGGCGGCGGGTGATGTAGGCCCGGGCGATGAGCATGCTCGGGTCGATGGAGTATTCGTCCTGGCCGCCGATCTCGGTGTAGTTGTCGTAGACGTTTTCCAGGATGTCCTTGAGCGAGATGCGGGCCGGATGGCGCACGATGCGCACCATGTCCATGGGCACGAGTTCGTCGTCGAGCTTTTTTTCGAGGAAGTCGAAGAGATCCTCGATCTGGCGCACCATCTGGGCGCGTTCGCCCGGGCTGGCCTCGCGTTCGCGCACGGCGAATTCGTCCAGCCGGGCCTGCATGAGGGCGACGTTGGCGTTTTCGCGGCCGCCGAAGATGTCTTTGATATAGCTTAAGCGATCAGTCAGGTCGACTACGCGCTTTTCGATTTCCATAGGGTGTCTTCCCGGTCCCGGCCGCCCGGCGGCGGAACGCTCGTGTCGCCCCGGACGGTTCCCGGGAGGCCCGGGGACGGGGCGGCACGCTGAGTTGGTATTTCCTTGGGCCGGCAACGGTGACGTTTCCCGGCCGACGCGACATCAGAACTGCAGGATGGTGGCGGTCTTCTCCCGCAGATAGCGGATGTTGGTCTTCATTTCCGCGCCCGTGCCGTCGGCCCCGGACAGGGTCAGCTCGTCGAGGTAGTCCGTGCCGCGCTTCTTGGCCTCGGCCAGATCCTTGCCCCAGATGATGGCCAGGGCCAGGTTGGGGTCGTACTCGGTCGGGATCTCGTAGGGCGCGTCCATGGGAATGTGGGTGTGGAGCCTGGCGTAGGGCAGATTCGGGGCCAGGAACTGGTCGATGCGTCCGACCCAGGGGGTGAAGCGGTTGGCCGGGTCCTCGGCGATGACGCGGTATTCGATGCCCACGCCCTCGAAGGTGACGTCGGACTGGTCGTAGCCCATGGGTTCGCCCAGGCCCAGGCGGATCTGCTCGGCGATGATGTTGACGTCGCCCTTGCCCTTGATGCGCGAGATGGCGGCGGACACGCCGTTTTCCACCTGGATGCGGGTGTTGACTTCCATGAGGAAGGGCTGGCCCGTGGGCGAGACGATCCATTCCCAGGTGCCGACGTTGTCGTAGCCCACCTCCCGGGCCATGGCCAGGGAGTAGCCGGTGATGTCGTCCAGGAGCTTGGCCGCGTCAAAGGCGTAGGCGATTTCCTCGGGACGGAATCCCGGGGCGATCTCCACGCGCTTCTGGCGGCCGGTGGACTGGATGGTGCAGTTGCGCGTGCCGAAGTGGACGATGCCCGTGCCGGTGCGGTCGGCCACGATCTGGACTTCGAGGTGGTTGAAATCGAAGATGCGCTGTTCAATCAGCACGCCTTCGTCGTGGAACTGGCGCTTGGCGTAGTTGCGGATGCGCCGGTACACGGTCTTGAACTGCTCGATGTCGTAGATTTCCTCGATGCCCATGCCGCCGCCGCCGGCCGAGGCCTTGACCAGGACCACGGAATTGGCAATCCCCTGCTCGGCCTGGAAGGCGAACAGGGTTTCGGCGATCTCCTCGGCCTCCATCTCGTCGTAGACGGGCCGGTCGGAGCCGGGCACGGTGGGGATGGACAGGCTTCGGGCCAGGCGCTTGGTGTTGATCTTGTCGCCAAGGGTGCGAATGATGCGCCAGGACGGGCCGATAAATATCAGGCCGCGCTTGCGCTCGGCCACGCGCCGGGCGAACCGGAAATCCTCGGCGAAAAAGCCGTAGCCGGGGTGGATGGCCGTTGCGCCGGCGTGGTCGGCCACGGCCAGCAGTTCGTTGGCGTCGTGGTAGGAGCTGACGCGGTAGGCCGCTTCGGGGCCGCCGAGCTGCCGGGCCAGGGCAAGATGTCCCGAGCCTTCGTCGGCCCGCGTATAGACGCAAACAAAATCCAGGCCGAGCGAAACGCAAGCCTGGATGATGCGTATGGCGATTTCGCCCCGGTTGGCCACCAGGACTTTATGTTTTTTCGTCGACACGATGGGTCTTTTTATCCTCAGGGTTTTCGGCGTCTTGGCGCGACTTGCGCAAATCAATGCGCCGCTTTTGGATTTCCAGGACAAGCTTGTCGAGCCAGGCTTCCTGGCGCAGGGACAGCTCGCCAAAGGCCAATCCGATCAGGCCGTCCCCGGCCCGCCGCACCGCCTTGGCCGGCAACCCGGCGATAAGCTCCCGGGGACCGATGCCAAGGGCAAGACGGCAGTCGCGGCCAACCGCGATCCGGGCCTCGGGATCGACCAGGGCCAGGCCCGAGGCGCTGACGTCATGCACGACAAAAGCGTGCACCTCGTCGTCCAGCCGGGCGACCAGGCCCCGCACCCGTTCGCGATGGGCGGCCCGCTTGCCGACCTCGCCTTCGAGCTCGAACGTCACGTCCATCATACCCCGCCTCCTAGTCGCCGATCCAACGTTCCAACACAAACTCCACGCGCTGGTTCCTGGCCCGGTGTTCTGGGGTGTCGTTGGGGTAGAGGGGTTCTAAATCAGCTAATCCGGTGGCTGTCAATCGGTTGGGAGGCATGCCCAAGGAGACCATGTAGCGCAAAACGGCAACGGCTCGCAATGACGAGATTTCCCAGTTGTCGCGGTAACGGCTGCCGGCCCCGGGCGGGTCGCTGTCGGTAAAGCCCCTTATGTTGATGCGCTCCCCCGAGGCTTTGATGAGGAAATCAAACAGGGTGCGCAGCCTGGCCTTGCCCTCTTCGGTGAGATCCACGCCGTCCTTGGGAAACAGCACCCCGGCCGGAAAGCCGATGGTGATCTTGCCGGCCTCCAGGGTGGCCGCCACCACGCCGTCGAGTCCCTTGGACGAGACGTAGGTGCGAAACTGGTCGTAGACCCGGCGCTGCTCGCCGATGATGCGCTGCTTGAGCTTGGCCTGTTCCACCAGCACGTTCATGTCGCCGGTGGAGATGGGGGCCATGGTGACCGCCTTGTCCTTATGGCCCAGGGCCGTTTTCACCGAAGAAAACGACTCCGTGAACTTCTTGACGTCCAGGCTCGACATGGAAAAGAGCATGATGAAAAAGCTCATGAGCAGCATCGACATGTCGGCCAGGGTGGTCAGCCACTCGCTGGGCGCTTCGGATTCCTCGATCTCCTCGTCGTAGGTGTCGTCATCTTCGGACATTGCGGCGCTCCTTGGGGGCAATGAACGACGACAGCTTCTCGTAGACCAAACGGGGATTGTTGTTTTGCAGGATGCACTTGGCCCCTTCGAAGATGATGTCGAGCTGATGGGCCTCGCTTATCGTGCGGGCGCGCAGCTTGCCGGCCACGGGCAGGAAAAAGAGCGTCGAAAGCAGGGAACCGTAGAACGTGGTGATAATGGCCACGGCCATGGCCGGGCCGACGCTCTTGGGATCTTCCAGCCGGCCAAGCATCTGCACCAGGCCAATAAGCGTGCCGATCATGCCGAACGACGGCGCGAAACCGGCCAGGGACTTGAACACCGCCTCGCCCACGGCATGGCGGCGCTTCATGGAGCTGATCTCGATGCGCACGGTCTCGCGGATGAGCCCCGGATCGGCGTTGTCGGCAATGAGCTGGCAGGCTTTCTTGAGGATGGCGTTGTCGGTCTGGATATTTTCCAGGGCCAGCAAGCCTTCGCGGCGGCTGATCTCGGCGATGCGCACCATCATCTCCACCACTTCGGCGTCGCTGACCTTGCGCGAGGAAAAGATCTGCAGCATGGCCGAAAAGGCCTGCATCACCTCGCGCACGGGAAAGGCCACGCACGTGGAGGCGATGGTGCCGCCAAGCACGATCATCAGGCTCGCGACGTCGAGAAATTCCCGTAGCGAACCGCCCATGAAAATGGCCCCGAGCACCAGGGAAATGCCCGACGCAAGGCCAAGAAACGTCCCGAGATCCATGCGTTGTGTCCGTATTGGGGCGAATTTTGGGACTTTCGCATCCGGGAAAGGCCTCCCCCTTCCCGACCGGCCGGCCCCATGCTACGACAAGCGGCAACAGGAGACGTGTATATGGTTTACAATGACGATGTAAAGCGCGCCGCCGAGGCCGTCCAAAGCCGCCTGGGCGACATCCCGGCCGGTTGCGTGGGCCTGGTCTCGGGCACGGGCCTTGGCGGCATCATCGCCGCCCTGGCCGATCGCCAGGAAATGCCCACCGCCGACATCCCGGGCTTCCCCCGCTCCACCGCCCCCAGCCACGCCGGAGCCCTGGCCCTGGGCAACATCGCCGGCCGGCCGACCCTGCTGCTCTCCGGCCGCCTCCACCTCTTCGAAGGACACTCGCCCCGCGACGTGGCCTTTGGCGTGCGGCTGCTGGCCGGCCTTGGCGTGCGCGTCCTGGCGCTCACCAACGCCGCCGGGGCCCTGGACCCCCACTTCGCCGCCGGCGGCCTCATGCGGGTGACCGACCACCTCAACCTGACCGGCAGAAATCCCCTGGTCGGCCCCAACGACGACGGCGCCGGGCCGCGCTTCCCGGACATGAGCCAGGCCTACAGCCGCCGCCTTGGCGACATTGCCGACGCCAAGGCCCTGGAACTGGGGCTGCGCCTGGAGCGCGGCGTCTACGCCGGGGTGCTCGGCCCCTGCCTGGAAACCCCGGCCGAAACCCGGATGCTGCGGCTGCTTGGGGCCGACGCCGTGGGCATGTCCACGGTCACCGAAGTCATCGCCGCCCGCCACCTGGGCCTGGAAACGCTGGCCATCTCCTGCCTGACCAACGTCAACCTGCCCGACTGCATGGCCGAGACCACCCTGGAAGACGTCCTGGCCACGGCCAAAAAAGCCGAGACAAACCTGGCGAAGTTGCTCAGCGCCATCATTCCGGCGTGTTAGCTAGCAGGCTGCCCCGGCTGGCCTGAACCGAGCACCAAGCCGGCGCGCCTCACGGGCTCCGTGCCGGCTTGGCGAGCGTGCCGCACGCCGTGCTGCCGCCCCAGGGCGTCGGCCCGACCTGCCCTGGCCGACAGACGGCCAGGGCAGAACAATCCCCCTCGCCTTGGGCAAAGCGCGCCAGCCTGCTGCGGCGGCTTTCCCCCGGCACGATGCCTGTCCGAAAAACGCCCCTGGTGAAAATAAAAAAACGGCCCGTGCAATTCCAACAGGTTGCACGGGCCGCAGGGGTTGCAATCCTGCCGCTTATGTGAAAAAAATCGCAAATCCCGGCGTAACCGATCTTCATAGCCTATTTTCAGCGCGACGGGAAGCGGCGAGTCGGCCCCAAGGGCCGCCCATGGCCGCCGTCTCCCTGCCGGAGATGCCCGGACGAGACAGGGCGAAACGGCCGCGCGCGCGTACCGCCAACCACGCGCGCCCGGACGCGGCGCGAAGCATAGGCCACAAAGGCGGACGCGAACCCGCCGGCCTCCTGAAACGGACCCCAAACCACAAGGACTTTGGCGTCGCGGTTTCGCCCTGTCCCGTCCCGGCGTCGCACCCGGCTCCCCGTCGATCACGCCATCGGCAGCCGCCGTGAGCCCCGTCGCGGACCGTCTGCGCCGCGAATGCCGGCCAGCCGGCGTCGGCGTTTCTCGCGCTTATCCCCCACCGCCCGGCGTCGCGCCGCGAGCCCCAGCCGCGCGGGCAACGCGCTGCGGGCGGCTTTCTCAGTGAACGACGCCCCCGGCTCCCTCCCCCGCGTCCCAGACGACCCTGTTACGCCCCTGGGCCTTGCCCGTGTACAGGGCTTCGTCGGCCCGGCGGATCACGTCGTCGAGGCGCTCCCCAGGACGGATCTCGGCCGCGCCGATGGTGGCCGTGACCGGAGCGGACGGCGTGACGCAGCCGTGCACGGCCGCCGCGATGGCCAGCCTGATCCGCTCCAGCAGCACCGACGCGCCCGGGATGTCGGTTTGCGGCAACAGCAGCAGGAACTCCTCGCCGCCCCAGCGCGCGACCAGATCGCATTCCCGCACGCCCACGGCCATGATCCGGGCGATTTCCCGCAGCACGCCGTCGCCGACGCCATGGCCGCAGGCGTCGTTGACCCGTTTGAAATGGTCGATGTCGGCCACGGCCACGACAAAGCCCTGTCCGTAGCGCTGGAACCGGGCCAGGGCATCGTGCAGGGCCTCCTCGGCCCGGCGGCGATTGGGCAGTCCTGTCAGGCTGTCGGTGCGCGAAATACGCTCCAGGCTGGCGTTGAGGGCTTCCAGTTCATCCTTGGCGTCATGGAGTTCCTCGTTGGCCTCGTGCAGTTCCCTGGTGCGCGCCGTCACCCGCTCTTCCAAGGAAGCGTTGAGCGCCGCCAGGGCGGCCTCGGCCCGGCGGCGGCGGCGGCGGTTAACAAAAAGTCCGATGACGAGGGCCGTTTCGGCCATAAGCAGCAGGCCGCCGCCCAGCAGATAAGCCTTGTGGCTCTCCCAGAGGGTTTCCTCGCGAAACAGCACCTCGCTGCCGGGAGGCAGGGCCGACTCCGAAATCATCCACCGGGCCAAGGCCCGGGCGTCGAAGGCATAGGTCAAAAAATCGGCTGCGGGCGGCACTCCCCCGGATTGGCGGCCGGCCAGGGCGTCGAGAACCCACTGTCCGGCCAGTCGCCCGGCCCTACGGGGATCATGGCTGTAGCCGCCGACCATGCCGTGGCCGAGCAGATGCTGGTCCACGCCAAAGACCGGCACGGTGGTGCGCTGGACAACCAACCGGGCGATCCGGGCCGGCACATGGGAGACGCCCTCGGCATCCAGGCCGTAACGAATGAACAGCACCGCCGCCGTCCGATCCAGGCCGGCGACTTTGTCCAGCATGGCCTCCAGGCCAAGGCCCTCGGTGGTCTCCACGGCCAGGCGGCCGGCATGGCGCGCGGCCGCCGCGCGTACCATCGCTCCCAGGCGCGCCTCCGTCTTCGAGGCCCCCAGCACGACCACAACGCGCCTGACGTTCGGCAAAAGCCGGCCCATGAGTTCGAGATTGCGGCCCAGGGCTGTTTCACTCATGGCCCATGGTACGAACATGGCCCCTCGGATGGCCGTCTTGTTCGAATCGTGGCCATGGGCCATGGCCAGGAGGGGCACGCCGTCGACGAGTCCGCCCAGAGAGTCGACGATCAGGGGCGTCACGGCATTGTCGGCGACAACGGCGTCCGGCTTCACGTGACCGTATTTGAAGCGAAGATATTCCGCTGTGTTGGGCAAGTAGGACGGCAGGTTCTCGAAGGCGTTGAAATTGAGATATTCGGCCCAGACGCGCACATCGAAATGCTGGTCCGTGGCCAGCGTCTCGCGCAGCCCCTGATCGAAGGCGGCGATCGCCGGATAATCCTGGCTGTAATTGTGCAGGACAAGAAGGTTCTTGAGGTCCTTCCCCCAGGCCGTGGCGCATCCCGCCAACAGGAACAGCCACGCCGCAACGACGTGCAAAAACAGGATAGAAGAAAAGGAGCGGGTGGTGTTCATACTGCGGTCCGTGACCAGGGCTGCCCATGCTAGCGCAGGGGGGGCATCGCGGCAAGGGACGCGCTGATTGCCATGACAACCGTGCGCCGGCCGCCTAGCCCACGAGGCCGCCAAGCAGCTGCCCCGGACCAAGCCCCGGGAAAATGTCGGGAATCCGCTTTTCCGACAGCCCCAGATGCGCCACGGCGATAGCGGCCACGGCCTCGCGCCAGTCCGTAGCCGCCGCGATGTCGCGCCCGCCGGCCAGCCGGTGCCCGGCCAGCCCGGGCCACGGCCCGACCACCCGTCCGCCGGCCACCGGCCCGCCCATGACGAGCATCACCCCGCCCAGGCCGTTGTCCGTGCCGCCAAACGCGTTTTCCCGGGCCGTACGGCCGAATTCGCCCAGGGCCACGACCACCGTGTCCGCCGCCGCCGGCCCCAGGCCGGCCAGCATTCCAGCCAGGCCCTGGCCGAGGTCGCGCAATCGGTCGGCCAGATAGCCCTTGGCCGCGCCCTGGCCGCTGTGGGTGTCGAAGCCGCCCACAGCCACGAAGCCCAGGGCGGCGTCGCGCCGCCGGGCCAGCTCTTTGCCCAGGCGCGGGCCGAATTCAGCGAAATGCGGCGCGGGCACGGCCCCGGCCGCCGCCCGGCGGGATTCTTCCAGGAGCTTGGCCAGCAGGTCCTGACGGGCTTCCCGGCCAGCGGCGAAGGCCTTGCCCAGGGAACCGCCGGTCTGGGCGTAGAGCTTGCCGGCCGCGTCGAAAAGGGTCTGGTCCTCCACCGGCAGGCCCGGCAGGGACTCGCCGCGTCCCGGGGCCAGCATGGCGTAATGCGGCGCGCCGTCGTAGGCCGCCGACTGGCTGGCCACCACCATTTGCGAGCGTTCGCCGCCAAGGGCCAGGGCCAGCCGGCCAAGCCAGCCGGCCGCGCCGGCCTTGCCCTTGCGCTGGGCGGCCGGCGCGCCGGCGGCGAAATCGGCCAGGGCGGCGGCGTGGGTCGCGCCCTGACCAGGCATGGCGCAGGCCGGGATGACGGCGAGTTGTTTGCGGGCGTAGAGCGGGGCCAAAAGGGTCAAGGCGGGATGGAGCCGAAAACCGTTGCCGAGATCGGTTCCGGCCTCAGCCGCAAGCGCGGTGGTGGGGCGCAGCACGGCATACAAGGGGTCGGCCGTGGGCGCGGCCATGGACAGCCCGTCCGGGCCGCCCTGGAGCAGCACCACCACGAGTTGCTTGCCCTCGCGCCAGGAGGGCTTGGCCGGTTCCCGGCCGCCGGCCTTGGCCTCGCTTTTGGTGTCGCCCTTGGTTTCGGCCTTGCGGTCGGCCTTTTTGGCCAGGGCCACCCCCGGAACCAGGCTCAGCGCGCCAAGGCCGGCCAGCACGCGCAGCGCGTCGCGTCGTCGCACTCATTTCCCTCCATCGGCTAGGCCGAGCACCCCCGCCCGACCCCAAACGCTCAAGAAATCCCACCCTCTCCATATCTCCACCCCTCGACGCGAAGCCCCTCTTTTTTTCCCATATGGGGG
>ALAO01000063.1 GCA_000307955.1 Solidesulfovibrio magneticus str. Maddingley MBC34 | reverse complement strand
GGTGGCCGACGAGGTGCGAAAGCTGGCCGAAAAGACCATGGTGGCCACCCGCGAAGTGGACGTGGCCGTGCGCGACATCCAGTCCGGGGCGCGCACCACCATTGACGGCGTGGACCAGGCTGTGGCCGCCATCGACGCCTCCACCAATCTGGCCGCCGCCTCGGGCCGCACCCTGGCAGACATCGTGGCGCTCATCGAGCGGGCCTCCCAGCAGGTCCAGGCCATTGCCGAGGCTTCCCGCAAGGAAGCCGCCGAGGGCGATGAGATCGACCAGGCCGTGCGCGAACTGGCGGCCATTTCCCAGGAAACGGCCGAGGCCATGGGCCAGGCCAGCCGGGCCGTGAGCGAACTGGCCGGCCAGGCCCATGTCCTGCAACAGCTCGTGGAAAACATGCAACGCGACGCTTGAGGCGTTTTGGCGACAGGCCGGCAGGGTTTCAGCCTGGCCGTGAAGCTCCGTGAAAACAGCCTCCAGCCCCCCCAACGACAAAGGGCCGCTCCGTTGCCGGAGCGGCCCTTTTTTTATCCGAGGGATCGGCGGTTAGCGGATGAACAGCATTTCCTGGTAGCTCGGCAGCGACCACAGGTCGTCGGCCACCACGGCTTCCAGGGCGTCGGCCACGGCACGCACTTCGTTCATGGCCGGCAGGACCGTGCAGCACATGTGCTTGGCTTCGGCCAGGGAGCCTTCGGCCGAGTGCTCCATGATCTTTTCCAGCTCGGCGGTCTTGGTCTGGAGGTCGCGCAGCTTGGCCGTGACGCACTCCAGGGTGTCCATCTTGTAGTCGTGGCCGATGGCCTTGAGGTTGGCGCAGGCGGCGGCCAGTTCGCTCTGGTAGCGCATGGCGGCCGGGAAGATGATGGTCTTGGCCATGCGCACGACCAGGTTGGCTTCGGTCTGCAGGGTCTTGACGTACTGTTCGAGGTAGATTTCCTCGCGGGACTTCAGTTCGGCCTCGCTGAACACGCCGTAGGTGGTGAAGAGCTTGACCACCTCGGGGGAGGTCAGCACCGGCAGGGCGTCGGGCGTGGTCTTGAGGTTGGGCAGGCCGCGCTTGGCCGCTTCGACGTGCCACTCCTCGGAGTAGCCGTCGCCGTTGAAGACGACCGCGTCGTGTTCCTTGATGATTTCCTGGATCACGGTCTGCACGGCGGCGTTGAGCTTGGCCGGATCGCCGCTGGTGGCGGCTTCGAGCTTGGTGGCGATGTAGTCCAGGGACTCGGCCATCATGGCGTTGAGCGCCACCTGGGAGCCGGCGATGGACTGGCAGGAGCCCACGGCGCGGAACTCGAAGCGGTTGCCGGTGAAGGCAAAGGGGCTGGTGCGGTTGCGGTCGCCCGGATCCATGGGCAGCGGCGGCAGGGTGTCGACGCCGATGCTCATGACGCCTTTCTGCTTGGAGCCTTCGACCTTGCCCTTCTTGATCTGCTCGAAGACGTCGGTGAGCTGCTCGCCGAGGTAGACGGACATGATGGCCGGCGGGGCCTCGTTGGCGCCCAGGCGATGGTCGTTGGACGGCGTGGCCACGGTGGCGCGCAAAAGCGCCCCGAACTTGTGGACGGCGCGGATGGCGGCGGCGCAGAAGACCAGGAACTGGGCGTTCTCGTGGGGGGTGTCGCCCGGATCGTACAGGCTGCCGAGTTCGGCGTTGCCGATGGAGTAGTTGAGGTGCTTGCCCGAGCCGTTGATGCCGGCAAAGGGCTTTTCGTGCAGCAGGCAGATCATGCCGTAGCGCTTGGCCACGGTGCGCAGCACGGTCATGACCATCTGGTTGTGGTCGGTGGCCAGGTTGCCGGTCTCGAAGATCGGGGCGATTTCGAACTGGCTGGGGGCCACTTCGTTGTGGCGGGTCTTGACCGGGACGCCGAGCTTGTACAGCTCGCGCTCGACTTCCATCATGAAGGACAGCACGCGGCGGGGGATGACGCCAAAGTACTGGTCCTCGAACTCCTGGCCCTTGGCCGGCTTGGCGCCGAACAGGGTCCGGCCGGCGATGAGCAGGTCGGGGCGGGAGAAGACGAAGTTGCGGTCAATGAGGAAGTATTCCTGCTCGGGACCGGCAAAGGAGCCCACGGGCAGCTTGGTCTCGACGCCGAACAGCTTGAGCACCCGCTTGGCCTGCTTGTTGAGGGCCTGGGTGGAGCGCAAAAGCGGGGTCTTCTTGTCCAGGGCCTCGCCAGTCCAGGACACGAAGGCGGTGGGGATGCACAGGAAGGTGCCGTTGGGATTTTCCAGGATGTAGGCCGGGCTGGTCACGTCCCAGGCGGTGTAGCCGCGGGCTTCGAAGGTGGAGCGCAGGCCGCCGGAGGGGAAGCTGGAAGCGTCGGGCTCGCCCTGGATGAGCAGCTTGCCGGAGAACTCGGCGATGGCGCCGCCCTTGCCGTCGGGCACCAGGAAGGAGTCGTGCTTTTCAGCGGTCAGGCCGGTGAGCGGATAGAACACGTGGGTGAAGTGGGTGGCCCCGCGCTCGATGGCCCAGTCCTTCATGGTGTTGGCCACGGTGTCGGCGATGGAGGCGTCCAGCTTTTCCCCAAGCTCGATGGTCTTTTTGAGCGACTTGTAGACATGCTTGGGCAGGCGCTCGCGCATGACCTTGTCGCTGAAGACGTTGCAGCCGAACACGTCGGTGGGCTTGGTCTCGCTGAAATTGAGAGGGGCATGGGCCGGTTTGTAGCCGATGATCGCCGAAATCGCGTCCAGACGAGCTTTAATTCCGCTCATAGGGTCCTCTTGCATGTGTTAAGCGGGTTACACGTCAGGCCGTCCGTGTGCCTGCCCGCCGGGTTTGGCGTGATGTCGCGCCTGGGTCCGGCAATGTGGCAGGGCCATGTCGGGCGGCCCGTTGCCGAAAAGGGCGTTCCCTCATCTTATGCCCTGTCCGGACTGAAAATTTCCACCTCTCGCCACGCCTGCGGTCACTCTCCATCCACAGACGCGCGAACTAGCAATAATGTAAAATCGAACCCCCGTCCATAGCCAAAACGCCCCAAAACCATTGCCCGGGACGGCCATACGGTCGATTTCGCCCGGTCGCGCAATTGAAACAATTGTGTCAATCGGCCTCAGGCCGCGCCGGGGCGCGCCGTGTCCCCGTCGCCGAGCAGACGCCGGATGTCGCGCAGTTCGTCATAGACCTGGCGCAGCACCGAAGCCTCGCGGCCGGGGCCGGCCAGGCGGCGGCGCGCCCCGTCGATGGTGAGTTTCTCTTCGTAAAGAAGCGTCTTGATGGTCGAAAGCAGGGTCAGGTGCTCGTCGGTGTAGAGCCGCTGCCCTTTTTTGGTGCGCACCGGAACGAGCTGGGGAAATTCCGTTTCCCAAAAGCGCAGCACAAAGGGCTTAAGCCCCGTTATATCGGCGACTTCACCAATCTTGTAGGTCTTTTGGCTCATGCCCGGCCAACATGCGCCAAGCCCGCCCCCGGGTCAAGCCCGGGGCCCGGCGGCCCGTATCGAAACCAACTCCGGCCGCCCGCATCCCGCCCGTTTACCGCCCGGGGAAGCGGTCCGACAAATCCCCTGCCGGCCGGGCGGCGCGATCAAGGCGCGGTCGGGCCGGCCAAGTCCGCCCCACGGCCCTTTACTTCTTCCCGCCCTTGCCTAAGTGTAATGGATACGCGGCGTCCGGCCTTCCGCCAACGCCCCCAAACGAGCCGGTTGCTCCAGGCGGAGCCGTCCGGCTCCCCAAGGAGACGACCATGGCAACCTTCACGACGCGAGACGGCGTCAGGCTCTATTATAATGATTGGGGTTCCGGTCG
The DNA here is from genome assembly GCA_000307955.1 of Solidesulfovibrio magneticus str. Maddingley MBC34. Lineage (GTDB taxonomy): Bacteria > Desulfobacterota > Desulfovibrionia > Desulfovibrionales > Desulfovibrionaceae > Solidesulfovibrio > Solidesulfovibrio magneticus_A. The sequence goes on along the minus strand of ALAO01000063.1, from coordinate 17,373 downwards.
GCCGGTGGTCTTCAGCCACGGCTGGCCGCTTTCCGGCGAAGCCTTCGAGGACCAGATGTTCTTCCTGGCCTCGCGCGGCTACCGGGTCATCGCCCACGACCGCCGGGGACACGGCCGCTCGGACCAGCCCTGGCAGGGCAACGACCTGGACACTTACGCCGACGATCTGGCCGAACTGGCCGCCGCCCTGGATTTGCGCGACGCCGTGCATGTGGGCCACTCCACCGGCGGCGGCGAAGTCGTGCGCTACATCGGCCACCACGGCACGGATCGAGTGGGCAAAATCGCGCTCATCGGCGCGATCCCGCCGCTGATGCTGCAAACCCCGGCCAACCCGGGCGGGCTACCCATGGCGGTTTTCGACGGCATCCGCGACGGCGTGGTCAAGGACCGCTCCGGCTTCTTCCTGGACCTGACCCTGCCGTTTTACGGCTACAACCGCCCGGGCGCGGCCGTGTCCGAGGGCGTGCGCCAGGCCTTTTGGCGGCAGGGCATGATGGCGGGCTTCCCGGCCGCCTACTTCTGCATCAAGGCCTTTTCCGAAACCGACCTGACCGAGGACCTGGGCAAGATCGACGTGCCGACGCTGTTCATTCATGGCGACGACGACCAGATCGTGCCCATCGACGCCTCGGCCCGGGCGGCCGTGAAGCTCGTGCCAAACGCCGTGCTCAAGGAATACCCCGGCGCGCCCCACGGCCTGTGCACCACCCACAAGGACACGGTCAGCGCCGACCTGCTGGCGTTTATCGAATCCTGAACACTCTCTCCGAAAAACCCAAGCCCCGGCAGGACGGCCGGGGCTTGGGCGGTTTTGCGGAAAGGCGGAGCGGCGCTTGCCGCAGTCCGTGTCGCCTCCCCGCAACGGATAATGGCTGGCGGTGGGTTGCGGCAAAACGTTTCCGGCGCTTTTCCGGACTTGGCTCTAGGACAGATTGCTCTCGATCCAGGCGTCCAACTCGCCTTGACGTTCCAGCCGGCGGGCCTTCCACTTGTCGCGAAACGCTTCGCGCAGGGCGTCGCGCTTGGTCCGCTGCTCCGGGGTCAGCACGGCGTCGATGGCCGCCTTGACCCGGCCCCGGGCCACGGCCAGTTCCACGGCCGCGTCGGCCACGGCCTTGGCTCCCGCCCGCACCGCCGCCTCGTCGCCCGGGGTCTTGGCCATGACCCCGCGCAGGGCGTCCATGGCCGACTTGACCGAGTCCCGCAAGGCCTTGGTGCTGTCCCGGTTGGTTTTGAGGATGCCGGCCACTTCCCGTTTCTGGGCGGCGCTCAGATCCAGTTCGGTGAGCATCCGCACCAGCCCAGGCCCTTTCCCGGCCGGGCCGTCGCCGCCCGGCGCGCCGGACCAGGCCGCCGTGGCAAGAAGGAGCATTGCGCACAGGGCCGTCGCCAGGGTGAATTTCCGTCGCATCATGATTATCCTCGCTTGTTGCTTGGGTTTGGCAGCGCGCCGGCCGGTCCGGTCCCGAACCCGAAGGTCGGGAAGCCGCGTCGGCAGGCGTCGGCCGTCTCGTTGCCCATGATACGCGCGGACCGGCCGCTCCCCCCGGCCGCGCCTCCAGGATACAGAAACTGTTTGCGGTCAGAGGCGCGCCCAGATCCTGTACCTCGCGAAGGAAGCACCACGGCAATGCGCCGATCAGCCCTGGGCAGGCGAACCCCGTCTACCCCAGACAGCCAACGGCCCGCCCCAGGCTTTGGCCGGTCAGCCGCGAAAACAGGCGGGGGATTTCCCCGCCCCGGCCGTATCATCCCCAAACGCCGCCAACCGGCGGCCCATGATGCACAAAGCGAGGACATGCCCATGCCGATCGTTTCCCCAGCCCGCGCCCTGGTCGGCCTGCCGAAAAATCTGGCCGCCGTCCTGGCCGTCGCCGCTCTCCTGGCCGCCGCCGTCCCGGCCATGGCCCAGCAGCCCGCCCCGGCCGCCGGCCAGGCCCTCAAGGAGGCCTGCAAAAGCGACTACAAAACCCTCTGTTCCGGGGTGCAGCCAGGCGGCGGACGCATTGTCGTCTGCCTCAAGCAGCAGGCCGACAAGCTCTCCCCCGGCTGCAAGCAGGCCTTGACGGCGGCCCAGTCGGCAAAGCAGGCTGCCGGAGCCAAGCAGTAACAAGCGCCCGCCCGCGCAAGGCCCTAAGCCCGGCGCGGGCGGCATGGGGCGGCCCGGCAATGGCCCGCCGCCCCGCAACCACAAGGCCCTGACGCACACCGTGGAAAAATGCTGGCCTTTTGGCGGCTTGCTGCCGCTGCTGCGCCGCCCGGCCGCCACCGGTTCGGCGACGGCCGCGCCGCCGCCCCGGGACTACGCCGGGGCCGATGACGCCGCCCTGGCCGCCTGGGCCGGGGGCGGCGACCGCCGGGCCTTCGACGCCCTGGTTCTTCGCCACGGAGCCTTTGCCCTGCGGGTGGCCACGCGGCTGACCCGCGACGCCACCGTTGCCGAGGACCTGGCCCAGGAAGCCTTTGTGCGGGCCTGGAAGGCCATCGGCCGTTTCGACCCGCAGCGCGCCCGGCTGACCACCTGGCTGTACCGCATCGTGGCCAACCTCTGCCGCGACCACCAGCGCCGGGCGCGGCCCGAGGCCCTGCCCGACGGCTTCGATCCGGCCGATCCGGCCGCCGGCGCGGAGGAACGTCTGGCCGCCGGCCAGCAGGCCAGGGCCATGGCCGCCGCCCTGGCCGAACTGCCGGACCGGCAACGGGCGGCCCTGGCCCTGGTTTACGAGGAAGGCCTGTCCGGGGCCGAAGCGGCCAAGGCGCTGGGCGTTTCGGCCAAGGCTGTGGAACGGCTGCTGGCCCGGGGCCGCCAGTTTTTGCGCACACGGCTGGCCGATGCGGCCGGCCAAGGAGGTCCGCCATGATGCCCCTGTCGCGCTTTGCCGCCCTGGCCGACAGCTACGGCGGCGACATCAGCCGCTGGCCGGAAATCTTCCGGGATGAAGCTCGGGCCCTGGTCGCCGTCTCGGCCCAGGCCCGGACCCGGCTGGCCGAGGCCGCCCGCCTGGACGCGGCGCTTATGGCCGGGAGTCGGCGCGACCTCGAAACGCTGCTGCCCCCGGCGGCTGAGGACGCGGCCGTGGAGCGCCTTCGCCGGGGCGTCGCCGGGCGCATCGCCGGGCCGTCCCTTTCTCCCGCGCCCCGGGCCGCCTGGCGGTCTTGGCTGGCCGACAGGCTCCCGACCCTGCCGCGCCTGGCCGGCCTGGCCACGGCCGGCGGCGCGGTGGTCATGGCCGGACTGCTCGTCGGCGCGCTCACCGTGGCTCAACCCGACGGCGACGCGCTGGTGTCCCTCATGCAGCCCACGCCCCTTGCCGTCTTTATCGAATAACGAGGCCGCCATGGACGTCACACTTAATTCCCAACGCGGCTGGCGGCGCTTCGTCCTGCCCTGCTCGCTGCTCTTGAACCTGTTTCTGGTCGCGGTCATCGGCGGCCGGCTGCTCTACGGCCGGGTCGAACGCCTGGACGGGGCCAACATGCTCTCGCGCCTGACCACCCGGGCCGAGGCCGTGCTGCCGGCCGACGAGGCCAAGGCCTTCAAGGACGTCATTGCCCGCGACGCGCCCCGGTTCGCCAAGACCCGGCAACAGCTCGGCGCGGCCCGGGCCGAACTGGTGCGCCAGGTGGTGGCCGACCCCTACGACAAAAAAGCCACCGGCCAGGCGCTTTTGGCCTGGAAAGCCGCCTGGGACAGCTTTGCCGCCGATTTCAGCGACACCTTGGTGGACGCCCTGGGGCAAGTCTCCCCCGAAGGCCGCCGCAAGCTCATCGCCGGCCGGTTCGGCAAGCCGCTCAAGCAGTAGTCGAGAGGTGCCTACCCGGCAAACGCGCCAGGCCATGTTGCGCCAAGGCCCGCGCCTCTCGTTACGGAGACGGCGCGGGCCTTGGCGTTTTCCATGCCGTCCTGACAGCTCCCCTTCGGCATTTGCCAAACCGGCATGATTCTGCCATGCTGCAAGGCGTCATACATACCCCGCCGCCTGCTTGCCGCTTTCCGAGAGCCTCAATCCACCATGAACACGACCATGCCACAGCAAACGCCCGCCGCCAGGGACACAACAGCGGCGCTTCGCGGCATAGCCATCCTCATTGTGCTGCTCTCGCACTTCTTGACGAACTTTGTCGTCAGCCACGACAGATTCGGACACGCGGGAAACGCGGCCGTGGCTCTTTTTTTCATTGCCAGCGGCTACGGCAATGCCTGGTCGCTCACCAAGCGCCATGCCGGCGGATGTTTTTGTTTACGCGATTTTTACCGCGACAGATTCTTTCGCCTCTATCCGCTCTACTGGCTGGCGCTGGGCTGCATCTGGGCGTCGACCAAGGCCGCGCCTGATGTGTGGGCGATTTCCGGCGTCAAGACGCCCTATTGGTTCGTCGGGGCCATCATCCAATGCGCCGCTGTCGCGCCGTTTTTATACGACATTCTGAGACGGGTCGGCCCCTGGCGCTTTTCCTTGGGCCTCTTCGGCCTTCTCGCCGCAGCCACGGCCGCAGCGGCGTGGCTGCCCGAAGACATCCGGGCCATCGTCTTTTCCAACATCCTCACCTACCGAAACATCGTCTTTGGCCACATCGGCTTTTTCGGCATCGGCCTTGTCCTGGCGTTTCTTCCTTTTGCCGGGTCCAAAGCCCGGCCGGCGACGACCTCGCGTCGGGCCAAGGCCCTTGGCCTGCTGGCCCTGGCCGGCCTGGCGCCCGGACTCGTCGTGCTCGGGGAACCCAAGGCCCCGCTTGCCGCCAGCCTCGCCGGGCTCGGCTTGGCCGCGCTGTGCACCGCCTTCACGGTCCTTTTCCTCTCCGGCAGGGCGCGACTGCCCTTGGCCCGGGCGGTGGCCTTTTTGGGGCGCAATTCCTACGCCCTCTATCTCTTCGAACCCAGCTACTTCTGGGCCATGGCGAGCCTGGGCTTCAATCCCTGGACCACGACCGGGCGTTTCTGGTGCGTCCTGGCCATGCCGGTCTTTGCGCTGTTCTGCCAGACGGCCGAATCCCTGGTCGGCTGGTTGTCGCGACGGCCCATTTTCCGCTTCAAGGCCGGCAGTTGCCCCGCCGTGCCGACCTCTCGCTCGTGACGCGGCCACGAATTACGCCCTCTGCGCATCGCGGCCAACAGACTAAAACCAGTATTAGTCTTAGAAATACTGGCGTCATTTTCAAGAGACGCGACACGAGGGACGCAGCTGCCGCAAGTGCGGCCCCCGTATCGCCGACAACGCCTGCCCCTGTTTGTTGCAGGAAAAACCTCTCGGGGTTTTCACAAACGCGGCGCACGCACGTCATGGGCGCAAAACCGCGCGGGCTTGACCCGCCCCCTTCCGGCCAGGCCATCAACAACGACATGTACGTAAAAAAGCGCCTGCCCCGCATGGATGCGGGGCAGGCGCTTATCATTGGCGGCAAGAAAGCGGTCAGGCCGAAGCAGGCCACCGACCGACGCTCAGACCAAAGGGGCGGACTCGCCCTCGACCCAAGGCCGATTACGGGCGCGTCACCGGCAGCTTGGCCAGGACGGCGGCCACGAGCGCCTCGTGGACCTTGTCCACTTCCTTGTCCTTGAGGGTCTTTTCCGGGTGGCGGTAGGTCAGCCGGAAGGTCAGGCGGCGCTCGTCGGTTCCCTCGGGCGTGAAGGCGTCGATTAAAAGCACGTCTTCGAAGATGGCCGCCTTGGCCTCGGCGATGGCGGTCAACACGTCGCCCACGGCCACGCCGGCCGCAGCGGCCAGGGTCACGTCGCGGCGCACCGGCGGGAAGCTCGGCAGGGCTTTGAAGCCCCGCTTCACGCCATCGGCCAGGGCGCGCAGGGCGTCCAGGTCGAGCTCGGCCAGCCACAGGGCATGGCGGGCGTGGTAGGCGTCGGCCACTTCCGGGGTCACCTGGCCAATCACGCCCAGGCGCTTGCCGCCGACGGTCACCACGACCTGCGGGGCCAGCCAGGGCAGGCTGTCGTCGCGCGCATAAACGCCGGCCGGCAGCTTGAAATGGGCAATGAGCGCCTCGACGATGCCCTTGATATCGCCGTAGCCGGCCAGCTCGTCCTTGGGCCAGGGCCAGCCGTCGGGGTGGCGCAGGCCGTGCAGCGCGATGCCCAGCCGCCCGGCTTCCCGGGCCGAGGTCTCGGACATGGCGTCGGCGGCGAACACCCGGGCGACCTCGAAAAGGCGCAGGTTGGCGTTGCCGTGGGACAGGTTGTGGCGCACCGTGGCCAGCAGTCCCGGGGCCAGCATGGGCCGCATGACGTTCTGGTCTTCGGACAAGGGGTTGGCCACGGACACGCGGCAGGCGGCGTCCAGGCACAAAATGTCGAGATCGGCGTGGCCGACGAAGCTGTAGTTGACGGCCTCGCGAAGTCCCAGGCCCACGGCGAAGGTCCGCACCCGCGACCAGAAGCCGAACTCGGACTCGGCCGGCACGTCGTCCAGGGCCTTGGACACCCGGGGCAGACGCGGCGCGATGCGGTCCAGGCCGTACACCCGCCCCACTTCCTCGATGAGGTCGGCCTCGCGTTCCAGGTCCAGGCGATGCGACGGCGGGGTCACGGCGATAACGCCCGAAGGATCGGTCTCGGAGAGCTGGCAGCCCAGGCCCGAGAGTACCTTGCGGCAGAAATCCTCGGGCATGTCCTCGCCCAGCAGCATGGTGGCCCGGGCCGGGCGGAAGCCGATGCCGCGCGGGGTGAAGGGCTTGGGCTCGGCCATGGCCACGCCGGGCCGGGCCGTGCCGCCGGCGGTTTCGAGCATGAGCGCCACGGCGCGGTTTAAAGCGTAGACCGAACCGACCTGATCCACGCCGCGCTCGAACCGGTAGGAGGCTTCGCTGGGCAGGGCCAGGCGGCGGGCGGTCTTGCGGATGGTCCCGGGACGGAAAACAGCGCATTCCAGGACCACGTCGCTGCTGCCGTCGGCCATTTCGCTGTTGGCCCCGCCCATGACGCCGGCCAGGGCAACCGGTTTTTCGGCGTCGCAGATGAGCAGGTCACGGGCGGTGAGTTTGCGCTCCTGGCCGTCCAGGGTGACGATGGCCTCGCCCTCAGCGGCGTTTCGCACCTTGATCACGTTGCCGGCGAGCTTGGCCCGGTCAAAGGCGTGCAGCGGCTGGCCCAGCTCAAAAAGCACGTAGTTGGTGGCGTCGACGATGTTGGAAATGGGGCGCTGGCCGATGGCGGTCAACCGCCAGCGGATGCGGTCGGGCGAGGGCGCGACGGCGACGCCGGAAATGATCTTGGCCCGGTAGACCGGGCACTGCTGCGGGTCCTCGATGTCGATGGCCAGTTCCTTGGCCGCCTCGGGACCGGATTCGGCGTAGGCGACTTCCGGCAAGGTCAGGGGCAGGTCGAAGGCCATGGCCGTTTCGCGAGCGATGCCGAGCACGGACAGGCAGTCGGCCCGGTTGGGCGTAATCGAGACGTCGAGAACGCAGGTGTCCAGGGAAAGCGCCTCGGGCAGCGGCGTGCCGACCTGGCAAGTCTCCGGCAGGACCATGATGCCCGGGCTTTTTTCCTCGGCCAGCCCCAGTTCGGATTCCGAGCAGATCATGCCTTCGGAAACCTGGCCGCGAATCTTGCTTTTCTTGATGGTCAGCCCGCCCGGCAGGGACACGCCCACCGTGGCCACGGGCACGAGCTGGCCGGCGGCCACATTGGCCGCGCCGCAGACGATGGGCAGGGGCGACTCGCCGCCGACGTCCACGGTGCACAAGGACAGGTGGTCGGAATCGGGATGGGCTTGCCTGGTGAGCACCCGGCCGACGACCACGCCCATGATGGCTTCGAAGGGGTTGAAAATGTCCTCGATTTCGAGGCCGAGCATGGTCAGGCGGTCGGCCAATTCCTGGGCCGTGCCCTGATACGGGGTCAATTCGCGAAGCCAGGACAGACTGAGCAGCATGGTGATGTGCCTCCGGCGGCCGGGGGAAGACGCCCCCGCTCTTGCAAAGGGGTTCCGACGGCGACCCGTCCGGCTCCGAAATGGCGACAGCGGCCGTACGGCCTGGAGCAGGCGGGACCGGCGGAACCCCGGCGAGACAGGGAAGGCCCCTGGTTAAAACTGACTCAAAAAGCGGATGTCGTTTTCAAAAAACATGCGCAGATCGCCAATGCCGTACTTGAGCATGGTCACGCGCTCCACGCCCATGCCGAAGGCAAAGCCGGTGTAGCGCTCGGTGTCGTAGCCCACGGCGTCAAACACGTTGGGATCGACCATGCCGCAGCCCAGGATCTCGACGAAGCCGGTGCCCTTGCACACCCGGCAGGGGCCGGACGCGGTCGAACCCTTGCCGCCGCACAGGACGCAGGAGATGTCCACCTCGGCGCTGGGCTCGGTGAAGGGGAAAAAGCTCGGCCGGAAGCGCACGTTGGTCTTGGGGCCGAAGATGCGGCGCACAAAGGCGGTCAGCGTGCCGCGCAGGTCGGCCATGGACACGCCCTCGTCGACCAACAGCCCCTCGATCTGGTGGAACATCGGGGTGTGGGTCAGATCGGAGTCGCGGCGGTAGACCTTGCCCGGGGCGATGACCGCGACCGGCGGCTTGCTGGCCAGCATGGTGCGGATCTGCAGCGGCGAGGTGTGGGTGCGCAGCACGATCGAGTCAGATATGTAGAGGGTATCCTGCATGTCCCGGGCGGGATGCTCGGGAGGCATGTTGAGGGCCTCGAAATTGTAGTAGTCGGTCTCGATCTCGGGGCCGGTGACGATGGAAAAGCCAAGCTCCTCCAACGCCTTGCAGATCTCGGCCGTGACCAGGGTCACGGGGTGGAGGCTGCCGGCGGCCGGGGCGTAGCCCGGCACGGTGGGATCGAACCCGGCCAGGGCGACGTCCATGGCGGCCCGGTTGAGGTCGGCCAGCCGGGCGTCGTAGAGCGCGGTCAGACGCTCCTTGACGGCGTTAGCGGCCTTGCCGGCCTCGCGGCGGGCATCGGGATCGAGCCCGGGCAGGCGGGACATGACGGCGGCGAGCTGCCCCTTGCGGCCGAGGAATTCGACCCGGGCGGCTTCGAGCTCTTCAAGCGCCAAGGCCCGGTCGAGGCGTGCGGCGCACGCCTCAACCAGGCCTTCGAGCTCGGCGACGAGCGAAAGTCCGGACACTTAGGCCACCTTGGATTTGACGAGCTCCGCCAGCTTCTGGAAGCTGTCCTTTTCGCGAACGGCCATGTCGGCCAGCACCTTGCGGTCGAGCTCGACGCCGGCCGTGGTCAAGCCGTGCATGAACACGCTGTAGGACAGACCATGCTCACGGGCGGCGGCGTTGATGCGCAGGATCCAGAGCTTGCGCATCTGGCGCTTGCGCTGCTTGCGGTCGCGGTAGGCGTAAACGAGCGAGCGTTCAGCGACTTCGCGTGCGGTTTCGTACAGCTTGCTGCGGGCGCCAACGTAGCCCTTGGCCATCTTCAAAAATTTCTTGTGCCGCTTATGGGCAGCTTGACCGCGTTTCACGCGCATGGGGAAGCTCCTTAAGTCGTATAAGCGGCCCCGTTGGGGCCGCCTGCCGCGCCCGGCCGGCGCTTGCGCGCGGGCCAGGACAAACAGCGAAAGTGTTATCTTAAAGGATACCGGGGTATCGTTTAAGGCCGCTCGGTCTAGGCGTAGGGCAGCAGGCGGCTGACGGCCTTGACGTTGGCGGAATCGACCAGGGCGCCCTGCCCCAGACGACGGGTGCGTTTGGCGCTTTTCTTGGTCAGGATATGGCGCAGGTTCTGGCGGCGGCGGGTGAACTTGCCGGAACCGGTCTTGCCGAAGCGCTTGGCGGCGCTGCGGTTGGTCTTCATCTTGGGCATGACGGACTCCTTGGTGTCGCGCCGGCTTACGCGGGCACGGTCGGTTTCTTGACTTGCGGGGCCAGCAGCATGGTCATCATGCGCCCCTCTGTACGAGGCTCCTGCTCCACCTTGATCAATTCGCCAAGGTCGGCAACCACGCGAGTCAGGATGGTCAGGCCGCGATCTTTGTGCACGATTTCGCGTCCGCGAAAGAACACCGTGACCTTGCAGCGATCGCCTTCTTCAATGAAGCGGCGAATATGCTTGAGCTTGGTCTGGTAATCGTGCTCGTCGGTCTTGGGCCGGACTTTAATTTCCTTGAGCTGAACCGTGGTCGCCTTTTTCCGGGCCTCTTGCAGCTTTTTTTGCTGCTGATACTTGAAACGCCCGAAATCCATGATCCGGCAGACGGGGGGCTCGGCATTGGGCGCGACCTCAACGAGGTCCAGGCCCTTTTCCTGGGCCATGCGCAACGCCTCGCTGGTCGGGATGATACCCACCTGCGAGCCGTCGTCGGCAATCACCCGCACCTCGCGGGCGCGGATCCGGTGATTACACCGAGGATCACTACTGGGAGCAGAAGTTATAGCGCATCCCTCCACGCTTGAATGGTTCTTGGCAGTCGGCCGTGATCATGAGCGCCACTTCGTCCAGGGTCTTGACGCCAAGATTTTCCCCGGAGCGCAGGCGCACGTTCAGGCCGTCGAGTTCCTTTTCCTTGTCCCCTGCCACGAGCATGTAGGGGATCTTCTCCACCTGGGCTTCGCGAACCTTGAAGCCCAGTTTCTCGTTGCGATCGTCGAGCTCGACCCGGATGCCGGCCTCTTTGAGCCGGGCCAGGGCCTGTTCGGCAAATTCTTTCTGGGCGTCGGTGACGATGAGAATGCGGGCCTGCACCGGCGACAGCCAAGTCGGCAACGCCCCGGCGGTGTGCTCGATGAGCACGCCGAGGAACCGCTCCACTGCGCCCAAGATGACGCGATGCAACATCACCGGCCGTTTGCGCTCCCCGTCAGCGTCCGTATAGACGAGATCGAAGCGCTCCGGCAAGGTAAAGTCGCACTGGATCGTGGCGCATTGCCACCGGCGGTCTAAGGCATCCTTGAGCTTGATGTCAATCTTCGGCCCGTAAAACGCCCCGTCGCCCTCGTTGACTTCGTAGGGCAGCCCGATGGACTCCATGGCGTCGACCAGCGCCTTGGTGGCGCGGTCCCAGTCCTCGTCGGAGCCGATGGACTTCTCCGGCCGGGTGGACAACTCGGCCTCGAAATCGAAGCCGAAAAGCCCGACCACGTCCTGCACAAAGCGCACGACGCCGGTGATCTCTTCTTGCAGCTGATCCGGGCGGCACAGGATATGGGCGTCGTCCTGGGTGAACTGGCGCACGCGCAGCAGGCCATGGAGCACGCCGGATTTCTCATGGCGATGCACCACGCCCAGCTCGAAGTAGCGCTGGGGCAGATCGCGGTAGCTGCGCACCCGGGATTTATAAATGAGCATATGCGACAGGCAGTTCATGGGCTTGATGCCGTAGGACTGCTCGTCGATCTCGGTGAAATACATGTTCTCGCGGTAGTTGTCGTAGTGCCCCGAGCGCTCCCAGAGTTCCCGGCGCAGGATCAGCGGACCGCGCACCAGGTCGTAGCCACGGCGCAAGTGCTCGCGGCGCTCGAAATCCTCGATGATGGTGCGGATCAGCTCGCCCTTGGGGTGCCAGATGCACATGCCCGCGCCCACTTCCTCGGAGAAGCTGAACAGGTCGAGCTGCGCCCCGAGCTTGCGGTGGTCGCGCTTTTTCGCTTCCTCAATGTGGTGCAGATAGGTCTTGAGGTCGGCCGCCGAGGCAAAGGCCGTGCCGTAGATGCGCTGCAGCATGGGCCGCTTCTCGTCGCCGCGCCAGTAAGCGCCGGCCACGGACAGCAGCTTCACGGCCCGCACCAAGCCGGTGGTCGGCACATGGGGACCGCGGCACAGGTCGGTGAACGTGCCGTGCCGGTACAGGGACACGGTGTCGCCGACGATGTTCTCGTCCATGATCTCAAGCTTGTAGCTCTCGCCCTGGGCAGCAAAAAGGGCCTTGGCGTCGGCCTTGGGCACGTAGGTGCAGGCAAACGGCGAATTGGCGGCAATGCTTTTTTGCATTTCCGCCTCGATGGCCTCCAGATCGTCCGGGGTAAACGGACGCTCGTAGGCGAAGTCGTAATAGAAGCCGTTTTCGATGGCCGGGCCGATGGTGACCTGGACGGACGGGAAAAGCGTTTTGACCGCCTCGGCCATGATGTGGGCGGCCGAGTGGCGGATGATGGACAGCCCCATGGGCGAGTCGGCGGCGACAAGCGCCAGCTCATGGGCGTCCTTAGGCAGCGGAAAAGCAAGATCGCGGGGCTGCCCGTCCACGAGGCAGGCCACGGCGTTTTTCAGGCGCTTGCCGGAAACGGCACGGGAAAGGACTTGGCCGCAAGCTTCGCCGGCCGCCGCCTCCAGGGATTGATCCTCGATTGTGACCTGCACGTCGCCTTCTCCGGGGGCGGTAGCCCCGTCATCATCTAAAAAAAAGGGAGGCCAAAGCCTCCCTGTGGATTCGTGGTAGGAACGGGGAGATTTGAACTCCCGACCCCTTGCGTGTCAAGCAAGTGCTCTCCCCCTGAGCTACGCTCCTAGATTCAAAATCAGGGAAGGGTTTATCTACTCAGAACTCTTCCCGAAGTCAACCCGAAATTTTCCGTTTCCCAGATTTTTTCGGGGACCAACCCGTTGGCGCTTGTTGGCACCGTGTTGGCGAGGTGGGTAAGTACGGTTTCTGGCCGGGGAGGTCAAGAGATTTTGTTGGGATTTTTTCACGGAGGGAGGAGAAACGGGGATTGGGGAGGATGGGAGAAGGTGAATAGTCAATTATTTCATAATGCAAAGGTTGAATATAAAGGGACTAAAGATCAGGAGTGCCGCGTTACAAGGGGAGATCAACTTGGAAATACAAACTTTTATCTAAACATCAGTAATTACAGAAAATGACAATTGGCACTCGCAACCTTTTAATACAATGTAGATAAAATTAAAAATTTTCAGTTGAAAATTTATACTAACTATTGCAAGAAATTCTCAAAATATTGTTTGCATAGTGGCCCCTTCCCCACGGAATATCCGCAGAAAAATATTTTTTTAAAAATTCCGCAGCAGAACAATCACACACTCAAATTTATCTATCAGATTACAAACCACAAACAGGGTGCAAGCGCCCCCTTACGCTTTCAACGACTTCCGGTTTCAGCAAAATTTCTGGATCGATTTGCATCATCAAGTGTCTAGTAAACATCTTACAAACAATGTAAACACTTTCTGTTTCATGGATAAACAAGGACCGGTACACGAGCTTTAGTCTTACCCTTGACACATGCATCGGCAGTGAGAATGCACCTTTTGCCCGGGAGCGAAACGAAGATATCGATACATGATAGAGATGATCTTCGACAGTTATCGTCACCAACGATTTATTCACATCAAGGCTGCAGTTCGTCAAAAATTCATCCGAAAATTGACTAAAAATATTTTCGACTTTTTTCTTAAGAAGCTTCAGGGCGGCAATCCCGTCACGACGCGGCATTTCCCATGCACAACTATCACAACAAAAAACACGATGAAGTTCAGATTTTACAAGTTCATTTACATCAAATTTATAGTCATGCTTAATACTAGTTTTAATTTCTTGTATTCTTTCAGCACTTTCGCGACGAAACCTGAAATACATAAAAGCATAAAATCCGACACATACGCCTAGCACAACGCTTATTTCAACAGCTAATCGCATGGCCAAGAGAAACCTCCAAACTCCTATTTCGCTGCCAAACCCACACCTGATAGCGCGACTTAACTGCCCAATCTGCTGAAGATGAGAAGAGGCAAGAATCTGCACTTCTTAACCAACTAGAATACTGACGCTTTCCTCAAGCAAGTAACCGAAGCCCTCTCCTGGGGATATTAGGGCTTGAGCTTTCCCCCTGCTCCCTCTACGGGCTCCTCCTGGGATTTTCTTCAAGCTCCCCCATTGGACTTTCCTTGGACCAAAAATCCAGAAAATCCACGGATACTACCAACGTCCTTTTCCCATAGGGCTATTCCCAAAATCCCTCAAGTCCCCTTGATCGCATTCCCATCGTAGAGCATCCTAGCTCCAAGCAGCAAAAGGATACTATGGTGGTATAATTAGTTAAACAATACCACCGTTAAAGGCGAAAAACTGAAAAGTTGTCGCCATACAGTGCTCTTAATCAAGATTACGTCTCCAACTTCTACAGAGACTCATGGGGAGTTAATGCACTTATACTTAGAAGCTAGCATCACACTGCGTAACAACTTCCGCCAATGACCCGATGCTTTTTTAGATATGCAAAGCGGAGGCAGCTCAGCTGATTCAATCTGCCTGACCAGGATCGCTCGCAGCTCCTCAGGCGCCAATCGAAACTCCTCAAGACTGAACAGTTCCGCCATGGGGATGTCCATGGCCTTGGAAAGACGCTTCGCCTTATCTCTCTCAAACGCCGGCTTTTTTTGTCTCCTCCTCCTCTCCCCTTCACATCCCACCCACCTTTTTCACATTGACATGAAAAATAATAAAAACTAAAAATCTTCATTATATTTTCAAGACCACCTTTGAAGGCACTCCAATTTCTCCCCAAGCTCTCGCAAACCAAGGACAACTTTATGGGCCGAAAAAAAACCACCGCTTCCGATGCGGCGGCCATCAAACTGCAAATCATCGAAACCGCCGAAAATCTCTTCCGCCAAGTCGGCTACGCCAAGACCACTGTCACCGACATCGCCAAGACGCTTGGCATGAGCCAGGCCAACATCTACCGCTACTTTCCCTCCAAGGCGAGCATCAACGAAGCCATTTGCGATCGCCTCGTGCATCACATCGAAACGCAAAGCTGGGAATCCTTGGTGCAGGACGGCTCTTCCACCGAACGCCTGAAGCGCTTCATCAAGGAATATCACCGCACGGTCAAAAACAGCATCATCAAGGAAAGGCGGCTGTACGACATGGTGGCCGTGGCCATGGACGAACACTGGTCCGTCATCCAGGGCCACAGCGAACGCATTAAAGACTTGCTCAAAATCATCATCGAACAGGGCATGGCCTCCGGCGAGTTCCGGCGCGTCCACAGCGACAACATGGCCAAGGCCCTGCATGGCTCCCTGGCGGTCTTCATTTATCCCTCGCTGCTCGAACACGAGATCAACGACGAGGACAACGGTCAAGATCGCCTTGAGGCAGACCTTGACCAACTGCTCGACCTGCTTTTGCACGGCCTGTGCTCAGGCGAAAAATAGGTTTTCGCCGACAACCCGCCATCAGGATGGTTTTTCCATGACCTTGACGCATACCTTCGCTTTGGCCAGTCACGTGACACGACAGTACCGGGCGCTGCTTTTGCTGGCGTCGCTGCTCTTTGGCCTGGCCGGTTGCCACGAAGCCACGCCGCCTCCCCCATACCGGCCGGTGGTCAACACCATGCGGATCAGCCTGGACACGGAGACGGCGCAGCGCACCTACCCCGGCGTCGTCGTGGCGCGCCACGAGGTGCAGGAGTCTTTCCGGGTCGGCGGACGCATTGAAAAACGGCTGGTGGACGTCGGCGACCATGTCCGGGAAGGACAAGTGCTGGCGACCCTGGACGAAAAGGATCTCCGCCTGTCAGTGGAAAGCGCCCAGGCCGAACTGCGGGCGGCCCTTTCGAACAAGGACCAGACCGCCAGCGACGACAAGCGCTATGCCACGCTCCTGGCCAAGCACGTGGTCAGCCAGTCCGAGTACGATCTCAAGCACCTGGCCGCCGACGAAGCCCGCTCCCGGGTGGAACGGGCCGACAGCGCCCTCAAGCTGGCCGTGAGCCAGCTGGGCTATGCCAAGCTTCTCGCCAGCACCGACGGCGTGGTCACCAAGACCAGCGCCGAGGCCGGCCAGGTCGTGCCCCAAGGCCAAGGCGTCGTCACCGTGGCCCGAAAGGGGGCCCTGGAAGTGCTGGTCGACATACCCGAACGCCACCTCAAGGACATCAAGGAATCCCAGGCGGAAATCTCCTTCTGGGCCAATCGTGACGTCCGCTGCCGGGCCGTGCTGCGAGAAACGTCCCCGTCCGCCGACCCAGGCACCCGCACCTATGCCGTTCGCTATTCCCTGGCCGACGCCGATCCCGCCGTGCGCCTGGGCATGACGGCCACGCTGCATCTCTCCGAGGCCGCCGCCGCCCCCACCGCCCGCATACCGGCCAGCGCCCTGCTCAACCAGGGCAGCGGCCCGGGCGTCTGGCGCGTCGACGTCCAAACCGGGCAGCTGACCTTCGTCCCGGTCACGGTGGACCACTACACTGAAAGCGACGCCTATGTGCGAAGCGGCCAGCTCGCGGCCGGCGACGTCATCGTCACGGCCGGCGTCCAAAAGCTCGACAAGGGGCTGACCGTTCGCCTGGCCGACGCCGCGACGGAGGCCGTCCGGTGAAAGGCCTCAACCTGTCCGAGTGGGCCGTCACCCACCGTCCGCTGACCCTGTTCCTCATCATCCTGGTCTCCCTGGCCGGGATCTGGTCGTATCTCCATCTGGGCCGCGCCGAGGACCCGGATTTCACCGTCAAACAGATGATCGTCGGCGCGGCCTGGCCCGGAGCCACGGCCGACGAGATGCAACGTCTGGTGGCCGATCCCATCGAGAAAAAACTTCAGGAAGTCCCCTACTTCGACAAGGTGCGCACCTATTCCCGCCCCGGCGGTGTCATCATGAAGCTGGATATCCTGGAGTCCACGCCAACGGCCGAGGTGCGGGAATGCTGGTATCAGGTCAGAAAGCGCGTGGGGGACATCCGGGCCAATCTGCCCGCCGGCGTCCAGGGGCCTTTTTTCAATGACGAATTCGGCGACGTGGATTCGGTGCTGTATCTCCTGACCGGCCCGGACTACACCATGCGCCAGCTCAAGGACGAAGCCGAGACCATTCGGCAAGCCCTGCTGCGCGTGCCGTCGGTGACCAAGGTGCGGTTTTACGGCGAGCAGACCGAATGCATCTTCGTGGAGATCAACAACGCCAAGCTGGCCACCCTGGGGATCGCGCCCCAGGCCGTCTTCGACTCCATCGCCAAGCAAAACGAGGTGACCCCGGCCGGCGCCCTGGAAACGGCCGCCGACGCCGTGCATCTGCGCGTGGACGGCGCGCTCAAGGGCGTGGAGGCCCTGGCCGAGGTGCCGGTGGCCAGCGGCGGCAAGGTGTTTCGCCTGGGCGACATCGCCAGCTTCCACCGAGGCCCGCAGGACCCGCCGACCTTTGTCGCCCGCCACGAAGGCCAGCCAGCCATCGCCCTGGGCGTGGTCATGGCCAAGGGCGGCAACATCCTGGAGCTGGGGCGCGACCTGGACGCGGCCATGGCGAACATCCGGGCGGACCTGCCGCTAGGCTTCGAGATCAGCCGGGTGGCCGACCAGCCGCAGGTCGTGGAAGAATCCGTTGACGAATTCCTCCGCTCCTTTGTCGAGGCGCTGGTCATCGTGCTGGCCGTGAGCTTTCTGTCCCTTGGCTGGCGCACGGGCATCGTCGTGGCCCTGGCCGTGCCGCTGGTGCTGGCCATGGT
>ALAO01000062.1 GCA_000307955.1 Solidesulfovibrio magneticus str. Maddingley MBC34 | reverse complement strand
CCCGTAATCCATTCGGGGGGTCTGGGGGCCTCAGGCCCCCGGCCGCCGGAGGCTCTTCCCTCTCCCCGCAACAAACTGGCCCGTATCTTGCCTTGTCAGGGGCGTCGGGGCCGTATGGCCAAAAAACCGACGCCGGACCAGCGAGGATGACTGCCATGAGCGTTCCCGAGGGCATGGCCGATGTGGCCGCCAACGCCTCTTTGCAAAGCGACGTCGCGCAGAAGCTCGAGATCGACGCCCTGCGCCAGAGGCTTTCCGGCGGCAAGGACAAGGAAGCCAAGCTGCGCGAGGCCTGCCAGGGCTTCGAGTCGGTGTTCATTTCCAAGCTCTTTTCCCAGATGCGGGCCACGGTGCCCAAGGACGGGCTGCTGCACGGCAAGTATGAAGACCAGTATTATTCCATGTTCGACAAGGCCATGTGCGACAAGATGGCCGAATCCGGCGGCATTGGCCTGGCCGACATGATGTACCGCCAGCTCAAGGGCAAGGTGCTCGGCGGCGGCGAGAAGGCCGGCGTGGGCGACGTGTTGCCGGCCAACCGGCCGACCGCGACCCATGGCCTAGGCGTGGCTTCGAGCAATTTGACCGTCACGGACGCGACCCTGCCGCGCGGCGGCCGGCCGGTCCAGGCCCAGGCGCTTTCGCCGGCCGTGACGGCGGCCCTGGCCCGGCCCGGGGCGGCGGCCCATGGCCAGGCGGCCATGCCGGCGCTCAGTCCCGCTCACGAAGTGGCGGCGGGGAGTCGTCAAAACGATGACGGACTGGCCGAGGCCCAGGCGGCCACGCCCATAGCCGCGCCAACCCGGGGCGACATCACGTCCGATTACGGTTGGCGCACCGATCCCTTCAAGGGGGGCAAGGCTTGGCACGCCGGCATGGACATCGCCGCGGCCGAGGGCGACCCGGTCGCCGCCTGTTGGGACGGTGTGGTCACTTACGCCGGGACTAAGGGCGGCTACGGCAACGTGGTGGAGGTGGAGCATCCCGGCGGCTGGAAGAGCGTGTACGGGCATTTGCGCGGTTACGCGGTGCGGCCGGGCGACAACGTCCAGGCTGGCGGAAAAATTGCAGAGGTAGGAAGCACCGGACGCTCCACCGGGCCGCATTTGCACTTCGAACTGCGCCGGGGCGGCGACACGGTGGACCCCCACGGCCTGCTGGCCGCTTCGGGAGTCCTGCAAGGGCCGCTGTAATTGACTGGAATTGCGAGTAAAAATCGAGGAACGCCATGAAGGGTCAGATACTTGCGAACCTGCGCCGGCAGCTTGGGGCCGTCACCCTCCTGGAAAGCCTTCTGGCGGAAGAATTTTCCCATCTTTCCACGCGCCAGCCCGCGTCCGTGGCCTCGGTGGAGTTTTCCATCCAGGAGTTGCTGCGCCAGATCGCGGCGGAGCGCCACAGCCTCCACGGCCTGTACGCCGCCCTGGACCCCAAGGCCAAGCGGCTGGCCGATCTGGCCGGGCAGCTGGACGAGGAGACCCGGGAAGCGGCCCGAGGGCTGTGCGAGGCCATCGACAAGACCGAACAGCGTTCGGCCAAGCAGGCCTCGCGCAACTACGCCATGGCCCTTGGCCTGTATGACGTGACCAAGGAGAGCCTGGACAACCTGCAAAAGCTCATGACCCCGAAAAAGGGCGTCTACGGCGCCAGGGGGCGCATGGCCTCGGCCACGCCGCCTCCGGGCATGATCAGCGGGAGGCTCTGATGTCCGGCATCACTTCCCTGCTGTCCATGGGGGCAGGGGCCCTTCGCGCCAACCAGGCGGCCTTGCAGGTCACCGGCAACAACATTTCCAATGTTGACACCGAGGGCTACAGCCGCCAGTCGGTGGTGCTCAAGGACGGCCAGTACGTCAATACGTTCACCGGCCAGATCGGCACCGGCGTGGTGGCCCAGGAAGTGGTGCGCGCCCACGACAAGTTCGTCGAAGCCCAATACCTGACCAAGGTGTCGGCCCGCGACCGCTACCAGACCCTCTATAACGGCCTGCAAAGCGCCCAGAACCTTGTCAACGAGTCCAACACCAAGGGCCTCAACTCGTCGCTGAGCACGTTTTTCGACGACTGGGGCGACCTGACCACCAGCCCGGACAGCGCCGCCGTGCGCCAGACCCTGGTGGACGACACCGAAACCATGCTCAGCACCCTGCGTTCCGAGGCCGATTCCATGCAGCAGCTTGAGGATCAGGCTAACCAGAGCATCGCCGCCGGCGTGGACAAGCTCAACCAGTTGGCCAAGGACATCGCCGACCTCAATAACCAGATCAACCAGACCCAGATCGACGGCAAGAGCAACCCCAACAATCTCTACGATCAGCGCGACAACAAGCTGCGCGAGATGGCGGGGCTGATCGACATCAACGTCATCGACAATGGCAAGGGCAACATCACGGTCAACACCACGGCCGGCCAGACTGTGGTGGACGGCGTGGTGTCCTTCGATTTCAAGTTCGAGCAGGGCAAGACCGTGCGCCAGCTTTCGTCAGCCTCCATGGCCGCCGGCAGCGACGTCCAGGCCTATTACGACGGCGCCGACAACGACGAATACACCCTCAAGGTGGTGTCCAACGGTTCCGTGAGCGGCGGCGCGGCCTTGTTCGAAGCGTCCCTGGACGGCGGCCGGACGTGGCTGACCAACGACGACGGCACAACCGCCCGCTTCGAGGCCGACGACGCCAACTCCAAGGTCCGGGTCGGCGACCTTGACGTGTGGTTCGGCACGCTAAGCGATCCCAACGCCGTCGTGCCGGCCAGCGATTTCAATGTCGGCGACACCTTCACCCTGGTGCCCAAGAAGGCCTTGTACTGGTACACCACGGCCGGCACGCCGGAAAACATCACGCCCCAGCAGTATGCCGACGGCACGGACAACCCCCGTCGCCTGACCGGCGGTTCGCTGGCCGGCGCGTTTCTGTTTCGCGACGAGGAACTCGGCCAGTTTCAGGACACCCTCGACGCCTTTGCCAAGAGCATGGTCTGGGAGGTCAACCGCATCCATTCCCAGGGCGCGGGCCTGACGAATTTCGCTTCGGTCCTGGGGACCAACGCCGTGACCGATGCGACATACGCCCTGGATTCGCGGAGTTCCGGACTCGACTACAGCGACCGCCTGCAGTCCGGCGCATCCATGATGTACGTGTATGACGCCACCGGCGCGATGACGGCCAGCGCCGCCATCAAGTTCATTCCCGGGACGACCTGTCTGGAAGATGGCACCAACGGCATCGTCGATCAGATCAACGCCGTCTTAGGCGGCAGCGTCACCGCGTCTGTGGTCAACAACCGGCTGTCCATCGTGGGGACGGGCGGGGCGACCTTTCAATTCGGCGATGACTCGTCGGGCGTTTTGGCCGCCCTTGGCGTCAACACGTTCTTGACCGGCTCTAGGGCTTCGGACGTCGCCGTCAACGACGTCGTCGGGACCGACCTCAACCGGATCAACGCCGGCCATGTGGGCGCGGACGGGCTGGTGGCCGTGGGCGACAACCTCACGGCCAAGGCCATGACCGAACTGGAAAACACGAACATTCCCTTCTACGTCGCCGGCAATACCACGGTGAACCAGACGCTGACCGACTACCATGCCGCCCTGGTGTCCAAGATCGGATCGGACACCGCCGCCGCTTCCTATCAAGCCACCTACCAGTCGGCCCTGGCCGCCCAGCTCAACGAGCAGCAGCTTTCCACTTCCGGCGTCAACCTCGACGAAGAACTGACCAACATGATCAAGTTCCAGCATTCCTACCAGGCCGCGGCCAAGCTCGTCAGCACGGCCAACACGATGTTTGAGACGGTCCTGGGGCTCAAGAACTAGGCCCCCGGAGGTTCCCATGGTCATGCGCATCGCCCAGCAGAGCATCTACGGTTCCATTGTCCGGCAAAACAACGCCGCCCTCAGCAAGCTCATGGAGACCAATCTCCAGTCGTCCACCCAAAAGCGCATCAACGCGCCCTCCGACGACCCCAACGGCGCGGCCATGGTGCTGCAGACGCGTTGCGACATCAGCCAGCTCACCCAGTACAAGCGCAACATCACCAGCGCCCAAGGGTGGCTGACCCAGTCCGACAGCGCCCTGAGCTCGGTCAGCACGCTCATCACCACCATCAAGGGGTATGCCGAGCAGGGAGCCACGGGTTCGGTCACCGAGGAGAACCGGGGCGAGATCGCCTCGGCCGTGCGCCAGTATTTCCAACAGCTCATCTCGTTGGCCAACACCGAATACAACGGCCAGTCCCTGTACGCCGGCCAGAAGGTCGATACCGAAGCCTTCACGCAACAGTTGTGGATGAATTCCAACGACACGGCCTTCGACGCCGCGGTCAACGCGAACAACGGCTTCACCCTGACCGGCTCCAGCGACTCCACGCTTTTGGTGCAGTTCACGGGAACCGACACCGTGGGGCACCAGCCGGCCTTTTCCTACTCCAGCGACGGCGGGGCCACCTGGACCACGGGAACCTACAACACCGCCACCACCACCGATCCCCAGGAACTCAACCTGGGCGGCGTGACCATGACCCTGGCCAACAACTCCCTGGACAGCGTCACCGCCTGCGCCGACCATGACGACCAAAACGGCACCTGGATGTGGATACGCCCCACGGCGGTCTACAACGGCAACAGCAACGACGGCGTGACCGTGGTCGACGCGACCGGTTCCGGGGCCACGGCCTCGGCGGCCGGCGTGTTTTCCGGCAACGTCGCCGTGCGCCTGGACGAGGACTGCGACTTCAGCGCGCCCTTTGCCTATTCCTACAGCACCGACGGCGGCCGTTCCTGGGTGACGGGCAACACCTCGGGCACGCCCAGCGCAACGCAGGTCAGTCTGCCCGTGCCCGGGGGCTCGCTGACCCTCACCAGCGCCGCCCCCCTGGCCTCCGGCAGCCAGTATTTCATTCAGCCCAGCACCGCCAATATCAACATGGCTATTTCCCCCACGGACTCGGTCACGGTCAACGGCGTGGGCAAGGACATCTTTGGCGGCATCTATGACGGCAAGGCCGTGACCTTCGACGGCTCGGTCGACCCCAACCTGTTCGAGACCGTGGGCAAGCTTGTGGGCTACCTGGAAACCAACAACCAGCAGGGCTGCCAGCAGGCCCTGGACCAGCTGACGGCCTCGCAGCAGCAGGTGCTCACCGTGGCCGCCTCGGTGGGCGCCCGGGAAAACCGGGTGACGGCGGCCGGCACCATGGTCGACACCCTGGCGGAGAACGCCAACGACACGCTGAGCAAGACCGAGGACGCCGACCTCACCGAACTCATCACCAAGTTGGCCCAGCAGGAATTGGCCTATCAGGCCGTGCTCAAGTCCTCGAGCACGGTGATGAACCTGTCGTTGGTCAGCTATATTTAGCGGCCGCGGCCCCAGGCGTTGACAAAGGCCGGCCCAGACAGCTAGAAGGGTCGATAACCGGGCGCGAAGACGGCATTTTTCGTGTCCAGAAACACAAGTGGGGGCGTGGGCGTTCATGCTCATCTTGACCCGGAGGCCGGGCGAAAGCCTGCACCTCGGAGACCATATCAAGATCACCGTCCTGGGGGTCCAGGGCAAGCAGATCAAGATCGGGCTGGAAGTGCCCGACGACATGCAGGTGTATCGCGAAGAGGTTTATCTGCGGGTGCTTGAACAGAATCGGCAGGCGCTTTGCGCCATGGATTCCGATGTCCTGGCGGCGGCGAAGTTATGGCCAAAAAAAACGAACGAATAGTGGAAACGCGCCTTGGGCGCTTGACGTTGCCGGAAGAACGGGTGCTGCAATTCCCCAGGGGCCTTATTGGCTTCGGGGACCAGCGGGAATTCACCCTCATCCAGGTGCGTGACGACTCCCCGTTTCTGGTGCTGCAAAGCCTCGACAACCCGTCGCTGGGGTTGCTCGTGGCCGATCCCTACTCGTTTATGACCGAATACGAAGTGGTCATCGGCGAGGCGGATCGGCGGCTTCTCGGCATCGATTCCCGGGAGCAGGCCACCATCCTGGTCACCGTGACCATTCCCCAGGGCATGCCCGAGCGCACCACCCTTAATCTCAGCGGCCCCATTGTGGTCAACAATGAGGCCCGCGTCGGCCTGCAGATTCCTCAGACCGACTCCCGCTACCCGGCCCATTACACGCCGGGCATGGCCACGCCCAAAAAAGGCTGACGCCTTCCCGGACCCGCCGAGGCGGTCCGAAAAGGCGTCAGGAATTGTGATTTGTTCGCGTCGCCGCGTTGCCCTTGGGCATCGCGGCGCGTTTTTTTGGGCGCGGCCTAGCCGAACAACTCCGATTCCATGGTGAGCATTTTTTCGGCGATTTTCTTGGAGTCCGGCTGGTAGGTGCCGGCCTCCACTTGGGCTTTGAGGGAGGCAACCTTGTCGGCCCGCGATTCCGGGGCCTCCTGGGCCGTTCGGGTGGCCACGGACACGAGCCTGCCGCCGTCGGAGAGCGTCACCCGGTCGGCCGAGGAACCGGACGCGCCGCCGGAACTACCCGCCTTGCCTCGCGAAACACTGGAAGATTCGCCGGAGTCGTTGCGCCCGACACGATTTTGCCCGTAGGGCTGATTGATTCCGAAGATGTTCTTGATGTCCATGGCGACCCCCCTCCCGCGTTATCCGCACTGTACTTATCGGCAGCGGGGGGACCGATGATTAGAGCATGGTTGCGTCAACTTTCTCCAGGGCCAATTCCCACAGCCGCCGCATGGCGGCCGCCTTGGCCTCGCCGACGAGAGGTTCGGCCTCTTTCCCCGGGGCCTTGCGAAAAATCTGCATTTCCTGTTCTTCAGGAGGATAGGCGAACACCACGGGGAAGCCGAGTTCCTCTTCCAGTTCGGCCTTGAGCTCCTCGACCACCGGCGTATCGCTGCCGGCCACGATGCAGTTCTCCACGATCTCGGCCGCCACCCGCCCCACCAGTTCCCGGCGCTTGGCCTCCCGGGAAATCTGGGTTTCCTCGTCGTCGACGGGCTGCAGCGACCGACGGAACCGGGCCAGCCGCCGGGCCGTGGTTACCTGCCTTCCGTAGGTGCGCAACATGGCGCTGACCTGATAAGGGATGGCGGTCAAGGCGAGTGGCTCCTTCTCAGGGGTCTTATCGGACGCTTCGCCATAACCTTTAGAGGGGTCGGCAAAAAAAATCCACGCCCAATCGCCGGGAAACCCCGGGCCGCCTTCCTTGTATCGCTTGCCCCTTTGCCTTATAACACGCTTCCCCCGGCCTGACCGGGGCAACAACAACCGGACCCACATCATGTCGCGCCCCATACGCACCGTTCTCGTCATCTACAAAGCCGACCACGACCAGGCCCGGGCCATGGCCTGGACCGTGGCCCAGTGGCTCGCCGCCCGGGACGTCGTGTGCCTCGTGCGGGAAAACCTGCCCGACGCCGCCCACGCGGTCCTGCCGGCCGGAGCCGTGGTTGCCGCGCCGCCGGACCTGGCCCTGGTCCTTGGCGGCGACGGCACCATGCTCTCGGCCGCCCGCAAGCGCGTGGTCGACGGCGTGCCGCTTTTGGGCATCAACCTCGGCCGGGTGGGGTTCATGACCTCGGCCGGGCTGGCCGACTGGGAAGCCGTGCTCGGCGACATCCTGCGAAACGGCTTTGTCGAGGCCCGCCGCCTCATGATCGAGGTGGCCGTCATCCGCCAGGGCGAGACGGTCTTTTCCACCATCTCGGTCAACGACGCCGTCATCAGCCGGGGAGCCATGGCCCGGCTGGCCGCCTTCGACGTGACCCTTGGCGACGCCGACGTCTGCACGCTTCGGGCCGACGGCGTGGTCATTTCCACCCCGACCGGCTCCACCGCCTACTGCGTCTCGGCCGGCGGGCCGCTTATCTACCCGGGCCTGGACGTCCTGTGCGTGGTGCCCATCTGCCCGTTTTTAAGCGACTTCAAGCCCGTGGTCGTGCCGGCCGAAGCGCCGGTGCGCCTGGCTCTGTCGGCCCCGGAAACCAACATGTACCTGACCTGCGACGGCCAGGAACTCTTCGCCCTGGACGACCACGACGTGGTGCTGATCACCAAGGCCGACCGCTGCCTGCGCCTGGCCAAACGTCCGGGGGAGAGCTATTTCGAGCGCCTGCGGCTCAAGGGATTCATCAACCGCCCATGATCCAGGAAGTGCCCTCCGTCCTGCCCGTCCCCGGCCAGGCCCCGCGCTACGGCGTCGACCCCATCCTCGACGCCTGGCTGCTCCATTTCATGACCGAGAACAATCTCGAACACTCCATCGATCCGGAAAAAAACGCCTCCCCCGAGCAGCTGCGCTTCATGGTGGCCCTGGCTCCGGACCAGATCTACGTGCCCTGCACCGACGCCATGTTCGGCCACCTGCTCACCGAGCAGGCCGATCCGCTGGTGGTGGCCGAGTACGACGCCCGCCTGGCCCGCATCGACGGGCTCATCGACGCGTTTGTTCCCGACGACTACACCCGGCGCAAGATCCGCACCCTGTGCCAGCTTAAATACCGCCAGGCCCTGGTCAAGCCCACGCTCATTCCCTCGCGCCTGGGCAAGCGCCTCAACACCATTTTTCTCACCCAGTCGGGCCTCGACGACCCCTACCGGGAACGCCGTCGGGCCGCCAACCGCCGGGCCTTCGCCTTCATCCAAAGCGAGACCTTTCGCGGCATGCTCCACGCCTGTCCGACCGACCTGCCCGGCTGCGGCTCCATCCCCGAGCTGCGCCATGTCCTGGATCTGCTGGAGCTCAAGCGCCTGTTCGCCATGTCCGTCATGCCCGAGGTCTGGGAGGGCGACGGAGCCTGTCCCGGACCCGAGGCCCTGGACGCGGTCATGGAGAGCTTCCCGCCGGAATTTTCCCGGCTGGAGACCATGCTCGATCCCCGGCGCGGGGCCAGGCTCAAGATCCTCTACCTCGTGGACGCCGCCGGCGGGGTCATGTTCGACCTGCTCGCCGTGCGCACGCTGCTGCGCATGGGCCACCGGGTCATGCTGGCCTTCAAGGAGGGCTTCTACTTCGAGGCCCCGACCATCTGGGACACCGACGGCGACCCCATCCTGGACACGGCCCTGGCCGACGCCCATTTCCTCACCGACCAGCGCATCAGCAAAAACGACCTGCTCCAGGTGATCCGCGAAAATCCGCTCACCGTCATCTCCGACGGCACCCGCGAGCGGCTCAATCTCTACCGCGTGTCCGTGACCTTCGCCCGGGCCTGGAAGGAAGCCGACCTCGTGGTGGCCAAGGGCGAGCGCAACCACCGCCGGCTCATCCTCACCAGCCACCAGTTCACCCGGGACGTGGCCGCCTTCTACCGCCTGCCCGGCGACGGGCTGCGTTTCGACTTCAAGTCCCGCGCCCCCGGAGCGGTGTCCTTTACCGAGGCCGAGATCACGGCCAAGGCCGAGGAGATCATCCTCGGCATGCGCCAGGCCAAGACGGCCGGCCGGTCGGTGATGTTCTACAGCGCCATCATCGGCTCGGTCCCGGGCCAGACCAAGGTGGCCATCGAACTGGTCACGGCTTTTGTGGCCTACCTGCGCCGCAAGTCGCCCGGTGTCTACATCATCAACCCGGCCGAGCACTTCGAAGAAGGCATGGACGCCGACGATTTGATGTTCATGTGGGAAAAGGTGCAGCGCAGCGGCCTGATTGACGTGTGGCGGTTCCAGACCCACTTCGACATCGAAAAGAGCTTCGAACTCATCGGCCGCAAGGCGCCGCCGGTCTGGGCCGGCAAGGACGCCACTTTCTCCACGGGCTGCACCAAGGAGATGCGCATCGCGCTGTCCATGCAGCAGCGCCACCGGGAAATGCAGATCATCGGCCCGGACCCGGAAAAGTTCTTCCGCCGCCGCGAATACGGCGTGGGACGGTTCTGCGATGCGGGGATTGATTGCGGGTAGGGGAGCGGGAAGGGGAGAGAAGAGAAGAATGCCTCCGGCGGCCGGGGGGATGATCCCCCCGGAC
>ALAO01000061.1 GCA_000307955.1 Solidesulfovibrio magneticus str. Maddingley MBC34 | reverse complement strand
ACGATGGCGTCGTCGACGACGATGCCGATGGCCAGCACCATGCCGAAAAGCGTGAGCGTGTTGATGGTGAAGCCCAGGGCCTGCATGCCGGCGAAGGTGCCGATGATGGAGACCGGCACGGCCAGGCAGGGGATAAGCGTTGCCCGGAAGTTTTGCAGGAAGAGGTAGACCACGAGGAAAACCAGGATCATGGCCTCGACCAGGGTATGGATGACTTCCTCGATGGAGACGCGCACGAAGGTGGTGGTGTCCAGGGGCACCGAATAGATGATGCCGTCGGGGAAGCGGGCCGAGAGTTCCTTGAGCTTGTTCGTGACCCGTTCGGCCGTGTCCAGGGCGTTGGCCCCGGGCGAGAGGAAGATGCCGATGTTGACCGTCGGGCTGCCGTTGCGCTTGGAAATCGAGCTGTAGTCCTTGGCCCCGAGTTCCACCCGGGCCACGTCCTTGAGGTGCAAAAGCGACCCGTCGGGCAAGGCGCGCAGGATGATGTCGCCGAATTCCTCGGGGGTGAGGAGCCGGCCCTTGGTGGTGACCATGTAATTGAGCGCCACCGGGCTTTCGGGCTTGGTGGGCTCGGCCCCGATGCGGCCGGCGGCGAACTGGGCGTTTTGCTCGCTGATGGCGGCGGCCACGTCGGCGGGCGTGAGCTTGAGCTGGGCCAGCTTGTCCGGCCGCAGCCACACGCGCATGGAATAGTCCTTGGCCCCGAAGATG
Source organism: Solidesulfovibrio magneticus str. Maddingley MBC34 (assembly GCA_000307955.1). Lineage (GTDB taxonomy): Bacteria > Desulfobacterota > Desulfovibrionia > Desulfovibrionales > Desulfovibrionaceae > Solidesulfovibrio > Solidesulfovibrio magneticus_A. Next base: position 33,132 of record ALAO01000061.1, on the reverse strand, counting down.
GAGGCGTCGCCGACGCCGGGCAGGCGCTTCAATTCGTCCAGGACGTTGACCAGCACGTAGTTGCTGATAAAAACCGAATCGTAGCGGCCTGTTGGCGAGTCGAAGCCGACGATCTGGAGGATGTTGGAGGACTTCTTGGTGACGGTGACGCCCTGGCGTCGGACTTCCTCGGGCAGGGTGGTCTGAGCCGCCTGGACGCGGTTGTTGACGTTGATGGTATTTTGGTCGGGGCTGGTGCCCACGGCGAAGGTGACGGTGATGGACAGCGTGCCGTCGCCGGAGCTGGTCGAACGCATGTAGAGCATGTTGTCGACGCCGTTGATCTGCTGCTCCAGGGGCGCGGCCACGGTGGCGGCGATGACCTCGGGGCTGGCCCCGGGATAGACGGCCGTGACGTTGACCTCGGGCGGCACGATGTCCGGGTACTGGGCGATGGGCAGGCTTCTGATGGCCGCCAGACCCGCCAGCACGATGACCAGCGAGATGACGATGGAAAAGACCGGGCGGCCCAGGAAAAAGCGTGAAATCATGAACGGTTCTCCTTGGCCTCGGCCTTGGCGGGCTCACCGTTCTGGGCGGCGGCCGGGGCTTTTTCCGGGGCCGCCTGGGCCGCGGCGGCCGGCTGGGCCGGCTTGGGCTCCTCGCCGCGCACGCGCACGGTCAGGCCGGGGCGCACCTTGATCACGCCTTCGGCAATGATGCGTTCGCCGGCCCCAAGGCCCTGCTCCACGAGATAGTCGTTGCCCACGGCCTCGCCGAGGACCACCGGGCGCGGGGCGACCTGGTTCTTGTCGTCAAGGGTCCAGACCATGGCCCCCATCTGGGTGTTGAGCACCGCGCCCTGGGGCACGGCCAGCACGTCCTTGAAGCGCGCGCCCTCAAGGCGCACCCGCACGAACTGGCCGGGCAGCACCGCGCCGTCGGGATTTGAGAATTCGGCCCGGACCTTGACCACGCCCGTGGCGGCGTCGACCTGGGTGTCGGTGAAGTTGATGCGGCCAAGCTGGGGGTAGCGCGAGCCGTCGGGCAGGATCAGGCCCACGCTGAAGTCGCCGCCGTCCACGACCACCTTGCCCTCGGCCCGCAGCTTGCGGATCTTCATCATCTCCTGGCCGGACATGGAAAAGTTCACATAGATGGGATCGACCCGGGACATGGTGGTGAGCAGGCTGCCGTCGGAGCCGGTGGTGACGAGACTGCCTTCGGAGCGGGTCTCCTTGCTGGTCATGCCGGAAATGGGGGCCGTGACCTTGGTCCATTCGAGATTGAGCGAGGCCTCGCGAACTTTGCCCTTGGCCGAGTCCACGGCGGCGGTCCCGGTTTCCACGGCGGTCCTGGAATCGTCGAAGTCCTTGCGGGCCACCACGTCGCCCTTGAACAGCTTTTCCATGCGTTCGGCGTCGCGCTTGGCCTGGGCCAGGCTGGCCTCGGCCTGGGCCAGAGCGCCCTTGGCCTGTTCCAGGGCGGCCTGGTAGGGGGCCGGGTCGATCTCGAACATGAGCTGGCCCTGGCGCACGCGCGAGCCTTCCTCATAGTCGCGGCGAAGCAGGATGCCGCCGACCCTGGCCCGGACCTCGACCTCGCGGGAGCCGGCGGTCTGGCCCATGAAGGCCATTTCCAGGGGGATGTCGGCCTGCTTGACGGCGTAGGCCACGATTTCCGGCGGCGGCGGCGCGGCGGCGTTTTCCTGGCCCGAGCTGTCGGTGGCGCAGCCGGACAGGGCGGCGGCCAGGGCAAAAGGCAGGCACGCGGCGACAGTTATACGCGCGGCCTTGGCGAAAATGGAGACGGTCATGATTCCCTCCGAGACAGGCGGCTGTCGCGCGCATGGCGACGGCCGGTTGCGGGCGAAAAAGGTTGCGGGTTCATTGCAGCCGGCGTGCGGCGGCCTCGCTTCGGGAGAGCTGGGGCAGCCAGGCATCGGCGAAGCGGTCGGCGGCCTGGGCCGTGAAATGGTAGCCGTCGTTGCGCTCGGCAAAGGGCACGAGACGGTCGGTGTCCGGGCCGGACAGGACATGCCGTTTCGGGTCGGCGGCGGCGGTTTGGGCCTGGGTCAGGGCCGGACAGGTCTTGAAGCAGGCCGGATTGGCCGCGTCGCCGCAGACCAGGTCGAAATACTGGGAGGTCCGGGCCACGACGACGTCGGTTTCCGGCCCGACCTTGCTTTGAATCTGGGCGATGACGGCGTCCAGCATGGCGGCGTAGTCGGGCGCGGCCACGCCCAGGGCGCAGTCGGCCTCGCCCTGGTGCAAGAGCACGTGGGTGGGCGGCAGGCCGGCCTTGGCCAGGGCATCCAGGGAGGCCAGGAGCACGGCGTTGTGGCGGCCGCCCGGCCCCCATTCGAGAATGGAGGAGCCGCCCCGGGCGATGTTGGCGAAAATGACGGCGTCGTAGAAGCCGCCGGCAATGAGCTTGTCACCCAGGCGCGGCCAGGAGCTGCCCTTGGTTCCGGTGGCCCCGGGCAGGGCGTCGCGGGCCTTGGTGCACACGCCGTCGGCGAAGGCGTAGACCGGCCGGACGGATTCGTAACCCGGGTCCACGGTGTTGGAGGCGTTGGACTGGCCAAAGACCAGGGCGACCATGGTCCGTCCCTGGGACAGGGCGGCGCAGTCCAGGGCCGGCTCGCCGGGCGCGCCGGCGTAGACGGCCAGTTCCCCGGTTTGCGGCGGATCGGGCAGCCGGCCGGCGTAGCGGTCCTGAACGGCGGCCAGGGAACGACGGGCTGGCGTTGGCCCGGCCTCGTCGGAAACGGCCAGCCCGGCCAGTCCGGCCAGCACGGCCAGGGCGGCCAAGCCTGCAAGACCCAGCGTCAGGCGATGCACCGGACGGCGACTCTCCGTGAACGTCTGTTCACTTTGGGGGCGAAAAAAATCACGCGGCAACGGCATGGGCGAACAACTCCCAATTGGCGGCGATTTGGCGGGGCAGGTCCATGTCTTCCGGCGTCCTGGCCTGTATCAGCGCCGGCATGGCGATGAGTCCGAGGAAATGCACCACAATCTCCTGAGGACGCAGGTCCGTGCGTATTTCACCGTAAGTTTGTCCTGCGGCAATCATCTCGATGATGATTTCACGCAGCAACTTGTGGTGTCGCATCTTGATGGCGCGCAGTTCCGGTTCCTCAAACCAGAGGACATCGGAGAGAAAGACCACCGGCATGGCGCAATAGCGGCTGACCATGGCCATGGAGGAAAAATAGAGCCGCCGCAGGGCATCCATGGGGCTGGTGGCCTGGACCTTTGCCTGCCGCACGTTGGCCATGAAATACTCCTGGTGCTCTTCCATGATGGCGGCCAGGATGTCAGCCTTGCTCTTGTAGTGACGATACAGTGCCGCAGCCGAGATGCCGACGGCTTCGGCCACGCGGCGCACGGTCACGGCGCCGATGCCCTGGCGCACGACAATGTCCAGGGCGGCTTCGGCGATCTGCTCGCGGCGTAGGGGGGATTCCAGACGTTCAGCCATGGGGGGAAGTTAACACCGGTTCACAAGCTGTCAAGACCAATCCCGTCGCGGGATGGGCGGACATATATCGACGCCATGCCCCTGTCAAGAGGCCATGGCCTCAGACCACCGTGGCCCGGATGACCTCCTCCATGGTCGTGATATGCCGCAGGATTTTGTCCACGCCGTCCTGGCGCAGGGTGGCCATGCCGGCGTCGACGGCCGCCGCGCGGATACGCCCGGCCTCGGCGTTGTGCAGGATCAGCTCGGCCATGGGCTCGTCGATGACCAGGAGTTCGTGGATGGAGGTGCGGCCGCGATACCCGGTTCCCATGCACTGGGGACAGCCCACGGCCCGGCGGATGGTCTTTCCGGCCAGGGCGGCCGCGCCCGGGCCAAAGGGCAACAGGTCTTCCTCACTTGGCGTGAAGGCTTCCTTGCAGCGCGGGCACAGGACCCGCACCAGGCGCTGGGCGACAAGGGCCCGCACCACCGAGCAGACCATGTAGGGCTCAATGCCCATGTCCACCATGCGGGTGACGGCCGAGGCGGCGTCGTTGGTGTGCAGGGTCGAAAAGACGAGGTGGCCGGTGAGCGCCGCCTGGCAGGCGATTTGGGCCGTTTCGGCGTCGCGGATTTCGCCGACCAGGATGACGTCCGGGTCCTGGCGCAGGATGGAGCGCAGCCCGCTGGCAAAGGTCAGGTCGATCTTGGCGTTGACCTGCATCTGCCCCACGCCCTCGATCTGGTATTCCACCGGGTCCTCGATGGTGAGGATGTTTTTGTCCGTGGAATTGATGTGGTTAATGAGCGCGTAGAGGGTGGTGGACTTGCCCGAGCCGGTTGGGCCGGTGACCAGGATGATGCCGTGGGGGAGCCTGGCCAGCTTGCTCAGTTCCTCGAAATGGCCGGGGGAAAGCCCGAGTTCGCCAAGGCTCAGGATGCGGCTGTTTTTTTCCAGCAGCCGCAGCACGAGCCGTTCGCCGAACTTGGTGGGAAACACCGACACCCGGATGTCCACGTTGCGGTTGCCAAGCCGGATGTCGAAGCTGCCGTCCTGGGGCAGGCGGCGCTCGGCGATGTCGAGCTTGGAGCGGATCTTGACGTGGGACACGACGGGCGGATGCCAGCGCTTGTCCAGGGTCTTGATGTCGTAGAGCACGCCGTCGAGGCGAAAGCGGATCTTGAGCGTATTCTGGTAGGGCTCGATGTGGATGTCGCTGCACAGGTCGCGCACGGCCTGGGCGAGGAGTTGGTTGACCAGCCGGATGACCGGGGCGTTGCTGGTTTCGTCCAGGAGATCCTCGGTGGACATGTTCTCCGGCGGCGGCCCCATGAAGTCGTCCAGGCTCAAGTTGTCGAGCCTGGGGTCGCGTTCGCCCTCGGCCTCGCCGTGGGCGTGGTTGATGGCCGAGACGATGGCCTCGGGCAGGGCCAGGGCCACGTCGAGATCGGGCTGGCCGAGCATCCGGCGCAGATCGTCGGCCAGCTCCGGCGCGAAAGGGTCGGCCAGGACCACGAGCTGCCGGCCGTCCAGGGAAACCGGCATGGCCAGATTGCGTTTGAGATAGCCAAAGGGCAGCCGGCGGATACGCTCGGCGTCTTCGTCGCTGACCTCCACGGCTTCGAGATAGGGCAGGCCGAGGCTGGCGGCTAGGGCCGAGGCGGCCAGCCCCGCGTCGACCTTGTGGAGTTCGGCCAAGCGCTTGAAGGGGTTCTGCCCGGCCCGGGCGGCCTCGGCAAAGGCGTCCTCCAGGGCGGCCAGGGGCAGGGCCAGGGTCTCGGCCACGGGTTCCAGGAGCGAGGGCCGAGGCAGGCTGGGGACCGGTCGGCCCGGCGAGACGTGCCCGCCCCGGGGCAGAGGCAGACGGCACAGGGCGGCCAGGCGGTCGGCCATGCGCCGGAAATCCGGCAGCTTGCCCACGCTAGCTGCCGGCTCCGGCGGCGAAAAAGACCGGGGCCTTGCGGATGGGCTTGGACAGCTCCTCTTCGTTGAATTCGATCTGGCGTTCGATTTCCATCTTCTTGGCGTGCAGCAACCGGTCGCTGTCCACTCCGGGCGAGGTGATGCGCGGGGTAATAAAGACGTAGAGGTTGGTGCGCTCGTCGGCCACGGACTTGTTTTTGAAAAGCCAGCCGACAACCGGCACGTCGCCAAGGCCGGGCACCTTGCTGTTGCCTTCGGCCCGGCTCTTGCCGATGAGCCCGGAGAGCACGATGGTCTCGCCGTTTTTGCACATGATGGTGGTTTCGGTGACGCGCTTGCGGGTGGTCGGCTGGAGCGCGCCGGTTTCCTTGGTCACGGTCTCGTCGATGCGGCTGGTCTCCTGCTTGACCTTGAGCTTGATGGAGTCGCCTTCGTTGATCTGGGGCGTGACCTTGAGCGTGGTGCCGACGTCCTTGTAGTCGAAGCGCTGGTAGGGCCGGTCGGTGGTGGACTGGCCCACGTCCTGGCTGGTGAGATAGGGCCGGTTCTCGGCCACGGTGATGGTGGCCTCCTCGTTGTCCAGGGTCATGAGCTGGGGCGTGGCGATGATGTTGAAGCTGTTGTCGGACTTGGAGGCGCTGATCATGGCCTGCAGGTTGGAATAGATGACCTCGCCGATCTTGACCGGAAAGGCCAGGCCCCCCAGCGACCCGCCGGCCGGGGGCACGAAGGCCCCGGAGGAATTGTAGAGCGATTCATAGCCGGCCGGGTTGGAAGAAGCGAAAAGCAGCCCGCCGTATTTGCCGTCGCCAAGGCCGGACTGTTTGTTGGCCACATTGAGGTTGACGCCAAAAGACACCGATTTGTCGGTGGAGACTTCCATGATGAGCGCCTCGACGTAGACCTGCTTGCGCGGGGCGTCGAGCTTTTTGACCACCTGGTCGACGAAGGCGAAGTCCTCGGGCGCGGCGGTGACGAGCAGGCTGTTGGTGGTCTTGTCGGCCACGAAATTGAAACCGCCCGAGACCGTGGGCGCCTGGGCCTTGGTTGCGTCGCCCGTGGCCGTGGAGCCCTTGGTGAACAGTTCGTTGAGCACTTTGCTCAAATTCTCGGCGTCGGCGTGCTGGAGCTTGTAGACGTGGAGATTGCCCTGTTCCATGGGGTTGGGCACGTCGAGCTGGCCGAGCAGGCTTTTGACCTGGGCCACGTACTGGGGTTCGGCCAGGACGATGACGGCGTTGGTGCGTTCCTCGGGGACCACGCTGATTTTGGCCTGGCCGCCGCCGTCCTTGGCGGCGCTTTGGCTGAGGAGCTTTTCGAGCTTCTGGGAGATCTTGGCCGCCGAGGCGTGCTTCAAATGAAACAGGTGCAGGGTGGCCTTGGCCGAGGCCAGGTCGAGCTGATTGACGATGCCGATGATGCGCTGGATGTTGGGCCGGTAGTCGGTGACGATGAGCGCGTTGGTGTCGGCGAAGTCGGCCAGCATCCCGTCCGGGGAGACCAGCGGGGCCAGGGTCTTGCGCAGTTCGCCGGCCCGGATGTTTTGCAGCGGCAGGACCTGGGTGACCACGGCGTCGGCCGGGTTGGAGACGGTCTCGCGGCCGTCGATGACCGGCATGGACCGGGCCCGGCTGGTCTTGGCCGGCACGATCTTGACGAAGTTTTCGGTGGGCAGGGCGGTGTAGCCGTTGACCTCAAGGACCGACTCGAAAACCTTGTAGACTTCGGCTGGGGACAGGGGCTTGGGGGAAATGACGGTGACGTTGCCCTTGACGGCGTCGTCGATGACGAAATTCTTGCCCGTCACCTGGCTGATATACTTGATGAAGGCCCGTAAATCCACGCCGTCGAAATTGATGCTGATGGTTTTGGCCGTGTCGTCCGGGGCGGTTACGGTCTCCACGGTTTCGTCCGCGGCCGGCTGGGCCTTGGACGCGGCCGGCGCGGCCTGGGGCGCAGCGGCCGGAATCCGGTCCGGCAGGAGCAGGAGCAAGCCCAGCAGGCACACAGCCAGGGCGCATCCCCTGGCCAGGCGGAGTCGAAGCGTTGGTGTCATGAAGCGCCTTGGTGACGGACTGTTGCGGATGGCGGCCGGCCGGGCTTGCCGCCAAGCCGACCATGCGCCCCTCGGCGATGCGCCGGAGACGGTCGGTTCCCTGGGACATCCCTACCATGGCGGCGTCCAGGCGTCCAGGCGACGCCGGCCGGCCACGGCGCGTGGGGAGCAAGGGCGGCGGGCGGGGCCGGGAGACGCGACGCCCGGCCAGGACGACGACATCCTGGCCGGGTGCGGCAACCAGACGGTGGGGCCAGGCGCCGGAGCGCGGCCGTGCCCCGGCGCCTGGGGCTAAAAGGTGTAAAGGAAGCCCAGGGAAGCCATCCAGGCGTCGGCGGCCTGGTTGGTCATGCGGTGGCCCCAGATGCTGGTCTTGAGGCCTTGGGGCGAGGCGAAGCCGGTTTGCAGGGTCAGGGTCAGGGCTTCGGTCAGGGCGTAGCTGTGGTCGAAGTTGAGGCCGAGCACCCATTCGCCTTGGGCCAGGTCGCGGCCCATGGTCACGTACTCGCCGGGGCCGCCGCTGGCCCAGACGGCCTTGCGCAGGCCGGCCGGGCTGTTGCGACCGGCGATGACGGCGGCGGTCAGCCGGCTTTTGAGAGCTTCGACAAGCGAGATGTCGCGTATGGCCAGGGCCGTGCCCCAAGTGCCCAGCGGGTTGACGCCCATGGCGTTGTTGGAGAACTCCTGGTCGCAATTAAACAGGAACGAGGTTCCTGGCCCCCATTTGGGGGTGATGACGGGCAGGCGTTCGCTGCCGTTGGCCAGGCTCGCATCCTCGCCGCTGGCCAGCCAGCCGAACAGGCCCGGGACGGCCCAATCCAGGCCGGTGTAGGTCAGGCCGGCGTCAAAGAAATAGCCCTCTCGGCGGTTTAGCGACCGATCCGAGCCAGCGGCGTTGCCGTAGACGCCGTCGAAATAGAGCTTCACCGGGTCCAGGGCGATGACGCGCAGGGCCAGGCCGGCCCACCACATGGGGTTCTGGTTGTCCGTGTAGCCGGTGGGATCAAGGTAGCTGCCGGCCGAGCGCAGGCCGGCGTCGAAATAGCCCTCGGGGTCGCTGTTCTTGCCGTAGACGCCGACCAGCCCCCAGGGCGTGGCCTCGAAGCTTTCCACGGCCACGGGCAGGGCCAGACGGTAGACGTCGAAGGCGTCGCCCACCTGGGTAGTGGTGGGCTGGGAGGTGCGGTAGGCGTCCAGCAGCCGGCCGTAGGCGGCCTCCACGGCGAACACGTCCTCGATGACCGGGAGCTTCACGAACAGCGCTGCGCTGGACTGGTCCCCGTCGTCGGCGGCCAGGACGATGCTGTCGTAGAACACGTCGGTGTGGGGCAGGGACAGGGGTTGGTAGCCGGCCGTCACCTCGATGGCCGTGCCGGGCCACGTGAACTGGAGGTAGGCCAGGTACGGCTGGATGGCCGCTTGCGGGTTGGCGGCGGTGAGGTAGTCGTGGCCCCAGGCCTCGTCGTCCATGCGTAGGCCCAGGCGGAACTTGAGGTTTTCGCCGGCCGCGAAATCGGCCCGCAGGCGCAGCCGCTGCCAGATGGCGAGCCGGTCCTCGGTCTGGGTTCCGGTCTCGTCCCAGCCGGTGAATTGGCGATTGGCGAAAAAGACGCCGTAGACCCGGGCATCCCCCGCCAACTTGACTTCCGTGGCCGACCAGGCCGGGACCGCCGCGGCGGCAAAAATGGCCAGGGTCAGCAACGCGACCGCTTTACGCATGGGCGGCGCTCCGTTCTGGTTCCGCGTGGTTGAAGGGTTTTCGATGACGGCGGCCAGTCCTTGGTCCTATGCCGAGGAAGGCGCTCTCCGGGCAACCCCGAATCCATGCCCCGCGTGCCCGGACAGGGACGCCAGCGGCGAAACGCCTCGGCCGGGGCCGCGTGGTCAAGGAACCATGACGCCGCCCCGGCAGGAGCACAGGAGCTGGCGGATGTCGTCGGCCATGGCCAGGAAGGCGTCCGCCACGTCGGGGTCGAACTGGCTGCCGGCGCAGCGCGCGATTTCCCGGCGGGCCTCGGCAAAGCCCATGGCCGGGCGGTAGGGCCGGGTCTGGAGCATGGCCGAAAGGCTGTCGGCCACACTGATGACGCGCGCGCCAAGGGGAATCTCCCGGCCTTTGAGGCCGTCAGGGTAGCCCGAGCCGTCGAAGCGCTCATGGTGGGCACGCACCATTTCCACGATGCCGGTGCGGGCCAGGCAGTCCAGGGGGGCGAGGATGTCCGCGCCGATGGCCGGATGGGCCTGCATCCGCCGCCATTGGTCGGGTTCCAGACGGCCGGGCTTGCCAAGGACGGCGTCGGGCACGCCGATCTTGCCGATGTCGTGGAGATGGCCGGCCACATGGACGCAGGCCACCTCATCCCGAGGCAGGCCCATGGCGGCGGCCAGGAACTTGGACATCTCGGCCACCTCTTCGGAGTGGGCCATGGTGTGGGAGTCCTTGGCGTCGATGGCCCGGCCCAGGGATTCGGCCAGTTGATGGACCAGGGCTAAAAGGACGTCGCCGCGCACCTTCTGGGGCGCGACGACGTCGAGCAAGTCGAAGGAACCGAGCAGCGGGCTGTTGAACATGGTCATGGGGCGGCAGGTCCGGGGATCAGGCCAGGAACCGTCGCCGGTACATCACGAGGTGCCAGGCGGCGAAGCCGGCCAGGGCGACACCGAAGGCCAGATGGGCGTTTTTGGTGTCGGCCAGTCCCGTGGCCACGGTTCCGGCCATGCAGGCGGCCAGGCTGATCTTCTGGGTGCGGCGCTTGAGCTGGGCCGGGGTCATGGGTTTTCTGGCCGGTTTGGCCGGCGCGGTCTGGGTCAGGGCTTCGGCATGGGCGGCGGCCAGGGCCTCGGCCATGGCCACGAGGGCGCTGGTGGCCACGGACGCGTCGTGGGTGACCAGCACGCTGCCGGTGCGGGGATTGGCCTCCATGCCGGTGATGCCGGGCATGGCGGCGAGCTGGCTGGTGACGATTTCCAGGAGTTCCGGGTCGGACAGGGCCGGATGCCGGAACCGGAACGCGGCCTTCAATGCCGCTGGCTATCATGGCTGACGCCTCCGCTTGGCGGGTGTTGGGGGAGATAGGGCCGCAGGCTGGTCAGGGCGATGCCCACGGTGGCCAGGTTGTGGGCCAGGGCCGGGGCCTGGGCCGAAAAGGCTTCGGCGCAGGCGAACCGCAGCCGCATCCGGCCCGGAATATCGTGGACAATGGCGCAGTGCGTCATGTGTTGGGACTCCACCCGGCAAGCGGGGCTTTAGGCCGTTTCGCCCTCGACCACGGGTTTGCCCTCGCGGGATTCCTTGGCGTGCTTGGCTTCGACCATGAGGTCGTCCATGTTTTCCTTGGCCCGCTCAAGGACAGCGGCGGTTTTCTCCTTGAGGTCCATGCCATGGGACAGCAGGTCGGTCATGGCCGGACGGATGGAGAGCTTTCCCTTGCCCAGGGCAACCGCTCCAAGCGCGCCAATTGCGACGCCGGCAGCCAGAAACAGTCCGTTTTTCAAGTAATCGTTCATGGGGTTGCTCCTTCACGGTAAGGTGCTGCATTGGGTACAACATGGGTGTTCCTGTTCCGCGAGGCGACAATCTCGTCACGGTCCCAAGTCGAAAAAGACTGATAGTGAAGTTGATTTTCGATGTCAATTAAAAAAGCCCATCAATTTTGAGGGCGGCCGGTTTCGAGAAGGCCAAAAAAAGCCGGCGAAGCGAACTTCGCCGGCTTTCGCGCTGGGAAACGCGTCTTCTAGTAAGCTTCTTCGTAGTCCAGGTCGGCCTTGGTCACGGGATGGCGGAAAGTCCGCAGGGTCCAGATCTGGTAGGCGATGACGATGGGCACGAAGACCAGGGCCACGCCGAGCATGATGGCCAGCGTCATGGGCGAGGACGAGGAGTTCTGGATGGTCAGGGAATAGGCCGGGTTCAGGCTCGACGGCAGCAGGGCCGGGAAGATGCCGACCACGCCGAACAGGGCGGCCGAGCCGATGAGCACGGCCGAAGCGCCCCAGGAGGCCAGGATGCGGCCGGCCTTGCGGTAGGTCATGGTCAGGACCAGCCCGGCCACGGCCACCAGCAGGATGACAAACAGCAGCGGATTGACCAGGTAGTTGGCGAAGAGCTGGGTCATAAAAAGGCTCATGACCAGGAACAGCACCACCAGCCCGGCCACCACCGGCCAGAGCTTGCCGGCCAGGGCCACGGCCCGGTCGTGGACGTCGCCTTCGGACTTAAACGCCAGCCACAGCGCGCCGTGGTGGGCGAACAGGGCGACGAAGAGCAGGCCGCCGGCTAGGCCGTAGGGGTTCAGGAGGGTTAGGAGGTTGCCGTGCAGGATGCCGTCCTGGTCCAGGGGGAGGCCCTTGAAGATGTTGGCGAAGGCCACGCCCAGCAGCAGCGCCGGCAGGAAGCTGCCAAGGAAGTTGCAGGTGTCCCAGATCTTGCGCCAGCCCGGGCTGTCCACCTTGGAGCGGAATTCAAAGGACACGCCGCGAAGGATCAGGGCGAAGAGCAGGAACATCAGCGGCGTGTAGAGCGCCGAGAACATGACGGCGTAGGTCTTGGGGAAGGCGGCGAAGGTCACGCCGCCGGCGGTGATGAGCCACACTTCGTTGCCGTCCCAGAAGGGACCCATGGCGTTGTACATGATGCGTTTTTCATCATCGCTTTTGGCGAAAAACGGCATGATGGTGCCGATGCCGAGATCGAATCCGTCCAGGATGAAATAGACGGCCCAAAGCACGCCCCACAGGATAAACCAAATGGTTCCGAGATCCATGGTCTGTCTCCTTCGATTAGCAACCGGCCGGGCCGGGTTGAGTCAGTCGCATTGCCATGACGCGGTCTGTCCGGGCCTAGTGCGGTTCGGAGCGGGCGTACTTGGCCAGCAGATAGATATCCAGCGACGCCAGCAGGATGTAGACCACGAAGAAGGCGGCCAGGCTGATGCCGACCTGATGGGCGGCGATGGGGGAAACGGCGTCGCGGGTGCGCATGATGCCGTAGACGATCCAGGGCTGGCGGCCGACCTCGGCCACGGCCCAGCCGGCCTGCAGCGCGAGGTAGGGCACGGGGATGGCCCAGACAAAGGCCTTGAGGAGCTTGTGGGAGGTCTCCTCGGGATGGTGGCGGGCAATAAAGGCCAGCACGGCCAGGATCAGCATGGCCGTTCCCAGGCCGACCATGACGCGGAAGGCGGAGAAGGTGAGCGTGACGGGCGGACGGTCCTCGGCCGGGAAGTCCTTGAGGCCCTTCACTTCCGCGCCGGGATCGTTGAAGGCCATGAGGCTGAGCAAGCTCGGAATGCCGCCGATCTGGACGCTGTTCTTCTCGTTGGCCGGATCAGGCACGGCGAGCAGGTACATGGGCGCGTTCTTCTGGGTTTCCCAGTGGGATTCCATGGCCGCCAGCTTGGCCGGCTGGACCTCGGCCACGATGTTGCCCTGGCGGTGCCCCACGACGGCCACCAGCAGCGAGAAGACCAGGGCGAAGCCGGCGCCGATGCGGAAGGACTTGGTGAAGAAGTCGATGTTCTGCTTGCGCAGCAGATGCCAGGCCGACACGCCGATCACGAAGAAGCCGCCCAGGGCCCAGGAGCCGGTGACGGTGTGGAAAAAGGCGTTCCAGCCGTAGGGGTTGGTGACGACTTCAAAGAAGCTGCCGAGTTCGGCCCGGCCGTTTTGCATCACGTAGCCCACCGGGTGCTGCATGAAGCCGTTGGCCAGGATGATCCACAGGGCCGAGAGGTTGGAAGCCCCGGCCACCAGCCAGATGGCCAGGCAGTGGACTTTGGGCGACAGCTTGTTCCAGCCGAACACCCAGACGCCGATGAAGGTGGATTCCAGGAAAAAGGCCGCCGTGGCTTCGATGGCCAGCAGCGACCCGAAAATATCGCCCACAAAGGTCGAATAGCGCGACCAGTTGGTGCCGAACTGGAATTCCAGGGTGATGCCGGTGACGACGCCCAGGGCGAAGTTGATCAGGAACAGTTTGCCCCAGAACTTGGCCATGCGTTTGTAGGTTTCGTCCCCGGTGCGCACGAACTTGGTTTCCATCACGGCCACGATGATGGAAAGCCCGAGCGTAAGCGGGACGAAGATGAAGTGGATGAATGTCGCAAAGGCGAACTGCAGTCGGGAAAGCATCAAGGTGTCCATGATCTGTCTCCTTTTCCTCCGTGTTGACCGTCAAACCCGTTTCGCATTTCCCCGGCCGCGACGCCTCGCGGCAAATTGGCGGTCGATTTCCAACTAGCACCGCCCCGGGAAAAATGCACCAACCCCCGTCAAAAAAACTCAACCATTCGAAGCGCGCGCCGCATCGCACGACCGTCCCCGGCAGGAGCACTTCTCCAGGGCCGCCAATTCGGCCAGGGTGGTGCTGCCCAGGGTGTCGCGCAGTTGCCGCCGCGCCGTATCCCACACGTTATGCACGGAACAGATGGCCTGCCTGTCGCAGCTGCCGGGCCGCTGGATGCAGTCGTTTAAAAAGATTTCACCGTCGATGGCCTCGATGACGGCCAGCAAGGTGATTTCCTGGGGCCGGCGGGCCAGTTCGTAGCCGCCCTGGGAGCCCTGGCGGATGCTGATGACGCCGGCCTTGGCCAACTGCTGGGCGACTTTGCCCAGGAATTGGGCCGGAATGTCCATGGCCTCGGCGATTTCCTTGCGTCCAATAAGCGTCCGGTCCTGGTGCATGGCCAGGTACAGGACGCAGCGGATGGCGTATTCGCCGGCTCGGGTCAAACGCATGAAACGCCTCTCTTGTGGATTAATCGGAGCTGATTGATCCTATATAAAAGCCCGTGGACCCTGTCAACGAATAACCCGCCGGTCTGGAGGAATTTTACGCGCCGCCGGCGGCCCGGACCAGTTCCGGAGCGTGGCGGTCGAGCATCCACCGGGCGATGCTGGACTTGGGCGGCAGCACGGCCGGCGGGCGGCGGGCGGAAAACCAACTCGCGTCCTCAAGCTCGGTGCGGTCGACCACAAGCTCCCCGCCGACGGCCTCCGCCGCGAACGCGGCCATGATTTGGCTCGGGAAGGGCCAGTTCTGGCTGCCGAGGTAACGGATGCCGGCCACGGCAAGCCCGGTTTCTTCGGCCACTTCCCGGGCCACGCACTCCTCGAAGGATTCGGAAAATTCCACGAAGCCGGCCACCAGCCCGTACTGGCCGGCCGGCCAGCCGGCCTTGCGCACCAGCAGATATTCGTCGCCGCGCGACACGAGCACGATTACGGCCGGATGGATGCGCGGATAGTATTCCCGGGCGCAGGCCGTGCAGCGCGCCCCGAAGCCGCCGGGGATGCCGGCCGGCGCGCCGCCGCAGGCCGGGCAGATGCGGCTGCGGTCGCGCCAGTGAAGCACTTGCCGGGCCAGGCCGGCCAGGGTGAGAAGCCGCTCGTCGAGAAGCGGCGAACGGTAGGAGGCGGTGATGGGGGCAAAACCGGCCGGCAGGGCGGCCTCGGGCTCCAGCCGGGCGGCTCTCAAGGGGCGGCCGCTCCACAAGCCGACCAGCACCGGCGGCACGGCAAAGGGTCCGGGCACTGGCAGCACGCCGTCCGGCAGGGCCAGACCGCGACGGGTGAGCACCAGG
This sequence comes from Solidesulfovibrio magneticus str. Maddingley MBC34, assembly GCA_000307955.1. GTDB lineage: Bacteria > Desulfobacterota > Desulfovibrionia > Desulfovibrionales > Desulfovibrionaceae > Solidesulfovibrio > Solidesulfovibrio magneticus_A. The sequence continues at coordinate 18,125 of ALAO01000061.1, read as the reverse complement.
GCGTTTTCGCGCAGGACAATCCAGCAGCCGGGTTCGTCCGGACGGTCCAGCTCCGGGGTGGCCGGGGCGAATTCGGGACCCAGGGCGGCCCGGGAAAAGGGGAGCAGGTTCAGGTCGGGCGTGGGCATGGGCGTCTCGCGGGTTTGGCCGGCGGCATTCCTGCCGTCGGCGCTGCCGGACACGATACGCCGGCCCGGGGCGTTTGGCTATCCCCGGCAGGCTTTTGCCGCCCGGCCATGTTCCCCATGCTCTCGCTGCGCCATGGCTTGACGCGCCCTGGCCGGCCCTGGCACTCCCGGGCATGACCCTGCGCCCTGCCGGCGCGAAGGAGCCCTCTCATGCGAAATCCCCTTGCCGACGCCGAGGCCATCTTCCGGGCCGGACTCGACCGGGTCGATCCCCTGGCCATGATGCAGCGGGTGTTGACGCTTACCGGCGACATCCTGCGCGTGACCACCGAAACCGAGTGCCACGTCTACGATCTGGCCCGCTACCGGCGCCTCTTCGTCCTGGGCATGGGCAAGGCCTCGGGCCGCATGGCCCTTGGGCTGGAGCGCCTGCTCGGGGAGCGGATCACGGCCGGGGTGGTGGCCGTCAAGGAAGGCTACCTGGAGACGCTTTCGCGCATCCGGCTCCTGGAGGCGGCCCACCCCGTGCCCGACGCCCGGGGCGAGGCGGCGGCCCGGGAAGTCCTGGCGATGGCCCGACAGGCTGGACCGGACGATCTGGTCATCGTCCTGGTCTCGGGCGGCGGTTCGGCCATTCTCGCCGCCCCCCTGGACCTGCCCGGCCTTCCCCTGACCCTGGCCGACAAGCAGGCCGCCACCCGGGCGCTTTTGGCCTGCGGCGCGTCCATCCACGAGATCAACTGCGTGCGCAAGAAGCTCTCGGCCGTCAAAGGCGGGCGGCTGGCCGCGGCCATCGCCCCGGCCGACTGCCTGGGGCTGCTTTTATCCGACGTGGTCGGCGACGACCTCGACGTCATCGCCAGCGGTCCGACCGTGCCGGATTCCACTTGCGGGGCCGACGCCCTGGCCGTGGTCGAACGTTACGGCGTGGGGGAGAGGATCGGGAAAAACGTCCTGGCCGTGCTCTCGGCCGTGGCCGCCGGGCGCGCCCCGGAAACGCCCAAGGCCGGGGACCCGGTGTTTGATCACGTGCGCACGGTACTCATCGGCACCAATTACCAGGCCTTGCTGGCCGCCCGGGACAAGGCCGCCGCCCTGGGCTACGCCACCCTGGTCCTGACCTCGCATCTGGCCGGCGAATCGCGCGAGATGGCCAACCTGTTTCTCGGCGTGGCCAAGGACATCGCCGAATACGCCATGCCCCTGCCCCGGCCGGCCTGCTGCATCGCCGGCGGCGAAACCACCGTGACCCTGCGCGGCCCGGGCAAGGGCGGGCGCAACCAGGAAATGGCCCTGGCCTTTCTGGCCGGGCTGGCCGGGGAGCCCCGCAACGCCGAGGAGGCCGTGTTTTTGGCCGCCTCCACCGACGGTTCCGACGGCCCCACCGACGCCACTGGGGCGTTTGCCAGTCTGGCCATCCTGCGTGAGGGCCAGAATCTGGGGCTGGATGCTCGGGCCTATCTGGCGGCCAACGACGCCTACCACTATTTCGAGGCCGTGGGCCGGCTGCTCAAGACCGGCCCCACCAACACCAACGTCTGCGACGTCAAGGTGCTGCTGGTGCCGTAGAGGCCTGTCCAGCACGGGATGTGGGGAGCATCGGAGACTGGTCAGGGACTTTCGCTCCCTCGTGGTGGAGGCTGGCCGGTCCTGTCCTCGGGCGGGGGATGCGGCGGGCGAAACGTGAAAATGGCCCGGAGGTTGCATTTCTCCTGGCGGATGGAGTAGCCTTGATGGCTGCGCGGGGCCGGGTCGTTTTGGGACCACGCGTCACCACTGGCCCGGCCGCCGTGGCCGAGCCGCAACCGCTGGGGGAACCCCTTGCCCTTTGCCTCAAGACAGGGAGCCATTACTTGGCTTCGCGCCCTTGATCTGGCCCTGGCCGCACTGTCGCTGATCGTCGCGGCGGCGGTCTCCGCGGCCTTTTCCCCGGAAACGGCCAGCGCCGCCCACCTGCACCTGGACCTGGGAAGTCTGGGACTGCTGCTTGGCGTGTTGGCCGCCGCCCTGATCATTTTTCCGTTTTTTGGCGTCTATGCCGAAGCCGCCTTGTATGACCGCCGCCTGGCCGTCAAGCAGGTGGTCAAGTCCGTCACCGGCGTGGTCATGGTCTTGCTGTTGGGCGCGGCCGCCTTGCGTCCGCCCCTGGCCACGCCCGTTTTCCTGGCCGCCTTTTGGCTGACGGCGGCTTTGGGCTGCGTGGCCTCACGCCTGGCCCTGCGCCGGCTGCTGTTCATGGGCGAGGCCCAGGGGCTCTTGCGCCGTCGCGTGCTGGTAGCGGGGACCGGGGAGCGGGCCCAGGAGATCGCCCGGGAGATGCTGGCCCATCCCGAACAGGGCCGGCGCTTCATGGGCTTCGTGGCCGACGGCTGGGAAGCAGCTCCTCTCGGCTCCTGGCCCGAGGCGGCGCGCCTGGTCTGCCGGTTCGACGAACTGGCCGATTATCTGCGCGAGCAGGTGGTGGACGAAGTGGTGATCTGCCTGCCGCTGGAGCAGTTAAGCCATCTGGGCACGGGGCTGGTCACAGCCTGCGAGGCCCAAGGCGTCACGGCCACGGTGGTGGCCCGACTCTTTGCGCTCAAAAACCCGGGCAGCCGGCCGGCCAGCCATGGCGGCGAGGTCGTGGCCACCTTGTCGAGCAGCCTGGCCGACGAGCGCGAACGTATTCTCAAGCGATTCCTGGACGTGTCCGTGTCCCTGGCCGCCTTGATCGCGCTGTCGCCGCTTCTGGCCCTGGTCTGGGCGCTGGTGCGGCTGACCTCGCCCGGGCCGGCCATTTTCGCCCAGGAGCGGGTGGGTCTGGGGAAACGGCGGTTCATGTTTTACAAGTTCCGCACCATGGTGGAAAACGCCCCGGACATGCAGGAGGAGCTTGAGGCCCAAAACGAGATGGACGGGGCGCTTTTCAAGATCAAAAACGATCCGCGCGTCACCCCCTTGGGCCGGCTTTTACGCCGCACGAGCATCGATGAGCTGCCCCAGCTGGTCAACGTCCTTCGCGGCGACATGAGCCTGGTCGGTCCCCGGCCGCTGCCCCTGCGCGACGTGGAGCGCATCGAAAAGACCTGGCCGCGCCGGCGCTTTGGCGTCAAGCCGGGCATCACCTGCCTGTGGCAGATAAGCGGGCGCAATGCCACGAGCTTCGAGCGCATGATGGAGCTGGACATCGAGTACGTGGACACCTGGTCGGTGGCCCTGGACCTGAAGATTTTGCTGCGCACCATTCCGGTGGTGTGCAGCATGCGCGGAGCCTACTGACGGCGGGGGCGAAGGCGAAAGGGGAGGGGCCGGCCCGGAAAGGGCATGGGCCGGCTGGCTTCAGTCGAGGATCACCACTTCAAGGGTTTGCACGCCGAAATCCACGGCCTGGCGCTTGTTGGGCAGGCACAGATCCAATCGGCCGGCATGTCGGGGGTGCATGAGGTCTTCCACCACCCGCACGCCCACGCCTTCGATGTAGACCTTGCGACCAAGCAATCGGCGCAGATCGCGGGAGACGGCGACCGTGCGGCCGGCCCGCACCGGCGCGCCCGAGGCCGAAAGCTGCGGCCCGTCGTCGTCGAGGCAGTCCGGGCAGTACGCCGTGGCCGTCAGGCGCAGCCGGCGGCGCTCCTCGGGATCAATGGCGAAACGCCCGGCGGCCATGGCCGCCTCGGACCGGGCCATGGCCGCGTCCTGGGCCATGAGCACGGTTTCGTGGCGCAGTTCGCCCGTGGCCCGGCGCAGCCAGTCGCCGGCCTGGCTGATCGTCAGGGCCGACACGGCCAGGGCGGCCGTGGCCGCCGCCATGCAAAGGCCCCCCTTGGGCGGCGGTGTCGCGGTTGTCGTTTTTTCGTCGTCAGCCATGCAAACTCCGTTTCGCCGCCGGGCGGCTTGCCCGGCCGGCCGGCCTCGCCTATAGTGTCGCCACTGCGGCGACAGGGGATACTTGCACCATGCGTATTTTAAAGCCGTTTAAAAAAAGCGGGAAAACGGGGCCGGCCTTCTGGCTCCTGGCCCTTGGACTCCTGGCCTCGCCGGTTATCGTCGCCGGGTTCGCCGGCTATCACTTGTTCCTCAAGGACGCCGAGAAGCCTCAGGTGACGCTCTCGCCCCAGGCCGAGGCCGCCTCGCTCAAACGCCCCTTCGTGGTCACCGCCTCCGACGACCAGTCCGGCGTCCGCTCGCTCACCGTCACCGTGGCCCAGGGCCAGCGCCGCACCGACGTGCTGCGCCGGGTCTACGATCCGCCCCGCGACCAGGTCAGCGAACGCTTCAGCCTGGAGCATTCGGAACTGCGCGGCGGGGCCTTTGAAATCCAGATCGCCGCCCACGACGGCTCCCACGCCAACCTCGGGGCCGGCAACGCCGCCCGGGTCAACAAGCGGATGCTGCTTGATCCCGTGCCCCCCACCATCAAGGCCCTGACTCCGGCCCACTACATGCGCCAGGGCGGAGCCGGGTTGGTCGTCTATGAAGTGAATAAAGACGTGGCGCGCAGCGGCGTGATGGTGGGCGATCGGTTCTTCCCGGGCTACAAGCAAAAAAGCGGCCAATACGCCTGCCTGTTCGCCTTCCCCAGCGACCTCGACGCCGACGCCTACAAGCCCAGGCTCTTCGTGGAGGACGCCGCCGGCAACGAAAAAACCGGATTTTTCGTCAATATGGCCATCAAACGGCGGTTTCGTGAGGAGCGGGTGGAGATCACCGACGAGTTCCTGGCCGCCCGCCTGCCGGCCTTTGCCGCCATGTTCCCCCAGGAGCGCGATCCGGTGGAGCGATTTAAAAAGTTAAACACCGAGTTGCGCCGACAAAACGCCGCCTTCATAGGGTCGCTGTCGGCCAAGTCCGGCCCCGTGCCCCTGTGGGACGGCGGCTTCATCTATCTGCCCCGGTCGGTGGTGCGCGGCTCCTTCGGGGCCGACCGCATCTATACGTACAAGGGCCAGGAGATCGGCCGGGATTTGAGCGACGGCATCGGCCTGGCTTCGGTGCCCGGAGCGCAAGTCCCGGCCGCCAACGCCGGGGACGTGGTCTTCGCCGGCCCCCTGGGCGTTTACGGCAACACCGTGGTCATGGACCACGGCCTGGGCCTGTTGACGGTCTACGCCAACCTCGGCTCCATTGCCGTCAAGGCCGGCGACGTGCTCAAAAAGGGCGACCTCCTGGGCACGACCGGGACTACGGGCCTGACCCCGGGCGACCAGGTGCATTTCGCGGTCTATCTCTCGGGCCAGCCCGTCATTCCCATCGAGTGGTGGGACGGGCATTGGATCGAGGACAACGTGACCGCCAAACTGCGGCGCTACGCCGCCGAGACCCCGCAGCAGTAACGGGCGGGATGTCTCCCAACCCGCGCCGGGCCGGTTTCGCCGACGGACGCGGCTGCCGGGAGGCGTTGGGAGCGGCCGTCGACGGCGCTTGCTCCGGCTTGGACCCTTTGCCGCGCCGCCAAGGCACGGCCCGCGACGGTTGCCGTTGGCGGATGGGGCCGGGCAGGGCGCGGGCAAAGGACACGGACGCGCTGACGCCAGTCGGCCGGGGACGTCCGTCATGGACCGAAAACCGCTTGTTCCGCTGGCCTTTCTCCTGTTCGCCGGCCTGCTTTTCGTCTTGCGGGAGGTTGTCCCGTCACCGCATTTCCCGCTGTTTGGCAACCTGCGCCAGGGCGGGCGCGTCTCGCCCAGGGAGACCGGCGGCCCGGACATCCGCGTCCCGGCCGAGGCCCCCATTCCCAAACGCTACGTCGACGCCTGCCGCGACGAGGCCGTCCGGCGCATGGCCCGGCCCGACTGGCCGGGGCTTGACCGCGACGGGCGCGAGGCGGCGCTGATCCAGCTCTTGCCCCTGTGCGGGGCCGACGCCGAATTCTGGACCATGCCCGAGCACCGGCAACGCCGGGTGGCCCGGCAGTTCGCGGCCCATTTTCTGGACGCCGGGGAGCCGGAACAGCCGGCGGCCGGCCGGCCGGTTGACAAATGACCGGCTCCCTTTCTATTTTCCTTTTTTGTTCAAATTTTCCCAAGAGGAGCCCAGGCGCATGGAAAAGACGGTATTTTGGATCGAGGGCGACGGCATCGGCCCGGACGTGTGGAAGGCCGGGCGGCCGGTTCTCGACGCCGCCGTGGATAAGGCTTACGGCGGGGCCCGCAAGCTCGTGTGGAAGGAATTGCTCGCCGGCGAGAAGGCCTTCAAGGAAGTCGGGGAGTACCTGCCCCAGGCCACCGTCGAGGCCCTGACCACGGCCGAGCTGGCCTTCAAGGGACCGCTGGGCACGCCCGTCGGCGGCGGCTTCCGTAGCCTCAACGTCACCCTGCGCCAGGTGCTCGACCTTTACGCCTGCATCCGGCCCATCCGTTACTTCAAGGGCATCGAATCGCCGGTCAAGCGCCCGGATCTCGTGGACATGATCATCTTCCGCGAGAACACCGAGGACGTCTACGCCGGCATCGAGTACGCCACCGGCACGCCCGAGGCCAAGCGGCTCATCGCCTTTTTGCGCGACGAACTCGGGGCCAAGGTCGACGAGACCGCCGGCATCGGCATCAAGCCCATCACCCCGGCCGGCTCCAAGCGGCTCGTGCGCAAGGCCATCCAGCACGCCGTGGACCATAAAAAGCCCAGCGTCACCCTGGTCCACAAGGGCAACATCATGAAATACACCGAAGGCGCGTTTCGGGCCTTCGGCTATGAAGTGGCGGCCCAGGAATTCGCCGAACAGTGCATGACCGAGCAGGACGCGGCGGCCGGCGGCAGCAAGCCCATCGTGGTCAAGGACCGCATCGCCGACAACATGTTCCAGGTGGCGCTCATGCGGCCCCAGGATTATTCCGTCATCGCCACCACGAACTTGAACGGCGACTACATCTCCGACGCCCTGGCCGCCCAGGTCGGCGGGCTGGGCCTGGCCCCGGGCGTCAACATGTCCGAAAAGCTGGCCTTTTTCGAGCCCACCCACGGCACCGCCCCGGGCATCGCCGGCAAGGACAAGGCCAACCCCGGCAGCCTGATCTTAAGCGGCGCCATGCTGCTGGAACATGTCGGCTGGCATGAGGCCGCCAAATTGATCCATGATTCCATGGACAAGACCATCTCCGAAAAGAAGGTCACCGTGGATCTGGCCGACCAGATCCCGGGCGCGACCACCATCGGCTGCGCCGCTTTCGGCGAGCTTTTGGCCAAAAACCTCTAATCCTTCCTTTCGATTTCATGGCAACGCCGTCACGTCGTCGCGACGCGGCGGCGTTGCCCCTTGAAAAAAATCGGAAATCCGCAATAGTGGTTCCGCCCGGCCCGGGATGGCCCAGCCGCCCGGGAACGGCGCGCGATTTTTTTGCCAGCGCGCCTCCCTGGTCCGCGCTTTGTCGCGCGGGACGCTGTTCATTTTCGTCAACCAGGTAGCTGCCATCTCTTGCAAAAAGGGAAAAAGGGGGCGCGATGGCCGTTGTCGGCGTGGATACCGGCGGCACGTTTACCGATGTCATCTGTTGGACGGACGACGGTTTTGCCGTGGTCAAGCTGCCGTCGAGCCCGGACAATCCGGCCCGGGCCGTGCTTTCTGGCCTGGCCCGGCTGCCTGTGCCGGCCCGGCGCGTCATGCACGGTTCCACCGTGGCCACCAACGCCCTGCTCGAACGCCGGGGCGCGGTCACGGCCTTCGTCACCAACCAGGGCTTCGAGGACATCATCGCCATCGGCCGCCAGAATCGGCCGGAGCTTTACGATCTGGCCAGCCGCAAGGAGCCGTGCCTGGTGCCCGAGGCCTTGCGTTTCGGCGCGCCCGGGCGGGTGAGCGCCGAGGGCAAGGTGGTCGAGGAGCTTTCCGCCGAGGCCATCGGCGATCTCGTGGCCCGGGTGGCCGCCTCCGGGGCGCGGTCCGTGGCCGTGTGCCTGCTTTTTTCCTTCCTCAAGCCCGAGCACGAGCTGCTTCTCGGCGAGGCCCTGGCCGAGGCCGGGCTGTCGGTGTCGCTGTCCTCGGACATCCTGGCCGAATTTCGCGAATACGAGCGGGCCGCCACCACCGTGGCCAACGCCTACGTGGCCCCGGTCATGGCCGGCTATCTGGGCGATCTGGCCGCCGGCCTGCCCGAGGGGACCGAGCTTTGCGTCATGCAGTCCAGCGGTGGGCTGATACGAGCCGAGACCGCCTGGCGCGAACCCGTGCGCACGGTGTTGTCCGGCCCGGCCGGCGGTGTTGTCGCGGCGCTGGCCATGGGCAAGGCCGCCGGCTTCGACCGGCTGATCACCTTTGACATGGGCGGCACCTCCACCGACGTCTCGCTTTTGGACGGCGCGCTGTCCATGGCCGCCGAGACCGAGCTTGCCGGGCTGCCCATCAAGACGCCCATGCTCGACATCCACACCGTGGGCGCGGGCGGCGGCTCCCTGGCCCGCCTCGACGTCGGCGGAGCCCTGGTGGTCGGCCCCGAGAGCGCCGGAGCCGATCCCGGCCCGGCCTGCTACGGCAAAGGCGACGGGCTGACCGTCACCGACGCCAACCTGTTCTTGGGCCGGCTCTCGCCGGACCATTTCCTGGGCGGCCAGATGCCGCTTTTCCCGGAGCGCCTGCCGGAACTCTTTACGGCCCTGGGCGCGGCCGGCGGCATGACCGCCGTGGAGGCGGCCGAGGGGGTCATCGCCGTGGCCGAGGCGGCCATGGAGCGGGCCATCCGGGTCATTTCCGTGGAGCGCGGCCACGATCCGGCCGATTTCGCCTTGCTTTCCTACGGCGGGGCCGGCGGGCTGCACGCCGTGGCCCTGGCCCGGCTTTTGGGCGTCAAGACCGTGGTCGTGCCGCGCCATCCCGGGCTTTTTTCAGCCCTGGGCATGCTTTTCGCCGACATTGTGCGCGATTTTTCCGAGACGGTCATGGCCGCTTCGGACAAAACCGATCTCATCGAGGTGGCCGGGCTTTTCGGCAACCTCGAAACCCGGGCGCGCCAGGTCATGGCCGAGGAGGCCCCGGGCGCGCGCATGGTCCTGGAACGCCAGCTCGACATGCGCTACCAGGGCCAGTCCCACGAGCTGCCCATCCGCTTCGTGGCCGACCCTTTCCTGGCCTTCCACAACCGCCACGAGGCGGTCTTTGGCTTCAAGCATCCCAAGGCCGTCATTGAGATCGTGACGCTGCGCATCCGGGCCCGGGTCATCACCGACAAGCCGCAGTTCACCGAGGCCGAGCGGCTGGTGGCGGGCGTGCCGGCCGAGGCCATGCTGGGCTGGCGGCCCCTTGTCTGGCAGGGCGCGGAGCAGGCGGCCATGTGGTACGACCGCGACAAGCTGTTGCCCGGCAACACCCTGTCCGGCCCGGCCCTGGTGGCCGAGACCTCGGCCACCACCTTCCTGCCGCCCGGTGTTGCGGCCGAGGTGGACGGATTCGGGAATCTGGTCATCAACGTGGACGGCGGGCGGGCGGCGACGGCGTGACCGACGGCGTCGGCCTTCCGGCCTGCCCGGCTTCCCTGACGCGGCTGGCGGGGCGTGGCGGCGCAAAGCCGTCTGGCTGCCGCGACGCGGCCGGCGTGGTGTCCGGTGGCGCGGCCGTCGCTGCGGTCGGCATCACGGCGGTCACGGCGTTCGGCCTCGCGGCCGACGCTGCGGCCCGGAGCGTCATTTTTCGGGGAGTTGCCCGGCCGAGCCTCGGCCGGAGCAGGGCGGGCGCATGACGCTCGTCATCGGCACGCCGTGTTTCGGCGGCATGGTCACGGTGCCGTACATGCTCGCCATGATGGGCGTGAAGGACGTGCTCAACCGGGCCAAAACGCCGTTTCGGCTGCTCACCCCCTGCCACGAGAGCCTCATCACCCGGGCGCGCAATTCCATCGCCAACGCCGTGCTGCGCGACGAGACGGCCACGCATCTGCTGTTTATCGACGCCGACATCGCTTTCGAGCCGCTGCTCGTGCCGCATCTGCTCGGCGCCGGCAAGGACGTGGTCTGCGGCGTCTATCCGGTCAAGGGACTCGCCCTGGACCGGGTCATGGCCCAGCCCGCCGGCACGCCGCCGGCTGCGGCCGAGGCGGCCAGCCTGGACTATGCCGTGAAGCTGAGGCCCGGCTGCCAGGTGGACGCCCAGGGATTCCTGGAAGTGGAGTACGCGGCCACGGGATTTATGCTGTTAAAGCGCGAAGTGTTGGTGCGGCTGGCGGCGGCCTACCCGGAACTGCACTACGGCTTTGCCTGCACCAATGAGCCGGCGGCGGACAATTTCGCCTTCTTCGACACCATGATCGACCCCGAGACGCGGAACTACCTTCCCGAGGATTACGCCTTTTGCAAACGCTGGCGCGACATCGGCGGCAAAGTGCATGTGAGCGTGGCGGGCAAGCTCACCCATGTGGGGAGTAGGGCGTATAGTGGGGATTTTATGACGTATCTGGCGCGCCAGGGCGCGCGCCGCAACGGTTGACGGGACGGAGCAGCCATGAACATCACCCCGATCACCCTCGAAGTCTTTAAGAACAAATTCGCTTCGGTGGCCGAGGAAATGGGCGTCGCCCTGACCCGGACCGCCTATTCGCCGAATATAAAAGAACGCCGCGACTTCTCCTGCGCCGTGTTCGATTCCGGCGGCGACATGATCGCCCAGGCCGCCCATATCCCCGTGCACCTCGGCTCCATGCCGCTGTCCGTGCGCGCCGCCATCGACGCCATAGACCTCGGGCCGGGCGACATGGCCATGCTCAACGACCCCTTCCGGGGCGGCACCCACCTGCCCGACATCACCCTGGTCGCGCCCGTGCACGCCGGCGGCGACGCGCCACTTTTCTACGTGGCCTGCCGCGCCCACCACGCCGACGTCGGCGGCATGGCCGCCGGCTCCATGCCGCTGTCCACCTCCATCTTCCAGGAGGGGCTGGTCATACCGCCGGTCAAGATCGTGGCTGAAGGCGAAATCGTCCAGGGCGTCATGGACCTGTTTTTGGCCAACGTGCGCACGCCCCAGGAGCGCCAGGGCGACTTCGCCGCCCAGATCATGGCCAACCGCACCGGCATCGCCCGGCTCACCGAGCTGGCCGCCGCGTATGGCCGCGAACGCCTGGCCGCCATGGGCGCGGCGCTGCTTGATTACGCCGAACGCCTCATGCAGGCCGCCATCGAGGCCATTCCCGACGGGACCTACGAAGCGGCCGACAGCCTGGACAACGACGGGGCCGGAACCAACGACCCGACCCTGCGCCTGACGCTCACCGTCGAAGGCGGCCGGGCCGAGCTCGATTTTTCCCGAAGCGACCCGCAAACGCCCGGCTGCATAAACGCCGTGCGGGCCATTGTCGTGTCCGCCACGCTCTACGTTTTTCGCGCCCTGGCCGGCCAGGCCGTGCCGGCCAACGCCGGCTGCCTGCGGCCCATCGACATCACGACCAAACCCGGAACCCTGGTCGATGCCCGCTTCCCGGCCGCCGTGGCCGGCGGCAACGTCGAGACCTCCCAGCGCCTGGTGGACGTCATCCTGCTGGCCCTGTCCCAAGCCCTGCCCGACCGCGTCCCGGCCGCCTCCCAAGGCACCATGAACAACCTCGCCATGGGCGGCGTCGATCCGCGAAACGGCAAACCCTTCACCTACTACGAGACCCTGGCCGGCGGGGCCGGGGCCGATGCGGCCGGCCCGGGACAATCGGCCGTGCACTCCCACATGACCAACACCCTCAATACCCCGGTGGAGGCCCTGGAATACGCCTATCCCCTTCGCGTGACGCGCTACGCCCTGCGTCAGGGGTCCGGCGGTCCGGGACGCCATGCCGGCGGCGAAGGGCTGGTGCGCGAGATCGAGGCCCTTGGCCCCATGGAGGCCACGGTCCTCTCCGACCGGCGGCTGCGCGGCCCCTGGGGGCTGGCCGGCGGCGGGGAAGGGGCGGCCGGCGTCAATGTGGTGACGCGCCGCACCGGCGGCATGGCCATGCCGGGCAAGTTCCATGTGCGGCTGCGGGCCGGGGACAGGCTGTGCATCGAGACGCCGGGCGGCGGCGGCTGGGGCACGCCTTCCTGATTGCCTTTTGACGCCGCCTCGCCTATGCCCCCATGTTCCGGCACGGTCCGCCGCCGCCGGAGGCGGGGCATTTTGCCCTTTTCATTTGGGGGTGCTTCCTGTAGCATGACCCATTTTGTATCCGCATACGATTTTTTCCTGAATACGATCGAAAATCCGCTGCGACGGCCCGGCCGCCAGCGAACATCTTGGAGGATGCCTTGGAATATACCGTCAATCAGCTTTCGCCTGTCAAAACGCAGGTCACCGTGTCCGTGCCGGCCGAAGAGGCCACCGCCGCCCTGGCTTCCGCCGTGGCGCTGTTCCGTTCCCGGACCGACCTTAAGGGTTTCCGCAAGGGCAAAGTGCCGTCCAGCGTCGTCGAGCAACGCTTCAAGAAAGAGATCGTCAGCGAAGCCACCACCGACCTCATCAACGTCCACATCAACGAGATCATGGGCGAGCTCAAGCTGTCGCCGCTCTCCGGCCTGGACGTGAGCGAAGCGGCCCTGACCAAGGGCGAGCCCCTGGAATATACCTTCAGCTTCGAACACGCCCCGGCTTTCGATCTGCCCGAATACAAGGGCCAGGCCGTGGAAGAGGAAGACGTGGTCGTCTCCGAGGCCGACATCGAATCCGTCATCGAGCGGGTGCGCAAGAACCTGGCCGAAGTGAAGCCGCTGAGCGAAAATCGCCCGGCCAAGGACGGCGAAGTCGTGTCCGTCACCTTCGAGGCCTTCGAGGACGGCAAGGCCCTTCCCGGCGTTCGGGCCGAGAACTTCGAGATGACCCTGGGCGAAGGCCAGGCCCTGCCGGCCTTTGAAGAGCTGGTCAAGACCATCGCCTCGGGCAGCGAAGGCGAAGGCGAAGTCACCTTCCCGGCCGACTTCATCAATACCGAATTGGCCGGCCGCACCGTCACCATGAAGGTGGCCGTCCACGTCATCAAGGAACGCAGCCTGCCGCCGGTGGACGACGAGCTGGCCAAGAAGGCCGGCAATTTCGAAAACCTGGACAAGATGCGCGAAGCCATTACCATGTCCTACAAGAAGTCCCGCGAGGATCTGCACCGGTCCTCGGCCCAGAAGAAGCTGCTCGACAGCCTGCTGGCCGCGCTGGACTTCCCGCTGCCGCCCGCCGTGGTGGAGCAGCAGCTCGGACAGATGGTCGAGGAATTCGTGGGGCAGCTGGAGCGCCGGGGCAAGAGCCTGGAGTCCACCGGCAAGACCCTGGCCGACATCCAGGCCGAGATGCGCCCGCGCGCCGAGGAACTGGTCAAGACCCAGATTTTCCTCTCCGCCGTGGCCCTGAAGGAAGAATTGACCGTCACCCCCCAGGAGATGGATGCGTTCTTCTACCGCCTCTCGACCCAGGCCGGGCAGGACGTCATCATGCTCAAGCGCTACTACGAGGACAACGGCCTCATGATCATGGTGCGCGACAAGCTGCTGTGCGACAAGGCGGCGGACCTGATCTACGCCAACGCCCTGGTGACCAAGGTCGCCCCGGCCGAAAAGCCGGCCGGCGAAGAGACCCAGGACTAGACGGAGCGGGACCGCTTCTTGCAGGAAAGAAATGAAACCAGGACAAAGCGGCCGCGTCACCGTGGCCGCTTTGTCCGGCAACCGAAGCCGGAAGGATGTGGCGGTCCCGATTTGACGACAAAAACGTCGCAAAACGTCGCCTCCGGCCTACAAAAGGGAAGCAGATGGCCACGATACCCATTGTCATCGAGACGACCGGTCGCACCGAACGCGCCTATGACATCTATTCGCGGTTGCTGCGCGACCGCATCATCCTGCTTGGCAGCGCCGTGGACGACTACGTCGCCAACCTGATCTGCGCCCAGCTCCTGTTTCTCGAGTCGGAAGACCCCGAGAAAGAAATTTTCATGTACATCAATTCGCCCGGCGGCGTCGTTTCAGCCGGCCTGGCCATCTACGACACCATGCAGTACGTCATGCCGCCGGTCTCCACCCTGTGTCTGGGACAGGCCGCCAGCATGGGCGCGCTGCTTCTGTGCGCCGGCGCCACCGGCCTGCGCTACGCCCTGCCGCACAGCCGCATCATGATCCACCAGCCCTCCGGCGGCTACCAGGGCCAGGCCACGGACATTGAGATCCACGCCAAGGAGACCCGGCGCACCCGGGAAACCCTCAATGAAATCATGGCCAAGCACACCGGCCAGAGCATGGAACGCATCCAGGTGGACACCGAGCGCGACAACTTCATGAGCGCCGAGGAAGCCGTGGCCTACGGCCTCATCGACAAGGTGTTGACCTCCCGGGAGCGACTTGAGAAAAAGGACGCCGAGTAGGCCCTGGGGGCCGCTCCTAAACAATGCGTCAGTATTTGTTCAGACCATGGTCATTTTTCAGGCAGATTGTTCACCAGATCCCTCTGACTTGATTAAAGGACGCCGCACGAGGGCCGCGACGCGGTCAAAAAGGCCCGGTACGCCGGGCAGGGTGGGATTTCCGGTATGACGAGGAAGAAAGGAAGCGTGTCGGGCGAGCTGTGCTGCTCGTTTTGCGGCAAGAACCAGGACGAAGTGCAGCGGCTCATCGCCGGTCCGGACGTCTACATCTGCGACGAGTGCGTGGCGCTTTGCAACGAAATCATCGCCCAGGAGTCCGTCAGCGAGGAGACCGAGGGCGGCAAGCTTCTGCCCCCGGCCGAAATCAAGCGGCTGCTCGACGAATACGTCATCGGTCAGGAACAGGCCAAGAAGATCCTGGCCGTGGCCGTGCACAACCACTACAAGCGCGTCTACTACGCCGGTTCCGCCGGCGCCGACGACGTGGAGATCGACAAGAGCAACATCCTGCTCATCGGCCCCACCGGCTCGGGCAAGACGCTGCTGGCCCAGACGTTGGCCAGAATCCTCAACGTGCCCTTCGCCATCGCCGACGCCACCACGCTGACCGAAGCCGGCTACGTGGGCGAGGACGTGGAAAACATCCTCGTTCAACTGCTGCAAAACGCCGACTACGACATCGAATCGGCCAGCAAGGGCATCATCTACATCGACGAGATCGACAAGATCGCGCGCAAGGGCGACAGCCCGTCCATCACCCGCGACGTGTCGGGCGAGGGCGTGCAGCAGGCCCTTTTGAAGATCATCGAGGGCACCGAGGCCAACATCCCGCCCAAGGGCGGCCGCAAGCACCCGCAGCAGGAGTTCATTCGGCTCAACACGGCCAATATCCTGTTCATCGTGGGCGGCGCGTTCATTGGCCTGGACAAGATCGTTGGCCAGCGCCAGCGCGGTTCGGCCATGGGATTCGGGGCCAAGGTGGAGGCGAAAAGCGACGACGATCTGTCCAAGCTGCTGACCCAGGCCCATCCGGCCGACCTCATCAAGTTTGGCCTGATCCCCGAGTTCGTCGGCCGCATCCCCATTCTCACGAGCCTTGAGGAGCTGACCCAGACCGATCTGGTGCGCATCCTCACCGAGCCGAAAAACGCCCTGGTCAAGCAGTACCAGAAGCTTTTCGAGCTGGACAAGGTGCGGCTGCGCTTCTCCAAAAACGCCCTGGACGCCATCGCCCAGAAGGCCATCGAACGCAAGACCGGCGCGCGTGGCCTGCGAAACGTCATGGAATCCATCATGCTCGACATCATGTACAAGTTGCCGTCGTTGACCGGCGTCAAGGAATGCGTGATCAACAAAGCCGTGGTGGAAAAGGGCATCGAACCGTTGCTGTTCTACCATCAGGAAGTGAAATCGGCCTAAAGCCCCTGTCGCGCCCGGATTGACAACGGGTTTTCCGGCCTTACCTCACAACCTGCCGCCAAGCCTTCGGATCGGGCAATGCCCGGTCCGGAGGCGGGCCTGGATTATAACCCCGCAGCGGGAGGTTGCATGACTGGATTTACCTTCGATTCCAACCGGTTTGCCGCCGAGACCATACGCCTTCCCATGATGAGCCTGCGGGAAGTGGTGATGTTCCCGCGCTCCATAGCCCCGCTTTTCGTCGGACGCGAAGCCTCCATCAAGGCCATCGAACAAGCCGTGGCCGCCCACGACAAGAAGATCTTCCTGGTCGCCCAGCGCTCGCCCGAGACCGAAAAGCCCACCTCCGAGGACCTCTTCGAGATGGGCACGGTGAGCAAGATTCTCCAGATGCTTCGCCTGCCCGACGGCACCATCAAGGTGCTCTTCGAAGGGCTTTACCGGGCCGAGTGGGAATCCGAGACCATGACCATGGGCGAGGACGCCAACTATCCCATGGTCACCGTGCGCCGCGTGCCCGAGGAAGAAACCCACGGGCCGGAATCCGACGCGCTCATCCGCGCCACCCAGGAATCCCTGGAGCACTACGGCCGCATCAACAAAAAGCTGGCCCCCGAAACCATCCTGGCGATCAATTCCATCACCTCGCCGGGACGCCTGGCCGACGCCGTCATGCCCCACCTCAAGGTGGACTACATCAAGAAGCAGGGCGTGCTGGAAGAGCTCGAGCCCATGCGCCGGCTGGAAGAGACCTACGCCTTCCTGCAGGGCGAGATCGAAATTTCCTCCATCGAGAAGCGGATTAAAAACCGCGTCAAGCAGCAGATGGAGAAGAACCAGAAAGAGTACTATTTAAACGAGCAGATCAAGGCCATCAACAAGGAGATGGGCCGCGAGGACGATCCCGGGGCCGAGGCGGCCGAATTCGAAAAGCGCCTCGACGAGAAGAACATGCCTGAAGAGGCCCGGGAAAAGACCCTGCGCGAGATCAAGAAGCTGCGCCAGACCCCGCCGTCCTCGGCCGAGTACACGGTGGTGCGCAACTACGTCGAATGGATCCTCGACCTGCCCTGGCAGGTCTATCAGGACACCGATCTCGACATCCTGGCCGCCGAGGAAATCCTCAACACCGATCACTACGGCCTGGAAAAGCCCAAGGAACGCATCCTCGAGTATCTGGCCGTGCAGAAGCTGGTGGACCGGATCAAGGGCCCCATCCTGTGTCTGGTCGGCCCTCCGGGCGTGGGCAAGACGTCCCTGGCCAAGTCCATCGCCCGGGCCATGGGCCGGGAATTCGTGCGCCTGTCGCTTGGCGGCGTGCGCGACGAGGCCGAGATTCGCGGCCATCGCCGCACCTACGTCGGGGCGCTGCCGGGCAAGATCATCCAGTCGCTCAAACGGGTCAAATTCAACAACCCGGTCTTTTGCCTCGACGAAGTGGACAAGATGAGCACGGATTTCCGGGGCGATCCGTCCTCGGCCCTGCTCGAAGTCCTCGATCCCGAGCAGAACTACGCCTACAGCGACCACTATCTTGATCTGGACTACGACCTGTCCAAGATCTTTTTCATCACCACGGCCAACTCCCTGCACTCGATCCCGCTGCCGCTCCAGGACCGCATGGAGATCATCCGCATCCCCGGCTACCTGGAAACCGAAAAGGCGCAGATCGGCGGCCGGTTCCTGTTGCCCAAAAACATCGAACAGCACGGCCTGACCCCGGACAACATCCGGCTCACCGACGAGGCCATGCTGACCATCATCCGCCGTTACACCCGCGAGGCCGGCGTGCGCAATCTCGAACGCGAGATCGCCAGCGTGTGCCGCAAGGCCGCCCGCAAGCTCGTGGAAGGCAAGGAGCCCGAAGGCGGCTTTATCGTGGACACGGCCGATCTCGAAGGCTACCTCGGCGTGCCCAAGCATCGCCACGGCGAGATGGAGCCCGCGCCCAAGGTCGGGCTGTGCACCGGCATGGCCTACACCGAGGTCGGCGGCGAACTGCTCATGGTCGAAGTGGCCATCATGCCCGGCTCGGGCAAGGTGGAGATCACCGGCAAGCTCGGCGACGTCATGCAGGAGTCGGCCCGGGCGGCCCTGTCCTACCTGCGCTCGCGCTCGGGGCTCTACGGCCTCAAGCCCGATTTCCACAAGGAAATCGACATCCATATCCACGTGCCCGAGGGCGCTATCCCGAAGGACGGCCCGTCGGCCGGCATCACCCTGGCCACCACCATGATCTCGGCCCTTTTGAACCTCCCGGTGCGCAACGACATCGCCATGACCGGCGAGATCACCCTGCGCGGCCGGGTGCTGC
>ALAO01000060.1 GCA_000307955.1 Solidesulfovibrio magneticus str. Maddingley MBC34 | reverse complement strand
CCCCCGGTGGGTCCAGGGCAAAGCCCTGGCCGCCGGAGGCGCGCCCCTACGGCGAATTGTGCTGTTTCACCCACGCATGCAAACCGCCGCGGCCGGCTTGGCCGCGGCGGTTTTTTTGCTTGCCAAGGGCGGGCCGGCTGTCGTAAGCCCCGAACCGGTCGGCAGTTCACCCAGGCGTCGCCGCCCCGCAAGGGGAGCTAAACCTGCCGCTTTTCTCCATTCCGCACCGACACCTTATCCCGTGCCGCGTCGGAAGCCGGCGACCACCGACATCCTCCTTTCCGGACAGGCACGCTTGCAAGGATAAGCGATGTCACGCGAAGCATTTCCTTTTTCCGTGGACGACATTTCCGCCCTGGCCAAAGCCGTGCGCGGCAATCTCCCTGACGCCGAGGCCACGCCCGGCCATGTCGAGATGCTCAACATCCTGGCCCGGGCCGCCGGCTGCCGCAACTTCCAGCACTTCCGGGCCAACGCCAAGGCCCAAGCCCGCCTCGACGCGCCCGTCGCTCCGGCCGCGCCGCCCCAGCCCGTGGATTACGCCCGGCTGCGCCGGCTCCTGCGCCATTTCGACGCCGACGGCCGCCTGGTGCGCTGGCCGTCCAAATGGAGCGATCGGCAGGTGGTCCTGTGGTTTTTGTGGTCGCGACTGCCGGCCCGGCGGGTCATGACCGAAGGCCAGGTCAACGCCTGCCTGGAGGCTTGCCACACCTTTGGCGACGCCGTGCTGCTGCGCCGGATGCTGTGCGACGGCGGCCTGCTGGCCCGCACCCCGGATTGCCGGGAGTACCGGCGGGTGGAAGCCCGGCCCGAGGCCACCGGCCGGGAGCTCATCCGCCGCCTGGGGCGGCCGGGCGAGGCCGGGGAGACGCCGCGATGAACGCCGGATTATCCCCCTGCCGCGTCGAGACCTCCCTTGGCCCGGTGGAATACGCCGCTTACGGCGACGGACCGCCGCTTCTGTGTCTGCACGGAGCCATGGGCGGCTTCGACCAAAGCGCCATCCTGGGCCGGTTGCTGGCCCCCGAGGGCTGGCGGGTCCTGGCCGTGTCGCGTCCGGGCTACCTGGGCACGCCCCTTGGCGGCCGGGAGACCCCCGAAGCCCAGGCCGACCTGTGCGCCGCGCTCCTTGCCCAGCTGGACGTCGGGCCGGCGGCGGTCATGGCCGTCTCGGGCGGCGGCCCCTGCGCCGTGCATCTGGCCCTGGGCCATCCGCGCCTGACGCGCGCCCTGGCGCTGGTCTCCACCTGCTCCGGGCGCATCACGGAGCGGTTGCCCCTGGCCTGGCATCTGCTGCGTCTGGCGGCCCGGTTTCCCCGGCTTGGGACGCTCCTGCGCCCCAAGGCCGCCTCCCCCGGCCAAGCGGTCAAGCGCGGCTTTGGCGATCCGGCCTCGCGCCGGGCGGTCATGCACGATCCCGAGGCGTTGGCGCTTTTTACGGAACTCGCGGCCCAGACGCGGTCCCAACTGGGAGAGCGGCTGGCCGGGACCGTCAACGACGTGGCCGTGACCCGCAGCCGCGATTATCCCCTGGAGGACGTCGCCGTGCCGACCCTGGTCGTCCACGGCACGGCCGATCCCCACGTACCCTTTGCCGACCATGGTCAGCGGCTGGCCGAGCGCATCCCCGGGGCGCGTTTGGCCGCCCTGGCCGGCGGCGAACACGCCGCCATCTTCAGCCACAGGCGGCAAGCCCGGCAGGCTGTGGCCGCCTTCCTGGCCGGCTTGCCCGAGGCCTGAAACGGTCCGGGAAACAACGCCTTTGGGCGTTCCCGCTGACAAAAAAACCGCCCGGGCTCATGTCCGGACGGTTTTTTCATGAAGCGCGGGGCTTTTGCGACTGCACCACGGGGTGGAAATTACGAGGATTGGCCGCGACGGCGGGCAGGGCGGTCGTGGCGCGGCGCAGGCTGCCCGTCACGGCGTTGTCCTGTCCCGGTCTTGCCACCGCTGGCCTTGGCCTCCGGCCGTTTGCCGCCAACCTGGGACGGGCGGGCCGGACGAGGCGGGCGTTTTGTGTCGCCCTCGGCTGTCGGCCGGGGCCTGGGCGGGGCTGGTGCGGCATCCGCATCCTCCAAGCCCACCGAACGGCGCAGACCGGCCAGTTCGGCCGGCGTCAGTTCGCGGCAGGCCCCGGGCGGCAAGTCGCCCAGCGCCACCGGCCCTTGGCTGACCCGGGACAGGCGCAGCACGGTCAGGTCCAAAACGCGGCACATGCGCCGGATCTGGCGGTTGACCCCCTGATGGAGTTCCATTTCGAGCACGGCGCGGTCCTGGGCCGGTCCCTCGACCAGCCGGGCGACCACCGGGGCCAGGCGCTCGCCCTCGGCCAGCCGCATGCCCCGGGCCATGATGCCGAGCATGTCCGGGGTCACCCGGCCGCGCACGGTGACCCGGTAACGCTTGGGCACGTGCCAGCGCGGATGGGTCAGGCGCAGGGCCAGCTCGCCGTCGGTGGTGAGCAAAATCAGGCCTTCGGAAAAAAAGTCCAGCCGCCCGACCGGGAACAGGCGCTTGCCGCGCCAGGGCTCGGGCAGGCCGTCAAAGACCGTGGGCCGGCCTTCGGGGTCGCTGGCCGTGGTCACCACGCCCGGTTTTTTGTGCAGCGCCAGGGTGATCGGCGCTTCCGGGGCCAGGTTGACCGGCGCGCCGTCCACGGCCAGGGCGTCGCGGGCGGGATCGATGCGAAGTCCGGCCTCGGTGACCACAGTCCCGTTGACCGTCACCCGGCCGGCGGCGATCAGGTCGTCGGCATGTCGCCGGGAGCACACGCCGGCCGAGGCCAGGGCCTTGTTGATGCGCGTGAGGCGCGAGTCCGTCGCGTCCATGGCGTCAGGCCGGCAGTTCGAGGGCAAAGCGCGTGCCGTCCTCGGGCGTGGAGGTGAAAACGATGTCGCCGCCCAGGCACTGGCGGGCAAAAAGACGCATGCTGTAGGTCCCAAGGCCCCGGCCTTCGCCCTTGGTGGAAAATCCCTTCTCGAACAGGCGCAGTTGCACTTCCTCGGACATCGCTCCCGGATTGGCGACCCACAGCCGCACAGCCCCTTGCGCGGTTTCGTCGGCGCCCAGGGTCACCACCTCGCCGGGGGCGGCCGCTTCCAGGGCGTTTTTGACCATGTTGACCATGATGCGTTGGATGATGCGCAGGTCCGAGGAGAAAAGCTGCGATGCCGCCTGGGGCGAGACTTCGATGCGGCGTTTGCCGCGATGGTTGAAGGACTGGCAGTAGGACGCCAGGTACTTGAGAATGTCGATGGTATAAAGGCGGGTGTAGTTCTGTCGGTACTCCTTGGCCTCGACAGCCAGAAAATCGCGCTGGGTGTCGACGATGTCTTGCAAATCGTCGATGGAGCGGCGCAGCAGTTCCAATTCCCGCAGATAGCTCTTGGGCAGTTCCAGGGATAGCAGGTCGCTTATGCCCTTGATGCCGGTGACGGCGTTGATGATGTCATGGAAAAAGATGCGTTCAAAGCCGCGCAGGGCCTTCTCGTGGGCAATGTCCAGGGCGGAGTTGAGCACTAGCTTGTGGCCTTCGATCTCTATGGGCACGGCCCAGACTTGCAGGTTAAGCGCGTCCAGGGTCGTGGCCGAAACGCGGTTGATGGCGCATTCCTGGGTGCCGCGTTCGCCTTCGAGGCTTTTGACGATGGCCTGAGCCGCACCGCAGTATTGGCAGAATCGGGTGGTGCCGCAGCCGCCGATGCTGTCGTCCACATGCTCGCAGCCCAGGGCTTCGCCAATGCGTTGGCCGATGACCTCGGCTGCGTCGCTTTTCTCGGCCAAGGCCAGGAACCGGGCGTTGGCGTAGACGATCTGCCGGGTGTCGTTGACGATGACCACGGCCAAGGGGACGGCGGCCAGGGTCAGGGCCGAAGGGGAATGGGCGATCTCCCGTGCGATGGCATCTATGGCCGTCTGTTCGAGACGTTCGGCCGGCAGGAAAAACGTGGGCAATGGCGCGTCAGCCATGGGCACATCCTGGAGATCTGACACGCTGTCTGTCCCGCTGGCGGAGCTGCGCCAGACAGGCGCGGCCTTAAGCCACGCAAAGCGGGCCGCCGGGCAGGCGGCCCGTGGAAAATCGGCGCATCAGATTTGTACTATTTTATCGGCCAGATCGAGGCTTGTGACCACATCGAGCATGTTGGTGGTCTGGCCGACCTCTTTCTTGTCCAAAATGCCGTAAAAGTCCAGGCAGGTGCCGCACACCAAAATGGACACCCCGGCCTGTTCCAGGGCCCTCAGCTTGTCGATGACCGGGTTGCCGGCCACGGCCAGACGCACGCCGCCGTTGACCAGGATGATGCGCCACAGGCGTTCGCCCAGTTCCGGCAGGGTGCCGACGAAATTGACCATGAGCTTGGCCCCGAGCGTATCGTCGCCCCGGCCGATGACGTCGGCGGTGATGAACACGACGGTGCGGCCGCCGGTTTCGGCCTTGGCGGCCGGCGCGGCGACGGGAGCGGCTCCGGCCGCGGCGGTCAGGGTGTAGACGCCGTCTCCGGCTTCGGCCGCGGTGACGGCGTAGCCGCGCATGGTCAGAAAACGGGTGACGTTTTCCCGGGCCGCTTCATTGTCCACGGTGACGGCAATGGTATCGGGAGCGTCTTTTTCAACGCATTCCTTGCAGCGAAGGACGGGTCCGGGACAGGCCAGACCACGGCAATCAAGGGAAGTGGGCATGGGCTTACTCCTTGCGATTTGCCGCACGGTAGCCGAAAGCCCCAGGCGTCGGTCAAATAGAATGATATGATGCCTTCGTCGCCTGCCGATCACGCCAGCCAATACAAAATCGACATCCCCGTATCCCCCTTTCCCA
>ALAO01000059.1 GCA_000307955.1 Solidesulfovibrio magneticus str. Maddingley MBC34 | reverse complement strand
CCCCAGCCGTCGTAGCCGCCATAACCGTAACCAGTGGTCGGCGCGGTGGTGGTCGTCGGTGGCACCCAGCCCATCATGTTGCCCCAAGCCCCCCCGGAGGTGTACGTGCTCGGCTGCGTCGCCTGTACCGTTTGCCCCGAGGGCGTGCCCTGGTTGGTGGTCTGGGCCTGAGCGCTGATCCCGGCCAGCAGAGTGAGGCCAAGCACGGCCGAGGCCGCCAGGATCGTGGTCTTCTTCAGAACACTCATGATTTTACTCCCCATATTTCATTGTTGTTGATGTTGGCGAAACAGGTCGGAATGTCAGGCCAGCCTCGTCGACGCCAGAGTTGTTACCAGCAAGGGTAGCCGTAAGAACGCCCGGAGTACCGATAGTTCCCGTAATAGCTCCTGGGGGCGTTGGCGTAGCGGTTGGCCGCCTGCCGGTAACCCGGCTGTCCGGCCTGGGCATAGCCGGGTCCGGCAAACCAGGGACAGGGGGAACCGTATCCGTTGCCGTAAGAACCTGGCTGGCCATACATTCCCGGAGCGGCCGTTTGGGTCGCGGCCTGGTTGGGGCCGGTGGCCTGGGCCCGGGCGGTTCCGGCATCGACAAGAGCCAGAGAGCCGACCACGAGGGCGGCGGCCAAACCGACAGACATACGGCGTGTGATGTGCTTGAACATGAAAGACTCCCCAGTTTGTTTTGTGGGCCTAAGCCCGTTCGTTACGCCTGTTCCAAGACCTTCTTCATTTCCCGATACTCTTCCGGGTTGATCTCTCCTCTTGCCAGCCGCTCCTTGATGATTCCCAAGGAATCGTCCCTGTCGGCGCGACTGGTTTTGTCAGCTCTCCTTGAGACGAAGAGGAAAAGTCCCAAGAGCGCGGTCAGCAGCAGAATCGTTCCCAGCCCCCAGAAGGTTGTGCCCCCCATCCAGGGAGAGGAGAGAGGGAATCCACAGTCCCACATCATGGACAACCTCCTAGTTTGGCGTGGGATGTTGCCATCTTTTAAACCGCCTTGGTTGATCCCCTTAAAGCAAGGGATGTGCCAAAGCTTTATTATTTAGCTAACATACTTAAATTAAATGATTATGTTTTACGAAGGTTCAGAAGTGCTGGCCGGCGCGATGCGGATGCGAGTAAAGCCTACTCGCATTTTTTTCTCTATCCGTTTACTTTTTACGCGGCAGGCTTAATGTGTTTCCAGCCGGCGGCTTATTGGCCGGTTTGTTCGGAGAGAGAGGTGATTATGCAAAAAAGACCAAAGGTGTGGCGCAAGGTCGTGGCGAACGTTCCGCCCTGGCTCTACCTCGGTTCGGTTTTCATTTTGGTTGGAATCGTCGTCGTCATGACCATGAGGAACACCCACCGGGAGAAAAGCCTCACTGCTCAGACGCTTCTTGAAAAGGGAGCGGCCCTTATTAAGGCCTTCGAGTCGGGAGCGCGAACGGGCATGGGGATGCACTGGAGGGGCGACCAGTTTCAGGTGCTCCTTGAGGAGATGGCGAACCAGCCCGGAATCTTCTATCTAGCCGTGACGGGTGAGGATGGCCTGATCCTGGCCGATAGCGACAAAGGCAAGATCGGCTCAA
Organism: Solidesulfovibrio magneticus str. Maddingley MBC34; assembly: GCA_000307955.1. GTDB lineage: Bacteria > Desulfobacterota > Desulfovibrionia > Desulfovibrionales > Desulfovibrionaceae > Solidesulfovibrio > Solidesulfovibrio magneticus_A. The sequence goes on along the minus strand of ALAO01000059.1, from coordinate 16,594 downwards.
GGCTCCACGGCCCCGAGGAAATGAAGGCGCTCGCCATCGGGGCGAAGGAAAAATGGCGGGTCACAAGCCTGGCGGATGGGCGGAAGGCCTTTGAGGTCTACCGCGACTTCGCGCCCCTGGCCCGCCGTGATGCTGCGGAGTATTGTGAAGAAGAGGTTTGGCAATACGCGTGCCCCTGGAGCAGACCGGGTTCCTCGCAGGGGACCGGAAGGCAAGCCATCTTCATCGCGTTTGATGTCGCCCCCTTTGACGCGGCCTTAGCCGAGGACATGCACAATACGGTCATATTGTCGGCCATCCTGCTTCTGCTTGGCGTGGGCGGCGTCATGACCCTGTTTTGGGCGCAAAGCTACCGATTTTCCAGACGGCAACTCCAGGACACGAGGGCCTTTGCTTCGGAGATCATAAACAACCTTCCCGTGGGGCTCATCACCACGGACAGCGACGGCAAGCTGGCCGTGGTCAACAGCGCAGCCGAGAGGATTTCCGGGCTCAAGGCGGCCGACATCATGGGCAAGATCCCTGAGGAGGTTTTGCCCGGGGCCTGGTGCAGCCTCAGGGATGTTGTCGACAAAGGGGAACCCGTCATGGAGCACGAAACGGAGTGCTCCTTTGACGGAGAAAAAAATCTTCCCTTGAGCCTCAGCGCGTCGAAGATTCTCAATGAGGAGGGAACCCACCTGGGCAATCTCTTCATTTTCCGGGACCTGGGCGAGGTAAGAAGGCTCCAGGAAGAAGTGCGCCGCAAGGAAAAACTCGCCGCCCTGGGCAGCCTGGCCGCCGGCGTCGCCCACGAGATCAGAAACCCCCTCTCCTCAATCAAGGGTTTCGCCAAATACTTCGAGGGGCAGTGCGCCGAGGGTAGCCAGGGCCGGGAGCTAGCCGCCGTCATGGCCCAGGAGGTGGACAGGCTCAACCGGGTCATCACGGAACTCCTGGACTTTGCCCGGCCATCGGACCTGAAGACGCGTTCGACGGACGTGGGCAGTCTCATCGAGCATTCCCTCCGGCTGGTCCGCCAGGACGCCGAAGGAAAAAAAATCACAGTCACCTTCGACCGGAATGCAGGCCTGCCCGTCATCGCCATCGACCCCGACCGCCTCACCCAGGCCTTACTCAACCTCTACCTCAACGCCATCCAGGCCATGGAAAACGGCGGGACGCTTGCCGTCAGGGCAGCCGCCGACGGCCGAGGGGGCGTGCGGATCGAGGTGGAAGATTCGGGCAAGGGGATTGCGCCCGAGAGCCTGTCGAGCATCTTTAACCCCTACTTCACCACAAAATCCTCCGGGACCGGCCTTGGCTTGGCCATTGTGCAAAAGATCATCGAGGCCCACCGGGGAGAGGTCAAGGTTAAGAGCACCCCCGACCGGGGCACCACCTTCAACATCCTCCTGCCTGTGGGGCGGCCGGAAGGAGTTGCTTCATGACCGCAAAGCATAAAGCGACCGTTCTGATCGTTGACGACGACCAGGGGCACCGCACCATTCTTTTGGCTCTTATCAACGGCTGGGGGTACAAGGCGGCAGGGGCCGACGACGGGACAAAGGCCGTTACGCTGGCCAGGGAAAAGCCCTTCGATCTCATCCTCATGGACGTGCGCATGGCGGACATGGGCGGCATCGAGGCGCTGAAGGAAATCAAGGCGTATAATCCCTCCATCCCCATCCTCATCATGACCGCCTATTCGAATGTGGAATCGGCGGTGGAAGCGATCAAGGCGGGAGCGTACGACTACCTGACCAAGCCGCTGGACTTCGATGTGCTGCGATTAACCATGGAGCGGGCCTTAGAGCACGTATCTCTCAAGGCCGAGAACCAGGAGCTTCGGCAACGCCTTGTTTCCTCTTTTGATCCCAAAAATATTGTCGGCCGCAGTGAAGCCATGCGCCGGCTCATGGAGACGGTGGCCATGGTCGCGCCCTCCGAGGCGACGGTGCTCATCACCGGACAGTCCGGCACGGGCAAGGAACTGATCGCCAAGGCCATCCATTTCAACAGTCCCCGCAAAAACGGCCCGCTCGTCACCGTGAATTGCGCGGCCTTAAGCGAAACGCTTCTCGAATCGGAGCTGTTCGGCCACGAGAAGGGAGCCTTCACGGGAGCCGACAAGCGGCGCGAAGGCCGTTTTATGCAGGCCAACAAGGGGACGATCTTTCTCGACGAAATCGGAGAAATATCTTCCGCCATGCAGGCAAAACTCCTCCGGGTGATCCAGGAGCGGGAAATCCAAAGGGTGGGGAGCGACAACGCCCTGCGGGTGGACGTCCGCATCGTGGCGGCGACAAACCGCGATCTGAAAGCGGAAGTTGAAGCGGGAAGGTTCAGGCAAGACCTCTATTATCGCCTCAATGTCATGACCCTCACTGTCCCACCGCTTCGAGATCGCGGGGAGGACGTACCGCTTTTGGCCATGCACTTCCTTCACAAGTTCGCGGAGGCGAACAGGAAGGTCGCCAAGGGATTCACGCCCCAGGCCATGGACATGCTCCTTAAGTACGACTGGCCGGGCAACGTCCGCGAGCTGGAAAACGCCGTGGAGCGGGCGGTCGTACTCATGCCGGGAGATTTCGTCACAGAGAAAGAACTGCCTTTAAGCGTAAACCAGGAAAAGGCCCACGAGGAGCAGAATGCGAACCAATTGATTGAGCGAGGTCCAGCGGAAATTTTACCGCTGGAGGCGGTGGAGCGGGAGGCCATATTGGCGGCGTTGGAGGTGACGGGTGGCAATAAGACCGAGGCAGCCAAGCAGCTTGGTATCACACGAAAAACATTACTGGCAAAGCTTCAAAGATAGTCGGCAGGTTTCCCGTAGGTGGCGATGCAGCAACGGGGCCAGTGCTATCGTAATAGCAGAATACTCCAAATGAACACGGCGTAAACTGTAACCCAAGTTCGCCTTTTCGATAAGCCTAGCGGCTGTAGTCCATGCCTTTGATCTGGTGCTTGACAGCCTTCTCAAGGCCGCACTGCTGCATGAAGACGCCGGCTTTTTCGAGACCGAAAACCTTGGCTATTTCCGCCTTGACAGCCTGCTTGCCAAGCGTCCCCGCCAGCTCCTTGCAAGACTTCCTCAAAACCAGGTCCGCTTCCTGCTCCTTCCCTTCCAGCCTGACCAGCTTTTTCACAGCCGCTCGGTAATCCAGGCTTTCGGGCCGCATCTTCACCATGGCGGCCTTGTGCTTGTCTCTGGCCGTGATCGTTTCCCGCAACTCCCTGGCCTTGGCCTGGATGTGTTCCCGGGCCTTCTCCGAATTGGCAAAGCGTTCCTGCCTGTCCCTGGCCTCTCGGGCCGCCCGGAGGCGCTCCGGATCAATCTCCAGCTTGGGAGCATCCAGGGAAGGCTCCTCTACCCGCGACCGCCCTGGCAACGTCAAAGCCGGACCATCCCGGTCCCTCCCCCGCTCTTTGACCTGGTTAGCTTGACGCTCGTCCAGATAGCCAAGCGTCGAGGCGCGGTCCTGGCTCCGGCTCATGCTCCGGGCCAGCTGCTCGAAGCCCTTGACCTTCTCACTGTCCACGTAGAGCGTGAAATTGCCCTTGTGCCGGGTAGCGCCGACGTAGGTTGTCCGGTTGTTCCAGGTCACCCCGTGCAAGGCGTAAACATCTGTCTGCGTCTTTCCCTGCCCTTTGTAGACCGTCCCGGCATACCCAAGGGCAAACCCTTTGTACTCCCCAGGGTTAAAAGAAACCATCGCCCCACTATCAAGCCTGACCTCAATCTGCTTCTGACTTTGTTTCTGAACAGTGCCAAAATTTCCATTGATCAAATTCTTATCAATATTCTTCGCCGTGGCGTTAAATTGAATCCTGTCTCCAACTCCTATCGTCTGCTGAAACTTCTTTTCCCCTTTCTCACAAGCATAGGTGATGCCACCACGCACCTTCCCCAGCTCCCGCATGGTCTTGCTGCAGGCGTCGTTTATACGGTTCACTTCCGTATTTATTCCAGCATAAATGAATCGGTTAACGTCGGGATTTCGCGCGACGTCCCGTTTCCAATCCTGCAATAATACCTCTATCGGCTCCTTTGCTGCCTTGATGCAATCGTGTTCCTGGTAAGCCGTCATGGCCTCCTTGATCTTCCCATCGGCAAGATCCATGCTGGCCTGCCGCATCCAATCTTGCTTCTGCCGCCTGACCAACGAAATCAAGGCACTATCCGTTTTCTGCCGAATTTCGGTGTACATCCCCCCACGCTGGATGCTGGCCAGCTGCGCGTCGTCGCCAATCATGACGACCTTCGCCCCGGAAACGTCCGCCTGCTGCAGCAGGCGATGCATGGTCCTGTTATCCAGCATGGCCGCTTCATCGACGAAAACAACCGTCTTGCGGTCCCAGGCCTTGACCCGGCTGCGCGGGTTGGTGCGCGCCTTTTCCTGGCGCAAAAGCTCCGCATGGACCGTGGACGCCTCCTGAAAACCGTCCGTGTGCATGTCCCGGCTGACCGTGTTGGTCGGGGCCAAGCCCACCACCCGCCAGCCGTCGACCTCGAAAGCGTCCCGGGCCGCGCCCATGGTGTAGCTCTTGCCGGCCCCCGCCCGGCCCTGAATGACGCAAAGCCGGTTTGCGGCCGTCATCACGTCGAAGGCTTCCCGCTGCTCCGGGTCCAAGGTCTTGCGGGAAAGCGCCTGCTGCCGCGCTCGTTCCGAAACATGGCCGCCGCCCTCCCGCATCTTCCGGTCCGTCAGCTCCAGGATCGCCCGTTCCTCGGCCCGCACGAGCGTGGACGTGTAGAGCCCCGTTTCCTGACCCTGCCCGTCGTAGAGCTTCACGCACTCCGGGCAGGACAACACCCGCTGCTTCGCGGCCTCGCGTTCGATCATGTCCTCCACGCCGGCCTTTTTGAGCACCGCATTGAGCTCACGCTCCGTGAACAGGCATTGCCGGGCGGTCAGCTTTTCAAGGATCGTTTTCGGCTCCACCAGCGCGGTCTGCCGGGCGTCTTCAAGACGGGCCTCGTTCTCGGCCGTCTTCCATGACGCCTCGATGTGTCGGGCCTTGCCCTCGTGGAGCTGGAACACGACCCCGCGAGGATCAACGCGCAACTCAAACTCCCGTTCCTCGAAATAGCGATTTTGAAACGCCTCCCATTTTTCGCTGATTCGGTCCTGGGTCGAGACGAACCCTTTGCCATTTTTCCGGGCAAAGTCTGGGTTCAGGTCCGTGGCCTTGTGCTTGTCGAGCCCTTCGCGCCCAAGACGGCGGGTTGTCACCAGGACATGAAGATGCGGATTGCCCGCCTGCATGTGGATCGCCCACTGGCAGGCCAGGCCGTTATCCGTGAATTGTTCCTGGATATGCTGCCGCGCCATTTCGATGCGTTGGGCGTCGGTGATCTGCACGTCTTTCGGCAAGGCGAAGACGTAATGCTTGGCCAGCTGGGCACCCGCTCGAAGGCGGACTTCACCGGTCCTGGCAAGGTGCTTGGTGGCTATTTCCGCCTTATCCACCTCATCCCAAAGGCGCTGTTTGCCCCACCCTGGAGAACCAGGGGGAAGCTCAAACCCGCGAGCCAGCACTGGCTCGTCCGTTTTGTGGTTTCGGAAGTCGAAAGTTTCGCCGGTCAGGTCGCGAGTGTACCTATCGCGGTCGATATAGGCGGCCACGGCGACGCCGGATGTGCCCGTTGACATCCCGACGATAGAGCAGCCCGCGAAGCAGCAAGCCATATTCCTATTTAACGCCTTTTGTTTTTTGACTTTATCCCCACGGAAGTGGGGCGCAATGTTTTGGCTCTGCCAAAACATATATTGCGTGTAGCCTCATTCTTCGGCTCCAGCTTTAAGGCATCCGTTGGCCGTTTGGAAGTTTTTTCCATCGCTGCCTTGACATTATCCCTAAGGTCTATGATTCATTTCCTATATTTTTGAGGAGGCTCTCGAAATGGCTGAAAAAACGAAGCTGACGGCCGAGGAACGGCTTAAAAAAATTGAGCAGAAGCGCGCCAAGCTGGCAGAGGAAGCCGCCAAAATAAGAAAAGAGGCCAGGAAAAAAGAGGCCAACGTCAAAATGAAACTTGGTGGACTCGTCTGGAAAGCCGGCTTGCAGGATCAGCCGGATAACGTGATTCTCGGCATCCTAGTCGCCGGGTTTGAAAAGCTCGAAGCGGAGCGTGACTCTTTCGAAGATATTGGCCGAAAAAAGTTTGAGCATGATGCCAAGGCTAAGGCGGAAATGAAGACGAAGTCCCAGGAAGAAGAATCAGAAAATTCCGGTCATGGATCTGCTGGTGTCAAGAACCATCTGGCCACGCCTGCGGCTGTGAGGTTTTATCTCAACGTACCTATTGAGGAAAAAGACGCTGCCAAGGCTCTGGGCGCGAGATGGGACGGTGAGCACAAAAAATGGTGGTGCCATCCGGCCGACAAGGAAAAATTCATCAAGTGGTGGCCGGCGGGGGCGTAGACGTGAACAAGGACGTTGAAGAAATCTTCGAGAACATCCGCGACGTGGTGGCCGTCCACCAGGACGACGTGGCCGCCATGGGCAAACACGTCGCGCAAATGAAATCCGAGCTTCAGACCGTGGGCCTGTCTATCAGGGCCTTGGAAGAGGCGTCGAGAAAAGCCGAGGCCGCCGGCCAGCGAATCACCCAGCAGTTGACCGAGGCCCCCAGGATAACCAGGGACCGGGCAAAGATGTGGGTTGGTCTGGCCATGCTCGCCGCCCTCCTCTTCTTCGCCGCCGGCGGGTATGCCGGCTGGCGCTATGCCCAGGATGGCGTCACGAAAGAAATCGCGCAGCTGCCGGAACTGGCCAAATGGGCCGCAAGCAAGGAGGGCAAGGCCGTGTACCAGTTCGCCACTCAGGGTGAGTTGCAACGGCTCATGCGCTGCCAGGGCGATGGCTGGCAGGTCAAAAACGGCGTTTGCTACCCCTTCCCCAATTCCGAAACCAGCAAGGTCCACGGCTGGAGAATGCCCTAGAACGGGAGCGGGTGAAGAAACGGTGTTTTTCGCCTCCACAACCAGGGTTCCCGCCAGAACGCCCGAGAAGGCCGTTTCCGGGGCCGCCACACACTTGGATGGCCCAAGACCTGGAGAAAGCCAAAAAAATGCAACAGAGGCCCTGTAGGCGGCTTTCTGGTGCGGATTGGAGATGTCCCAGGACACCATCCGAGAGGGGATCGGCGGTGGAAGAGGGCGAAGGCGCAATTATCAGGGCGGGGATTTCGGGAGAGGATGAGCCGGAATTAGTTCCTGCGGTCACGCCACATTTTCTTCAGCCATGCATCCTTCGGGCCGCCTGGGTGGCCACGCAGGGCGTCGGCAAGCTCGTCGGGCGAGAGCCCATCCCGCCAGGCCTCGAATTGGGCTTGCTCGGCGGCCTGCCGGGCGGCGACAACCGCCTTGGCTTCGGCCTCGGCGTCCTTGGCGGCCTGCTCCTCGGGGCTGACGTAGCCTTTGGGCCGGCGGTAGTAGCCGGTTCGGGCCAGGGCAGTGAACACCCATGAGCATGGATCGGCCACGGGCTGGCCAGCCTTGTCCAGCATTTTGCCGTTTTCTAATTCCCATTCGGCATGGTCCAGGCCGGCGACGATGCGGTCGGTGGGTTTGCCGAGCTGGTCCAGGTTATCCACGATCTGCTCCATCTGGTCCGCGCCAAAGCCGGCCCGGACCAGATGGGGCCAGGTCATGGCTAGCGTCTCTTGAGAGATAGATAGAGTATTTAATCTATCTATCTTAAGAGAGTGTGGTGCGTGTTCGTTTCGGGTGCCCGGTTCGGGTGCCCGAAACGGGTGTTCGGTTCGGGTGTTCAGTTCGGGTGCCCGGTTGTGGAGTAGGGCGAAGAAAACCCCCTGCTTATTACCCTCTCTCCATGGTCGTTTTTCGAGCATTCCAAGCGTGACAAATTTTTTCACCACGCGGCGCACCGTTCCCCTGGGAACGTCTGTTTCCGCTGCAATTAAATCATAATTTGTGACATGTGGCCCGTTCACCTGAAAATAGCGAAGCAATGTTTTTTGGGCTAGCGTGGCAGCCTCTACCGGAGGACACAGCTTGATCAGGTTTGGCTGCGGGTGTTCGGGTTGAGTGCTCGGTTCGGGTGTTCGAATCGGGTGTCCAATGCGGATGCTCGAACCGAGTGCCCGCGTTGGGTGCTCGGTTCGGGTGCTCGGTTCGGGTCGAACACCCGGTTCAGGTGTTCGGTTCGGGTGTCCGTCATGGGTGCTCGATTCGGGTGCTCGATTCGGGTGCTCGGTCTGATCTGGTCTGATTTGGTCTGACCCAATCTGACTATCTCGCCGTGAATGTGTTGAAATCTGCCTAGCGATATCGGCCAAGTTGGGTTCGGCATCAAGCGGACTAGTCGCCATAAACTTATCGAAGGCGGTAGGGTGAGTCCTTCCTTCTGGCGTGCTTTCTGCCGCTGGCTTAACTTTGGATAGGATGCTGGAAATTCCCTTGCGTTCGGTCATATCAGCCTCCGACCAAATCCAAGACCTCTTGGGCCAAAGCACGATACGCCTTTGCCCCAGGTCCCTTAGTGTTCTGGCGCAAGACCGTCTCCCGTAGGTGTTCGGCCTGTTGGAATTGAGCGCTTGCTGGGATGGTAGTGGAGAAGATCATTTCTGATCCTAGCTTGTCAGCCAGTTGCGCCATAGTGACCTTCCCCATGGTTGTTCTGCGGTCCACATTGTTGATGAGGAGTCGGAAGAATCGTAGGCCTGGGTTTGTGTCCTGCTGAATCTCTTTGATCAATTTAATGGTTCGCAGAAGTCCATCCAGTGAGAAACCTGACCCAGAAACCGTAGGTGAGATGACTAAATTGGCCGATATGAGGGCAGACATGGTCCAGAACCCCAAGTTGGGTGGGCAGTCCAGAAAGACAAAGTCGTACTTTGCGTCGGCGTGCGGACGCAATCTATCGCGTAGTAATGGAAGCTTTAGGTCAGCTTCCTTAATCAAGTCGAACTCCATAGCCGCGACCTCCTCCACATTGGGGAGGACATCGACCATTTCATACTTCGATGGATAGATGCAGTCGGCTGTTTCGGCTGTGCCCGAAAGTAGTTCGTAGAGGCTATTTCGTGGAGTATCCCCTATCCGAAGCAGGAGAGACGTGGCGTTGCATTGAGTATCAAGGTCGCAGACGAGTACCCTTTTCCCCCGATTGGCGAGTGCATGGGCTAGAGTAACGGAACAGCACGTTTTCCCTGACCCTCCCTTGTTATTTGAGCAAGCGATGATCACACTCATTTTTGCCCCCTATTGAGGGGTGTATACAAATTTTTAGCTCGGTAAATCAAGCATTTTCTGGTGCGAATAGAGGAGGCTGGCGGATTTAATCAAGGGGCATCTCTGTCCATTCCCCTTCTCCTCTCTCGCCACAAAAACTTCGCACTCCACCACGCCCTTCCGGTGAGGGGACACCGGGAGAGGGTCAACATTGGCGAAACAGAGGGACACGCTTCAAACTGGACTTATGGGTGAATGTGGGTGTAAATATGGGTGTAAGGGACTCACATGATCAAAACAGACAGCATCCGCATCACGCCGGAGTTTTTGGCGATAATCGCAGAATGTGACGAGTTTAAGGGCGCTTGGCGTGCCCTTGGCGCGTTGGCTCCCGAACGCCTGAACGCCCTGCGTCATGTCGCCACGATTGAAAGCATCGGGTCATCAACCCGGATTGAAGGGGCCAAGCTGTCTGACCGTGAGGTTGAACGCCTTCTTTCCGACCTTAAAATCAACTCTTTTATCACGCGTGACGAACAGGAAGTGGCCGGTTATGCGGAAACAATGGGAACGATCTTTGAGGTATGGCCCCACATTCCGCTCACTGAGAACCATATCAAGCAGCTTCACCGCGACCTTCTGCGCCACAGCGAAAAGGACGACCGCCACCGTGGGGGATATAAAACACTCCCGAACAGTGTCGTCGCGTTTGACGAGACAGGCCAGCAAATCGGCATCATCTTTGAGACAGCTTCGCCATTCGATACGCCAAGGCTAATGGCTGAGCTTGTCGAGTGGTATATCGAGGCCCGAGAAACGAGACGACTACATCCGCTTTTGCTGATTGCCGTATTTGTGGTTGTTTTTTTAGAAATTCACCCATTCCAAGACGGCAACGGTCGTTTGAGCCGTATTTTGACAACCCTTCTCTTGTTGCAGGCGGGCTATACTTATGTCCCTTATAGCTCTTTGGAAAGCGTCATAGAAAACAGCAAGGAGGCCTATTATCTTGCATTGCGCCAAACACAGGGGACGATCCGCACCGATACGCCGAACTGGCAACCTTGGATTTTGTTTTTTCTTCAAGCCCTAGCGCAACAAAAACGACGTCTAGCGGCTAAGGTGGAGCGAGAAAAAATCACGCTCGCGACGTTGCCAGAACTTGCGGCACAGATCATCGAGCAAGCGCGGCAACATGGGCGCGTTACGATTGGCGAAATGGCCAAAGTGACGGGGGCTAGTCGTAACACGCTAAAGGTGCATTTCCGGCGACTTGTTGAACAAGGGCATTTAACGCGTTATGGGACCGGGAAGGGCTCTTGGTATGCCCTCCCATAGTGGAAGAAAAAACGCTATTCTGGCCGTGACATTGGATGGCTGGGAAAATCGACGGGAATCTCCACACGGGGTTTTCTGCGTTTGAAGCTCCAGGTGATCCTTGTCTGGTCGTGCTGACGGAAATAGCGAAGCGTGCGCGAGCTGCATACGCTAAAACAGATTCGTATACGGCCCTGGCACGTTTGGGCGATTCCTGGCGGCCTCGATGCGGCCCGTTCAGGGTAAGGTGTTGGGATGGTTGAAAAGGTGATGCCCCGGAACGGACGTTATGGAAACTTCGATGGAAGGCGGTAACACCCAGTTCCAGTATCGCATACTTCCGCCTGAGAAAAAACCTCTTTGGCCTGAACCGGTACAGGAACGCCCAGTGCGATGCAACAAGTTGAAAATTTGTGATTTGCTTGTCAGACCTCTCACGCCCAGGGGCCTGCTCGAAGCTACTTGATACCTGGTGACATGAATGTTGGGTTTACCCCTTAGAGGGGGGCGTACCCGTCAGCTGTTGCTGGATGTCGGAGTCGATTGCATCACGATAACGGTGGTGTTGTCTCGGCCACCAGCCGCCAGGGCCTGATTGAGTAATGTGGTCGCCATTTGCTGCGTCGTTCCGTTCGAGGCCATGACAGTGGCGATGTCCGCCTCTTGCAACTCCTTGAACAATCCGTCTGTGCACAAAATGAGAGTGTCACCCTCATGCAGGACAATGCTCCCAGTGTCAGGCTCAGACCCGGCGCAACCAACGCACTTTTCCAGTATATTCCGGAAAGGATGTGTTTTGGCTTGTTCCGGGGTGATACTGCCGTCATCCAAAAAATCCTGAAGAAAAGCTTGATCGGTGGTAATCTGAGAGAGGATGTCCTTTCGCCACAGATAGAGGCGGCTATCGCCGAGATGGGCGTAAACGGCAAAGCCGTCTTGTACCCAAGCCACGGTGGCAGTGGAACCCATGCCTTCCAAACGCGGGTCAATCAATGTTTTCTCACGGATAACGTGCTCAGCCGTCTCCACGGCCAAGGCCAAGAGGCATTCCGACGACCCGCCGTCTGGTTCCAGACGGGCCAGGGCGTCAACAACCGCCTGGGCTGCCACATCGCCCCCAGCCTGGCCGCCAAGGCCGTCGGCCACGGCCAGAAGCATGGAGCCATCTGGGAATTCCTTGACCAGGAATCGGTCCTGGTTTTGGCGTCTGACCCGACCTTGATCGCTCGCCCCGAATGCTTGCATGGCTGCCTTCGATTACAATGAGGATTGGGGCTGGGGCATGGGGATGACCGTGCGAAATCCCACGTCAGCAAAGCCTTCCCAGGACTGACGCTTGAGCGGTTCAATTAAGGATGCGTCGGTCGGCGGGCCGCCGGTGACAAAGTAATGCGTCTCTGTACCGATCACCATGGTGGTCCACTCGTTGATATTTGTCCCAAGCCCCCGGATGCCAAGCCGGTTGGCCGGTGCGTCGGCCACTGAAAAAAGCTTGCGTTCCGGGATGGCCGGTTTGACTTGCTTCGGTTTAGTCGGAACAGCTGGTTTGACCTGTTTCTGTTTGGGCGGGGTTCTTTCCTGCCACCATCCGTCCATTTCCATGCCCTGAGCAAGCACAAAAGGGACTCGGGACGGTGCGAGCGAATTGGTCTTTCCAACATCTTCCCCCAATCGTTGAGCCAGCCGCCACTCGGCCACCGTGGGCAGGCGGGAACCGTAGAAGTCGGCAAAAGCCCGTGCTCCCTTGGCGGAGACCCTGACCACGGGGTTCATGGCCGTGGCCGGGTCCATCACGAACATGCCCTGCCGATAGGTGATAGGCTCATCCCAGGGGGAGATCTCCCCCAACAGCAGCCATATTCCATCTTCACCAGAAACCGCCCCTTCCTTGATTGTGACGCGGTCGCGCACCAGATTCAAGAACATGACGAACTGATGATTGGTGATTTGGGTTTCCTGCATATAAAACGACGGCACAAGCACCGTATCCGGCGCTCCATCGACCCCAGGGGAAATCTCGCCGCCCGGAACCATGAGAAATGTCGAGCCGTTTCGTCCTGAAAAACGTGGAGGTGGCGTCTCGCCCGGGGCCAGGGGGGGCTGGGGAGCGGCCTCGCCGGGATGATGACCGGCCGGGGCCTCCGCCGTTGACGGCGACTGCGGCGCGGCAGGTGGCGTAGAGGACGGCGCGGTCATTTCCGTATTCACCGCTTCCTGTCCAATCTGCCGTGACGGCATTTGCCACAGGAAATGGTAGAGCAGCCCTCCTCCGAAAAGCACGGCCAGGACGACGGCGGAGACAAACCAAGCGGTGCGGTGTGGGGCGGCCTGGCGGGTCTCTTTGACCGGGGCTTCGACCACAAGATCTTCTAGGGTCTGGCGCAGGCTTCGGATTGATGGCAGGCGCTTGGCCACCTTTTTGGCGGTGGCCTGCCGGATGATCCGATCCAGGCGCTTTTGGAAGTCGGTGACCGGGTTTTCCAACCCCACCGTTTCGAACGGCTTGGCTTTTTTCAGGGCCTTTTTCCCAGCCACGGCTTCGAACAGAACCCGCCCCAGGGAGAAGACGTCGGCCCGGATGTCGGCTAGGTTCAAGTCCAGGAACTGCTCCTCGGCCATGTAGGGCAAGGTGCCGATGATGTGGTGGTCTTGAGTCACGCAATCGCGCACGTTACCCCCGGCCAGTCCAAAGTCGGCGATCTTGGGCGTCCCATCGTCGATGAGCACGTTGGCGGGTTTGAGGTCGCGGTGGATGACGCCCTGGGCGTGTACAGCCTCCATGCCGTTGCAGACGGGCAGGAAATATTCTCGTATCCAGCTCTTGAGAGTCGCTTCGTCGCTCCCCAAACCCTCTTCGGGCATGGTCTGGGTCAGGGTCGGGCCTGGCACGTATTCCATGACGAGATAATTCAGAGGAGAACCGTCGATATCCACTTGATCGTAGTCGAACACCTGGAGGATATTGGGGTGGCGCAGTCGGGCCATGACCTGTACTTCCCGTCGAAACCGTTCCAGCTCAACCGCCACCTCCGCCTCGTCGTCCGCCAAGCTTTCCAGAAACGCCCGGGACATGATTTTCAAGGCCACCCGCCGCTCCAGGTCCCGCTGCTTAGCTAGGTAGACCTCGCCCTTGCCGCCAGTGGCAATATGATCCAAGATCGTCCACTTGTCGTTAATGACGGTCCCTTCCTCAAACAGAGGCTTTTTTTCGTCATCAGCCATGCCTGTCTCCTGAACGATCCTGTCCGCCTGGTTATTCCAAACCGGAGGGGAGGTTTTCGACGGCCTAGGCCCCAAACCCCATGAGGGGTTCGTCGCCTGCGCGCTCCCTGGGTATATGCAAGTGGAAGGCCGCGCCCTTGCCAGGCTCGCTCTCCACGGTTATGTCTCCACCGATATCCTTGAGGAACTTTTTGGTCGAAGCCAAGGTCAAACCATGGCCGCGTGGCTTTGTGCTAAAAAAAGGCATGAAAATTTTATCTATGTGTTCCGGCGGGATACCCTGCCCTTTGTCGCGTACCGTGATCAGGCAAAATTGGCCCTGACGCCCGGTTGCGATGGTGACGATGCCCCCGGCTGGCGAGGCCTCCACGGCATTTTTCACCAAAGCGTCGATGATGCCGCCGAACTCTTCGGATACGGCTCTGGTGCGGCAACCCGCCGGATCGTTTTCCACCATCAACTTGACCCCGACCTTGTGAGCCACACTCTCAAGGCGGGCGGCACTGGCGGTCACCAGGTCGTTGATGTCGAGTGATATGGCAGGAACTTGATGGGATGGGATAACGCGCACCAGAGCGTACAGGAGATGATCTAGGCGGTCGATTTCGCACTGGACGTCGGGTTCCACGCCGGGATTGCGGAACCCGCCCCCCTCACGCACCAAGCGACGCAATGCCACGACGACATCCTTGACTTCCAGGCCGATGGCAGCGGCGGCCCGGCCGAGGAGGGCCATTTTTTCGGCTCCAAGCAGCCGCTCCTGCTCCCTAGCCCGGCGATCCTCCAACAGCCCCATGAGCAGGGCCACCACATTGAACATGATAAGTTGGGCAATCACGGTGGCGGGCGTGTCGTGGAGCATCTTCCCGGATAAAATTGGCGGCAGATAGAGCACGGTAATGGCCAGGGAGGTGAGCAAGGCCACGCGCAGGCCGAACCAAAACCCGGCCAGCAGGATGGGGATGAAGTAGAGCTCACGGTGCAGCAGATGCAAGGCGGGATGGCTGGGCGCGACGCCGTAGTGCAGGGCCGTGACCACGACGATTGATCCCACGATCATGATTGCCTTCAGGTTCATGACGCCTCCTCATGGCTCATTGAAAATCAACAAACAATAAGCACAGGGCATGGTGCTTCCCGAACAAGAGCAACATTCGTGTTTCCAAAAAGAAGTTCTTGAGCTTTGGGCATCTTTGTGCATCCTACGATGATCATGTCGTAATGGCCACGATGCTGCTCTTCCAAGATTTCTTTTGCCATGGTCTTTCCTTCGACAGTTATCGTTCGTTCTCGAATGTTCGTTTCGGATACTCCTCCCTGAAGCAAGATAGTTTTGACGCGTTCCACTAGGATGCTCATTTCGGTGTTTGATTTTTCAAATGCCACATTGAATTCTTGTTTTGTAGCAAAAATATCTTGCGATTGAACTCTTATGAGTCCCACCATTGTGATGGTTGTTGTGCTTTGATGCGAAAAGTTGTCGGCCAAATAGCGAGCTGCTCTAACTGTATTTTCTGCGCTATAAATGCTGAAGAGTATGTTCTTGCTTGGTTTGGGTAGCTCTTCCTCATAGTCGCTTGAAGCCAAGGTGAACTGTGATCTTCGAAGATCGTAGTAAGTACCGACAAAATATCCAGCCGCATTGAAGAAAACTATTTCCAGCATATTGCTAAAATAGGTGGCGCTGCCCAAAGGAGTTCCCAGCATGGCGCACGGGAGGTACACGGCCGATGAAGCGAGAGACGTGAATATTCCTCCCTTTTTTCCGAACCAATACGCTCCAATGAGTATTGGAATAAAATACAATTCACGATATACAATATCAATTTTAGATAGATGTAGTGCGGTGGCGTAATCGAAAAAAGCTATGATTAAGACCAAGAGCGCAACAATCGCAAATTTATAAGACTTTTTTAAAGAAATCATGACGCCTCCATATCTTTTATTGAAATGTCAACCGCCCCGCACATCCTTCCGCAACAGGGTGCTCGCGTCAGGATGTGTCGGCGATGGTCCGAGGGCCTGCCGTTCATCATCACTTCAAAGTGAAGGTTGTTGCCGGTGGCGCGTCCACTACGCCCCAAAAGGCCGACAGCATGATCCTTGCTCACACGGGGTCCCCCCGTTTGACGCGAATTTCCGAATCCTTCTCTCGCATCACCATGCCGTCATTCAAAATTGACGTGATGTACGCCCTTGCCTTTGGGGAAGGGACGCATCCAGAGCGTCCGGCCCCCGGCCATGATCTTGCCCCGGTTGCCGGAGCCGTGACCTCCGCCGATTAACACGTCTAGGCCCCGTTTGTCCTCGGCTCTGTCCAGGAAATTGACCTCGCCCTGGTATCCCCAGGGACTCAGGCCGATGACCAAATTCACCTGGGGCCGCAGCTTCTCGGCTTCGCCCATGACGGCATCCATCTGCGCTTCCGTCGGGCCTTTTCCCGAATCCGGCAGCTCGGGCATGAAGACGAGCCCTAAGCGTTTATACGCCCGATCCCGCTAGTTCCTTGAGCCTATGCGCCATGGCGGCGAGATCGGCCGTGGCTTGCTTCGAACGTTCCACCCCCACGGCCGTTTCACGCGAAACCTCATTCACATCTCGGATATGCTCGTTGATGGCCGCGCTTGCCGAGGTCTGTTCTTCGGCGGCCCTGGCGATCAGTTCCACCTGGCGTGAGGTTTCTTCCACGAGGGGAACGATCCCCTCCAAGGCCTGGCCGGAAAGGGTCGCGAGGCTGGTTGCGTGCTGGATGGCCGAGGAGGCCTCGTCCATGCCGAGGATGCTTTCGCCCACGCCCGACTGGATGCGTTCCACCGCCTGTCCGACCTCCTTTGTGGCGGTCATGGTCTTTTCGGCCAGCTTGCGCACCTCGT
>ALAO01000058.1 GCA_000307955.1 Solidesulfovibrio magneticus str. Maddingley MBC34 | reverse complement strand
CATCCGTCCGATGGCTGGATTCTCGGTCACTTGGCGGAGTATTTCAACACGCTGAAGAGCTTGGGGCAAGGGCAGGAGCGGAGGGCGGCGGTCGGCAGTGTTTCTCGGGAGTTGTCGTATTCGATGAAAAGGGCATCGGTGCGGGGTTGACAATGCTCGCCGCCTGGGGATAATTAAAGGTAGGACTAAAGAACCTGTTTTGCAAAAGGAGAATGTCATGGAAAAGAAGCGCCAGACTGTTCTTCAAGACGGGGCCGCAGTGGGGCAGAACGAGGGCAAGGAAGAGTTAACGCTTGAAGAGTTGCTGCCGATCTTCGGCACAGCTGATCCTCGGATACTCTTTTATCGGGATTACTGTGGGGATTTCGGAGGCGGGAAGAAGAAGTCTAAGCCCAGGCCGAAGTAAAATTGGGGAAGATTCTGCTTATACCTTTTGGCTTGGTTTTTTTCGGTTGTTCGCAGGTTTGGCCGCTGCGCCCACTCAGTCTCCAGTTGGTGCCGCCGGACAAGTTTTCCCGGCGGTGCCTCTCAGTTCGGAGCGGCTGGATGGCTCGGGGGCGCTGTTTTCATAACAAGTGCTTAGCGCCGAGAAACTGAAATGGACCAAGTTCTCCTCTCAATGGGTTCACGGAAAGGTTTCATTGTCATCAGCCCAACGCTTTTATGCAACAATAATTGCATTTTTTGCTACGAGAATTATCGGGACAATGCCTGTCGCGCTGTGCCCAGCGTAGGTGAACTGTTCGACAGGACCATTGGTTTGGCGAGTAGTACCGAGCTCTCCAGTGTAGCGATAAGCGGCGGAGAACCAACTCTTTACCCACATCTGACGTCTTACGTCCAGGCATTGACCGAGGCCGGACTTTCCGTGTGTTTGCTGACAAACGGCCGAACTTTGGCCGACGAGAAGCGATTGCGAGAATTGGCCGAGGCCGGCGTCGGTCATTTTCACATTCCCTTGCATGCGGACCAGGAGGACCGGCATGACGCCACCACGCGAAGCCGGGGCAGCTTCCGTCAGACACTGGCTGGAATACAGCATATCATGGCGCTGCGGCGGGAAAGAATTTTCAAATTCTCCATTGTCCAGGTCTTGCACACGGGAAACGTAAAGCGCTTGGCGGTGTTCATCGATTTTGCCGCACGCTTCATGCCGGACTACATTCTTTTTTCGTCCTGCATTGTGGAAAACGAATCTCCTGAGTCTCAGCAGGAACTGCTTGTGCCGTTCCAGGAGACGGTTGAAGCCCTAAAGGCGGCCCTGCCGGCAATCACTGCGGCGGATATGCCCGTTTACCTGGAGAACGTTCCTCCCTGCGCCATGCGCGGCCTGGAAACCATGTGCTTGGACTTCCACAAGTACAACCGGCTACGTGTTCACGGTCTAAAAGCTGCCGGCGACAGGGGCCTCCCGTCCTTCGAGGGGCTCGAACAATCCATCAAGAGCAGACAGCGCGTCCGGCCGACTCCCTGCGGACGCTGTGTCCTGGAACCTTTTTGCGGCGGCGTCTATCGTTCGCACCTCGCGGCTTTCGGCCATGACGACCTGCGGCCCTTTTCCATGGAGGAAATGCGCGCCATGATCCACACGGCGACGACGCCGGCGCAACAGGACACAGCTCATGCCTGACGCATCCGCGCTTTGCGCTCCTACGGGTTTCGTCATCATTGCTCCGGACCTGCGCTGCAACAACAACTGCCTCTATTGCTACGACAAGGACAAGCCGCAAACGATCGAGGATCTGCCCTCTATGGACGAAATCGTGGCGCGCACTCTGGCCGTGGCCGTCGATTCTGGCCTAGGCCGGGTCGGCATCAGCGGCGGAGAGCCGACATTGCGGCCTGACCTGCCGGAGCTCGCAAGCCGGCTGCGCCAGGGGGGGCTGGGCGTCAGCGTGCTGACCAACGGCCGCGCCCTTCGGGATAGGGGCTGGCTCGAAACATTGGTCGCCGCAGGAGTGGATCACTTCCATGTTCCGGTCCATGCGGACCATGCCGGCTTGCATGACGCGGTCACTCGTGTGGCCGGCAGTTTTCAGGAAACGCAAGAAGGCCTCGCCAACATCGTCGCCTTGCGGGAACATGTCCCCCTCGATCTGACCCTCGTTCACGTCGTGCATGCCCACAACTGCAACGGCTTGGAGGCCATGGCCCGTTTTCTGTTGTCCTACAGGCCGGTCTACATCCTGTTTTCGTACTGCGTCATCCAGGCCGGTTCCTACGAGAAGTACCTGGATCTCATGACGCCCTATGCCGCTGTCCTGCCAGGATTGCTGGCTGCCTGTGATTTCTTGCTGCAAAACGGCCAAGCTGTCTACGCGGACAACATTCCGCCTTGCTTGCTGCGGGGACGGGAGCAACTGTGTCTGGATTTTCAGAAAGCCAATACGCTCAACATTGTTGGACTCAAGGATTTCGACCTGTCAGAATCAGTCGAAGAGGCCGCCATGTTTCAACCGCTTAACGCCCACGAACGTTCTTATGCACAGGCTTGCACGCGGTGCGCCATAAAGGCCTTTTGCGGCGGCCTGTACCAATCGTATCTGGCGGTCACGGATTCGCCTGAGGTGATCCCTTACACGGCAGCGGAGATCTCCCAGCGACTGGCCGCCAGGAAATGCACCTCATGAACGGGACGCTATGACGCAGCGCAATGTTTTTTGGACGCCAAGCGATCCCGTCAAGAACGGCGACACTCTTTACGAGGGGCTTCGCTTCGCCCTGCACTGCATTGCCCGCTATCCCGGAAGCTTTTGCGGCGTGGCCTTGCTCGTTTTTTGTTCCACCGCACTTATCTTGCCGGTGCCGCTGCTTTCCAAAGCCATTGTCAACCTCGTGGAAGTCCAGGGTGATCCTTGGAAGATCGTCTTTTATGGCTTGCTCGCCCTGGGGGCGGTCACCTTCGAACGATGCGTCAGCTACTGGCACGGGGTCATCATCTTCCGTCAATACAGGATGCTTTTGTGCGACCTGCGCTTGCAGGTCCTCGACCACGTGCTGGCAACCCCCTTGGCGTT
Source organism: Solidesulfovibrio magneticus str. Maddingley MBC34 (assembly GCA_000307955.1). Taxonomy (GTDB): domain Bacteria; phylum Desulfobacterota; class Desulfovibrionia; order Desulfovibrionales; family Desulfovibrionaceae; genus Solidesulfovibrio; species Solidesulfovibrio magneticus_A. Next base: position 18,709 of record ALAO01000058.1, on the reverse strand, counting down.
ACTTGCGGAGGAGGAGCCCACAGCCCTGGGGGCGAGAATCTTCAACGATACGGACATGGCCTTGTCCGCTTTCTATGACAACCTGATCTCCGTTTGCGAAAACGCCATCACCGTACTTGTTTGTCTAGTCGCCATGGCCATTATCGCTTTGAAGCCGACGCTGCTGGTCATGGCGGCCATCCCTGTCTACGTTTTTCTCCTGGGTCACTTCGGAGAACGCATACGTCTGCTGACTGATACGTTCTATGACGCGACAGCCGAGGATAACGGTCTCTATTGCAATCTTCTTGGTGCCCCGGAAGTGGCCAAGATGCACTCGCACGCCTATCTTACGGAAAGCTTCGCCCGTTCTTTTGCCGTCTCCATCCGAGCGGCAGACCAGATGATGCGTATGCGGGCCGCCTCATATGCCATCATCCTCTGGATCAGCAACGTGCTGCCCGTGGCCATCCTTATGGTATGCGCTTTTCTTATTCTGGGCGGCTCCTTCAACCTTGGGGCCTTTGTGGCGTTGTCGGCCTTCATGGCCTATCTCTTTCCCGCTCTGCGCCGGACCGTGGAATACTTTGTAAGCGCCCAGGGGGGGCTGGTGGGGCTTACCCGGGTCAATGAACTGCTTCGCCTCCCCAGGGAATCCCTTGGGGCTAAAGGCATTGCTCCGGGAGGCCGGCATCTGACGTTGCGAGACCTGTCTTTTCGGTACGGGGAACAGGAGCGAGGCGCATTGGAAGGTATCTCCCTGACTTTGGCCCGTGGTGACCTGCTGGTCATCATGGGTGAATCCGGATCAGGCAAGACCACTTTGCTCAAGATCATCGCCGGGCTTTTCGAACAGGAGAAAGGAGATGTCCTGCTGGACGGCGAGCCCCTGCCCTCGGCCAATAGACGTCAGATGACAGCTTACGTGGAACAAGAGCCTTTTGTATTTGCCGACAGCCTTGTGGAAAACGTCCGCTTGGGACGTGATTGGGTATCGACGTCCCAGGCCCGCCAAGTGCTGGCCAGCGTCGGACTGCAAGGACTCCTTGATTCCGAGGACACTGCCGCCGGGGAAGACGGGCCGAACCTGCGCCAGGGCGGCTCCAACCTTTCCCTCGGCCAGAAAAAACGCATCGCCCTGGCCCGGGCCTTGGTGAAGGACGCTGACATCATCGTCATCGACGAGCCCACGAGTGGTTTGGACTCGGAAAACGCCAGCCGCGTCATGGAAACGATACGGCGTATTTGCCGCGACCGCTTCGTGATCGTTGTTTCCCACGCCGAGAACGCCATTGATGAACACTCCCGTGTTTGCATCCTGGAAGGAGGCCGGCTGCATGAACCCGGACGGCAATGAGCCCCTGGGCGTCGCGCCGGCATGGCGTCCTAGCGCTTTGAGCATTTTGCGGCGTCACGAAGACGGCGCGGTCCTGTTCCATACGCTCAACGGCTGTTTGGACGTGGTGTCCGGAGCTTTCGGTCATTGGCTTGCCGACGCCTGGGAGTCTCAACTTTTGCACGAAACTCCTGGGCCATTTGGGTCTTTTTCGAAGCAACTTGCAGGACTTGCTGCGCGGGGCCATGTCACGTCCCTGTCCCTGCCCGAGGAACAGACGTTATTTTTGCAGTACTTTCGGATGGTCCGATGGCTCAACCGTCATCTTCAACGCCAAACAGGGTATCTTATGCTGGCGTTGTCCTATGCCTGCAATCTGGACTGTCCTTATTGTTTTCAGCGAGATATCCGTGCAAGCCTGGGCGATGTCCGCCTTGTCCCGAAAGACGTCGATGTGATTTGGCGTCAAGTCCAACCAGCATTGTGCCCAGACGTGCCGCCGCATCGCATGTGCTATGTCCTGTACGGCGGCGAGCCTTTGCGTAACCGCCATCGGGATACGGTGCAGCGGCTTTTGCACCACGCCAAAGCCGGAGGGGCCGAGGTGGAGGCCGTGACCAATGGCCTGGAACTTGCCGGCTACTTGGATGTCCTGGGGCAGGGGCCGGGAACTATCTCCCGGTTGCAAATCGCCTTGGATGGAGATCCGGCATGTTTTGGAGGCCAGGGCCACGGTCGTGCAAGAAGCGAGGCGTTTGCTTTGATATTGGCTAATGTTGAGGCGGCCAGCCAGACAGAAGTTGCCATCGACTTGCGCTTACATTTGCATCCAGCCCGCCGCCAAGCCTTGGATTCTCTTTTGGATATTCTAGACAAAGCTGGTTTGCTTGCCATTGAGAACATCCACCCCTATGCCGCAGCCATCCGTAATGTGCCGGGTGAACCCCTTGAGGATGGTCAGGAAATGGTTTCGGCCGAGGATCTCGCGAGAGTGGCTCAACACATTGGTTCGGATGTAACGCGCCACGCCGCGACCTTGGCCCGTCTTGCCGTCGCCGAAACCGGACCTGGGCCAATGGCGGCGGAATACTGCATGAGGGCCAAGGAGAACTGCTATCTTTTGGATCCGTTGGGCGGCATCTATGCCTGCTACGAAGAGGCGGGAAGAGCGGGTCGACGCGTGGGCGCTTATGCTCGCGACGCCGTCCAGTTGTTCCCTGGTCAGGCTGACCGCCTGGAGATCGGGTCTGACGCCATGGACGCCGTCTTTCCCTTTGGACTCCTCGACGGCGGCGGCTGCTCCGTCGCGCCTGACTTGGCCGCCTGTACCGATTGGCATGTGGTTCGTCGGGAGCGCACCCGAGAGGTTTTGTTGGCGGCACTGGGCCTTTTTGCGAGTCAGACGCTTCCAGACTATGCAGCCGACGAGACGGCGCCGGGTTGGCGGACAATCAATTTTCGCGGGGACAAGCAGCGTGACCTGCCGTTTATGCTCCAACGACTGGCCTCCTTCGTTCCACGGGAATTGTAGAGAGGGCTAACGACATGCCGGATACAGGTCCTGGACCCCCGACGCTGAAAACGGCTCTTCTCACCCTGCAGCCGACCACGGCCTGCAACCTGCGCTGTCGGTATTGCTATTTGCCCCATGACCGGCCGACCACGACCATGTCCGTGGAGACGGCCGGTCGAGCCGTGGACAACCTCGCGGATGCCGGTCTGATAGGCAGCGAACTGCGGGTATCCTGGCACATGGGGGAGCCTTTGCTGGCTGGCCGCCTTTTTTTTGAGCAGGCTTTCAGTTCCATCCGTAGGCGACTTGGACCCGACGTGGCTATCCACCACAGCATACAGACGAACGCCACCCTGCTCGACCGAGACTGGGCCGCATTTCTGCGGGACCATGACGTGGCTGTCGGCGTGAGCCTCGACGGTTTCGCCGCCCTCCACGACGCCAATCGGCGCTTTGCCTCAGGGCGGGGCAGTTTCGATCGCGTCCTGGACGGCATCGCGCGACTGCACGACGCAGGCGTGGCACCCTCGATACTTTGTGTCGTAACGGCGGGCACGTTGGACTACGGAAAGGAACTGGCCGATTTTTTCTATGACCACGGCCTGCGGCAACTATCCTTCAACCCCGAGGAAATCGAGGGCGAAAACCGCACGACGTCCCTTGCCACCGATGCCGCCGGCAAAGCTGAAGACTTCGCCTCCTTTCTGCACGAATTCGCGCAGCAAACGGACAGCCGGGGCAACGGCATGGTCATCCGGGAACTCCAGGAGATCGAGGACGCCCTGGACGACGAGCGTCCCCGCGCCTCAGGACCCTGTCTGCCGTGGCATCACGTCACCGTCAATGCCCAGGGCGGTTTGTCCACGTTCTCGCCGGAACTTAACAGCATGACGCACCCTGTTTACGGTAGCTTGATTTTAGGTAATGTGCATGTTGATTTTGTGCGGGACATACGGCGGCACGAACGTTTCTCGCTCATTTGGCAGGAAGTACGGCAGGGGATCCTCAACTGCCGCGCTTCGTGCAAGGATTTCATGCTATGCGGCGGCGGCTCGCCTTCTAACAAACTGGCCGAGACAGGCACTTTTCTGGCTTCAAAAACCTTGGCCTGCGAACTTGCCACGAAAGCTGCAGCAGCAGTTGTGCGTTCACGTCGGAGGATGAAGTTCAAATAGGGATAGAATACACCGCATGGAATTGGACAGCCTCGGCTTTGCGTTGAGGTGAACTCTGGTTCGACGCCTACCGACTGTCCGGCCATCGACAAGTTGCTGGGAGCCGTCACCAAGTTCGGAGCCACCGAAGGACTCTTCGTCTCTTGGGGGCAAGCCAAATGTGCAAAAGGAACTAGCTGCAAGTTTCTTCCGAGTAAGGCCTTGGTCGCAGAAGGAATTGCTTGAACAGTTGTTCTCGACGTACGAAAAGCTTTATGAATAGTTGAAGGCTGAACTCCCGTTAGAAAGGATATGGACTGTTACTCCGCAAGAGCAATGATGACACCTCCTATTCTGGCCGGTTGTGCGGAGGATCACTCGGTCTTTCTCAGGGCTGTTGCCAAATTGGAGTTTGGACTTCAGTCTCGAGATTGGCTTCCTTGAGGGCAGCTTCAATTTCTTCGCGGCGAAATCCCGCGATAACCTTTTCGCCGATGACGATGGTCGGGAACGTGATTGCCGGGTTGAGCTTGCGGAGGGTGTCGAGAACCCGGGTACGTTCGTCGCCGGACATGAAGTCCACGCTGACAGGGTCATAAGCGACCTTGCGCTCGTCGAGAAAATCTTTAGCTTGGGTGCAGTGTGAGCAAGTTGAAAGGGTGAAGATTTTTACTTTGGCAGACATGGATGAGATCTCCGTTTATTTGTGAGCCTGAGCGGCGGGATGTGGACTTAATATATCCCCATTTAGGTGTTATTTGTCAAGGAGATCGGCTGTGATAGATTTTCAGATGTTATCCAAGGCGAGGAGTGTGGAGAGGGTTTTTTGACCTAGAGCAGGGGATATTTTCCCCGGGGCCGCCGCTGCAATCTGGATAACATCTGGAGAACCGTTCCCCTTCGTCGCCAAGCAGAGGATGTCGAAAAAATGTTATCACTTGCTAAAAAACCAATGATTGCAACTCGCAGATCAGGTGCCCGGCCCATGGGATTCAGGGAGTTGGAGGTTCAAATCCTCTCATCCCGACCAGAGATTTCAAGGGGTTACGGAGCCAATCCGTAGCCCCTTTTCTCGTTGGATAACCGGGTGGATAACCTATTGGCTTGGGATTCCAGGGGAATGGTTGTCTGGAGCGACCCTTTTATGTCTCCCGTGCCCACGGCTCCCACGCCCTCCCCGGCCGGGAAGCCGCCGGCCTGACCTAAATCCGCTGCAACACCAGGAGGCCGTTGGCTGGGAGGTTCAGGCAGACCGCATCGCCCTGGGCGCGGATATCGCCGCCATTGGCCACCCCCCGGCCGCCGTAGATGGCCGCGTCGCTGCTGAGCACCTCGGTCCAGGCCTTGCCCGCGAGGCTCCCCTGGTGCATCCAGTAGCCTTGGTCAAAGGGGACGTTGGCCAGACAGCCGATCACCAGGCACTCGGCGCTTCCCGACCAGCGCCGGAAGGCCAGTATCCGATGGTCGTTTCGCACCCAGACGATCTCCAGGTTGGGCGAGCGCAGGGCCGGGGTGGCCTTGCACAGGCGGATGAGGTCCTGGAAATAACGGAACATCCCGGCCCCGGTCGTCTGGCGAAGACCCTGGAAATCCTCGAGGTTGTTGACGAAGTCGTTGTAGCGAAAGGGCTTGGCCGCCCCCACTTCCTCGCCCATGAAAAACATCGGGTTGCCGGCGGCCAGGAAAGTCAGTCCCGCCGCCACCCGGGAGCGGGCCTGGGCGTAGGGCCGCGAGCCGTCGTTTAACTGGTTGTTGACCGCCACCATGACGGTGCGGGCCGAGGCGACGCGGCCCCCGTTTTCCTCGTAGGTGGAGTTGCCGGCCTCGTCGTGGGATTCCTGGTAGACGACCTTGTGGGGTGTGCCCAGAAGCGTCCCGCCCAGCCAGTCCATTCGCAGGGGCCAATCCCCGCCCCAGCCGGCCGAGTGGAGGATGCGGGCCTTGGACGGATCGGACGTGGCGTCGCCGATGAGCTGGTGGTACCACTCGCTCCACCAGACCGCGTCAAAGCCGATGCCGCCGGTCTCCTGGGGCCGGGTCATGGCTTCCCAGCCGGAGTGGTCCTCGGCGATGAGCACCACATTGGGTTTGATCAGACGCAGGGTGCGCACCCATTCCCGCAGGAACTTGGCGCCGAAGGCATTGGCCTCGCCGCAGGAGGCGCGACTCGCGTGGATGACGTTGTCCCGGTGGATGGCCTGGGTGAGGTCCATGCGGAACCCATCCACATGAAACTCGGTCACCAGCATGGCGGCGGAGCCGATAAACATCTGGCGCACGATTTCGCTGCGGAAGTTCGGATCATACCCGGTGGAGCCGTTGTCCAGGTAGCCGCCGTGGCCGGGGGGATTGTCGCCGGGCCAGTCAAACGGCGTGCCCTCGTACCAATAATACATGTTCTTTTCGTTGGCCGTGGTGTCGTACATCCATTCGGCCCGTTCCGCGTCATGGGTGTAATGGTTGTAGACCACGTCCAGGATCACGGCCAGGCCCCGACGATGGCACTCCCGGACGAAGAACTTGAACTGGTCCCGGCCGCCCCCGGAATACTCGATGGCGTAATAGTGGGAGGTGGCGTAGCCCCAGCCCACCCCCCCCTCGAACTCGGACATGGGCAGCAGTTCCACGGCATTGACCCCAAGGTCGGCCAGGTAATCGAGAAAAGCCATGGCGTCTTCCAGGGTCCCGGCCCCGCCCCGGCCAAAGCCCAGGGCGCCCACGTGCAGCTCGTAGATGACCATGTCCTCCAACCGGGTGGGGATGGGGCGCAGGGGGTCGAACTCGTGGGCCCAGAAGTCGCCAACGCTCACCCAGTCGTTTTCCGGGAAATTGGGCTCGCTGAAGTTCCGGGTCACCTGTTCGGTATCCACCACCACGGAGCAGCTCTTGGTGCCGTCCAGGTCCAGGCGGCTGCCGTCCCACGGCCCTTGATCATCCTGGGGATTGGCCGGGTCCTTTTCCTTGGGATTAGCCGGGTCCTTTTTGCCGCTGCCGATCTGGCAGCGGGAATAGAGATCGGTGCGAAAGGCCACGGACCCATCGTCCCGGGTGATCTTGAACATGTAGGGCTTGTGGTCCCATTTGGAAAAATCGGCCAGGGCCGGTGCCATGGGATCGGTGTGCCAGATGCCGAAACCGTCTTTGGTCATGGCAAAGGCCCGTTGCTCACCCCGGCCGTCGGGCCAGATGTAGCCGCTATCGGTCAGGCCGATGACCGTTTCCACCGTCTGGGCATGGGGCGCCCACACGGAAAAACGCGCGGCCGGCTTCTCGTTGCCTGGCCGGTAGAATTTGTTGGCCCCGAGCCGGCGCATGGGGGTGAACCAGTAGCGCTCGGTCTGGCCGTCGGCCCCCAGCACGAACTCTCGGTACTGGGAGGTGGACTGGGCGGTGCCCACTTCCGTGGGAATGCCCCAGACATTGGGCCGGTTGGTCGTGTCCAGGACCACGCCCCACTGGAAGGTCCAGTTCTTCTGGCCCTCGTCCAGGGCCACGCTGGCCCGCCAGGCCGGACAGCCGTCCTCGGCGGAAATGGGCTCCATGGGCAGGGTGGACCAAGTCTGGCTGTAGCGGCCGGACCCGTCCCAGCTGCCCATGAGCCGGACGTTGCGAAACAGGGGGCTTCGGATGCCGCTTCGGTATTCAAAGGTGACCTGAAACATGGCTTCCTCCCGGGTTGGGCTCAAACCCACGCCCTAAAGAGCGGTTCTTGGACGTTCCAATTCTGTCCTGCCGAGTTGCTCCTTTGTAGTAACTACAAGAAATGATAAATATTTCATGCTGACAACGACAAGATGGATCAGGTCAGTCGCGCCAGGAGCCGCGCGTTCGCGCCCGGGCAGTCCACCGCGATGTCGGCGGGGCTCTTGCCGTCGCGCGCGGCGATGCGCTTGTTCGCCCCGGCGTCGAGCAGAACCTCGGCGCATTCCAGCGAGCCGTGGGCGAGGGCGTCGTGCAGCGGCGTCTGGCCGGTGGTGGGACACTGGATATCGACGAACGCACCGGCCTCGACGAGTGCCCTCACGGACTCCGCCTGGCCGGCTTGGCAGGCGCGGTGTATCGCCGCGAGGCCGGTCTTGCGGCTGAGCAGGTTCGGTTCGGCGCCGTAGGAAAGCAGCAGTTTTACCATCTCCGTGTGACCGTTTTTCGCGGCGATCATGAGGGCGGATTCGGCGCTGGCTGGATCCGGCTGGTCGGGATTCGCGCCGTAAGGGAGGACCCGCTGCGCCTCGGTCGTGTCGCCACTCGCGGCCGCTCCCAGCAAACGTGCGGCCATGTCTCCCCTAAACGCCACCACGGCCCGGCAGGTGTCCCAGTAGGCCTTGAGCATCACGATGGCATTGTTGGCTATCCGCAACCGTTGAACGAATTCGATCTCGTAGACCAGGCCGGTGGTCTTGATACGGGCAGCCTCGTGCACGATCGCCAAGGTCTGGTCGCCCTGGATGATTATTTCCAGGGGCTCATGCACGAGCACTTCCGACAAGCCGCCCCAAACATCGAACGAATGCGCGACCTCGGCCCGGCTCGAGAATTCTCCCAGCCAGGGGACGATGGCGCTCAGACCAGGGATGCCGCCAGGCTTTCCAGCCTCGCCGGGGCTGTTGACCCACTGGACATTGTCGGCCAGACAGGCCAACGCAGCCTCCCGGTTACCGGAACCCAGCGCCTCGAGCCAGCGTTCCGTCACGGCCTTGGTTTCTTCTTCGTTCATCGCTTCGCTCCTTTCTCGCGAACCGTTGTTTTGGCGGTGGCAAGCCTATGCCGTGTTGTCGCCCTGCAACGATGCAAGGGGATTGGTGCCGGCGATGCCGGTGTTGAGCGCCCCGGCATCCATTCCGACCGGGGCGAGGACCATCCCGAGGCCATGGTCCAGGGCCTCCTTGAGCGTGTTCAAAACATCCACGAGCGGGACACCGGCCGCCTTGGACGTGTCCTGGATTTTCTTGAGGGTCGACTCGTACCGCTCGGTCCCCCAGGCGGCCCCGAGCGAGGCCGAAAGATCCAGCGGCCCGACGTGACAGACTCCCTGGTGCTCCTTGAGCATCGCGACGATCTGTTCCGTGTCGTTGGCGGCGCCCTCGGTTTCCATCATGACCACCGGGACCGCCCATTTCCTCCGGTCGTTCGCTCCGTAGGTTTCGATGTTCGCCTCCATCACTGCGGCGAGGAAGTGATTGGCCTCGGCCGCGTTCAGCACCGCCGTGGCGATGAGGCCGGCCACGCCCGCCTCGATGAATGTTCCCACCTCCGGATCGAGAGCGCTGCCCAGTCGAACCATCACGTTGGTCCGCTCCTTGAGCACGGCTATGTGGGCGAGGGTGTCCTCGGTGCTCCAGGTCCCGTGCTCTCGCTCGATGGCGACCGAGTTCAGTATCCCACTGTTTGCCAACTGCGTGGCATTGTTCAGATCCGGCGTGGTCTGGGCGCCGAAGACCACGAGTTCCCCGTTTAGAAGCGCGCGTCGCATGTCGTTGAAATCCTTTGCGGGTGGACGGATCGGCATCTCCCGGGGCAGGGGCTGGCGACCTTTGATCTTCCCGCCCGGCACCCAGCCGCGCCAGGCGATCTCGTGGGCGGCTCTCTCGGTGATCGTGGTGATGTGGCGGTAGCCTCTGCCGAACGCGTCCAGGATGTCTTGTCCCGGGCAAAATCGTCCCGAGAGGACGAGCCCGGCCTCCCGAGCCGCCGCTTCGATGGCGGAAACTGCCGCCTCGACCGCGCCCTGGAGTCGCTCCCCGGTGAGCGAGGTTGCGAGCGCGGACTGGATGCCGGTCCGATCGACCTCGATCAGCCTCACGCCGATCTGCTTGAGCGAAGGCAGGTCGGCCAACACCTCCGCGGCCGCAGGCTGGCTGAAGGTGATGCCGCCGATGAACATCTCGTTTAACGTATCCATCATCTTCGCATATTCTTGGAAGGCGCGCTGGGCGATGTTGTCGGCCCCCACGGCGCGTTTGCCCAGGGGATGGACTGCGGTCGAAGGGCGTGGCGTCACATTGGCGCTGGGACGCTGCGGGAAGTATACGTCTCGCAGCAGCGCCCGGACCGCTTCGCTGCTTTCGGGGTCAACGATCAAGGCTCCGAACAGGCCGGCGCCAAGGAGCTCCTTGATGCAGGGATCCGATTTCGGGAAACGCATGATGGGCAAAATCGGCGTCCCCCGGGTCTGGGCCGCGAAGGCTTGCACCTCCTTCGCCAGGACCGCTCGCCCGTCGGGCCAACACCGGTTTATCGTCATGGTGCCGAAGGAGTGGTTCTGCGCACACTCGGCCGACAGGGCATTGGGGCCGTCGAGGTCGAGGTTCTTGACGATCGCGTCAGGCCTGCCGGTCAGTGTGCGCCACACGGCGCCCTTGTCCATCACAACCCTTGGGATGGTGAGGAAGGTCAGGTTGTCGTAGCCGAATACCTCGTAAGGCTTGGGTGGCTCCACACCCATTTGCAGCGCTTCCCAAACCGCCGCCGCGTTTTCCTTCTGGCCCGGGGTCACGAAGGCCGCGGCAGCGAAGTCCCGCTGGGTACGGCCCGTGTGGTCCGCAATATCGACCGCGGCCCCGAGCTTGCGCGCCCAGCGGATCTGGTCCAGATAGCCGGTCGCGCCGGTTGCCGCGCGCAGCACCGAGTCATGAAGCGCGGTCAGGCCGTTGACGGCAGGCTTGTGATTGAGCGCGGCCTGCATCGCCTCGGGGCCCATGACCTCCTCGAAGCGCCTAAGGATGCTCAAGTGATTGAACACCGCGGCGCGGATCACCGCGTCCACGGCCATGGGGTATCTCTCCTCCTTGTCCGGGTCCGCGCCCTTTTCGAGCAGAATATCCGCGATTTCCCGCCGAAGTCGGGCCACGCCGCCGCTCGCGTTGTTCCCGGTCACCGCGGCGATGATCGGCGTCTGGAGCAATTGCCCCGCAAGGCGGTTTGGATCGAAGTCCGGATGGGCGCACCTGGCCTTGATGGAAGCGACGATGCGCTCCACCGCGCCGGAGCATTCGGGCTCCGTGAGTCCCCCTGCCTCGGCCAGGCCGGACGTGATCGCACGAAAGACTTCTTCGCTGGCCTGCTGGGCCGGCGTGCCGGCATCCGGATTCCGTGGTCCCCCGGCGATCGCCTCGAGAAGCGCCCGGGTGTCCGCTTGTCGCTCGTCGTCCGAGGACTTGTCCCGCGGCGCGAGCACGTCGATCAGGGCCTTGTTGCGGAACTGGCGCGCGAGTTGGGTCGCGTTGATTCCCCGCAGCGTGGTGGCGGTGAACAGACGTCTCGTTTGCGCATCGGCATCCGCCCCCTGGGGCAGAATTGCAGCCAGACGCCCAAGCATTGCCTCCGCCAGGGCGACGTGCCCGTAAAAGGCCACCTGAAGCAGCGGGGTGTGGCCGTTCACCTCGATGCGGGCATGGAGGTGCTCTGGATTCTTCGACAGCACAAGCAGCGTGCTTGGGATGTCTCCCTTCTGTGTCGCCAGATGCACCGCCAGGATCCCGGTGCGGTACCCCGGACGTCGCGGGTCCTCCAGCTCAAGCTCGGGATTGACCCGATGCGGCCCGACCCGTTCGAGGAGCAGCATCCGCAGCACCTCGACGTTCCCATGGGAAGCCGCGGCCAGAAACAGGTTGAAGCCGTCGGCTCCCCGGGCGTTCGGGTCCCCGGCGCTTCGAAGCCAGTCGCGCACCACCTCGCTTTCTCCGCGACGGGTCGCATCGATGGCCCCGTCGAGGTCCAGCGCGGCCACCCGCTCGGCCAGATCGAGGAGAGAAAACGGTCGCTGGCTTACCAGCCGCGGCTTGCCGCTGGCGTCCGGCCGGATGGTCCAGATGCGCTCCACCGCGAAATCGACCGCCGTATCTCTACCCTTGCCCGGATGGATTCGCTCGGCCGTGAAGTGGATCTTGAGATGGGCGTCGATGGTTCCGTCCGCGTTCTCGAGCGGAACCAGCCCAAGGACCCTGTGCTTCGATGTGGTGAACGTTGCGGCGATCTCTTCCAGCCATTGAGGAAAATCCTCGATGATTTCGCCACTGTTTAGCGCGATATTGAGCTCGCCCTGGGGCGCCAGGACCCCGAGCAGGCCCTGGAGGTCCCGTCGGTCGAGATTGTCGAGGTAGCTGACCGCGAACTCTCGGGCGCGCTCCTTGGAGAACTCGGGCGTTGGTTGCTCCTGGTCTCGCTGACCGGAAATCACCCAGCGGCCTCCGCCTATTCGGGACAGTTCCCAGATGCGGTCCACCGTCACGTTGGCCCGTGGTCCTGCCGGCGTGTCCGGGTCCCTTCGATCCGCCTCGAAATGAATGGAAAGCTTGGCCCGCGCCGAATCATTCCCCAGTAAGCAGGGCTCCAGGGCAACCACCGTGTGTCGTGGATTGGCGAACGTGGCGATAATCTCGCGATACCAGCTGCGCAGTTCGTCCTCGCTCGTCAAGGTTCCCGTGGGAAGCGAGATGTGAAACCCCCTCGGGTCGAGATGCTCGATCAGGGATTGTACCTCGCCCTGTTTGTCGAGCGCACCCAGGTAGGCCTTGGCCAGGGCGCCCAGCTCGCGCGTGAAACGATCCGCGTCCGGCGCCAACCGCACGGACTCTTCCTCCAAGCAGGCCCGGTTCACGCGGTAGACCCGTGACGAGTCGCCGCTGGTCGTGGGTGTTGCCATGATCCGCTCTCCTAGAGGGGACCGCGCCCTCTGCCTGGTTTGGGTTGAAAGTGCGTCCCCTGCGCAATCACTTGCAGCAGGAAGGGCCCCGTGGAGTCCAGCATGGCGTTAATCGCGGGACCAACCTGCTCCGGTTGCTCGATGTACGCGGAGCCGAATACCGGTTCCCCGGCGGCCCGGCGAACGAACCCGCCCACCTGAAGGGCGCGGTTCTGGTGGATCAAGCCCTGCGAATGCAGCGGAACAACGCATCCGGCCTCAAATTGTTGCTCCTGGCTCTCACCACGCAGCCGTGCGTCGCGGGCGAAATTCAGGCTCACCAACTCATACCCGCCGTTGTCGATCAAAAGATGCTTCACCGGGAGGTTCTCCCGCGCCGCGGCGATGAACGCCCCGTCGTTGAAGTCGGCCCCGCCGTCACCGAGGAGCGAGATCACCAGCCCGCCCGGGTTCGCGGCCTGGAAGCCCAGTGAGGCGCCAAAGGCGCCGAGGGTCGGTCCCGGTGTTCCGTAGTAGAAAATCGCGCCCAACCCGAGATGCTCCACATAATCCAGGAAGGGCGCGGAACTCGTGAGGGCTTCGTCGAAGATCGCGACGTCCTCCAAGCGCAGTCTCCCGTCCTCGGCGCGGGTCTTGAGCGCCGTCGCCAACTCGCGGGCAATGCGGCTGGGGTGAATCGGGATGTCGTCCATGTGGTTAACGTACCCCGCGACGCGGGCCTCAAGGGACGCTCGATTCTCCTGGGCGATCTGCTTCAGACGAGCGCTTGCCACGGTTTGCCGTGCCGGCGCGCGACGCTGCTTGACCTGCTCGACCAGATCCGTCAGCGCGATGCCGACGTTGGCCCAAACGAAGACGCTCGCCTTGAGGTTGACGCGGGTTTCATCGCTGGGGTCCGGGCTGATGACGATCGCGGGGACCCCCTCCGGCACTCCGGCCCGCCCATTGGGCCAGACGTTGTTGGGAAAAGGGCCTCCGACAACAACGACCACGTCGGGCTTGCAGCCCGCGATCTGCTTCTCGACGTCGTTGGCATCCCCGAAGCTGAGGTTGCCGCACCAGGATTCGTGTCCACGGTCGAACAGCGTTCCCGGGGCGTAACAACCGACGACACGCGCCCCGATCACGGTGGCCAGTTCCTCGGCCGCCGCCCGGGCGCCCGGTGAACGTCCGACCTCCTGGTTGAGCACCAGCATCGGCCGCTCCTTGTCCGCCAGCAGTGTCGCGGCCCGGGCAATCCCGTCCTCAAGCCGGGACCCGGCTTCGTCGTCGTCGCCAGAGCCCCTCAAGGGAGGCGACGCCACCACAGCCGGGGTCAGACGCGGCCTCGAGTTCGCCATATCCTCATCCAGGATGAACGCGACCGGGGCGTACGGTTCGCTCATCACCGCCGCCATGGCAGCCTTAAGAGCCGGCAATAGCCGACCGGGGTCCCGCGACCAGGCCCCGTCCTCGTCGTCGACGGGGAAGTGGACGCTCTTGATTCCCAGCGCCCCCAGCAATCCCGGGTAGTCGGGAACGCTGTTGTGGCCGCCATATTGCCGGGCAAGCCTCCCCGCGTCGCCCACGAGCAGCAGGCAAGGCTGACGCTGACGCGTCAGAAAGTCGAAGCCGGCGGCGGCATATTTCACGCCGATCTGTGCGTGTAGAGCCAGAATGGGAATCTTTCTCACCCCCTCGCCCGCGGCGTTGGCCATGGCCTCGAAACCCGAGGCCATGCACGCGGCGATGAACTCATTGGGGCCGTGGACCACCCCTTTCAATCCGGTGATGTCCTGGATGGCCTGCCAAATCGGGCCCTCGTTGCTCCCGGTATTTCCGCTGAGAAAGTGGAAACCCGTGCCGTCTCCGAACAGGGGATGCTGGACGAGGGTTCGGATGACCGCTTCGGCGGCAGTGCCCCGCTTGCCGCCGGGTGACGCCTCAAGTTGCGCTGGTTTTACATCGGTGTTCCTGGTTGTCGGGCGGGGTGCAGGAGGCGTGGCGGGTTTGCTGGGAACGACTCTGCTGGTCATGGTGCCTCCCAGTGTTGCATGTTGGATGTCGATCAAGTGCGCCAAGGGCGGACCCTTGACCGCCGATCGATGGCGAGCGCCCCTTCAAAATCTTGTCAACAATTCGACACCGGATGCGGGATGCGGGATAAGACAGCCCATGATCCGGCGGTCTTGTTGTCTCGCATCCCACATCTCGAATTCCTAACCCGGATCGTTTCCCAAAATGGTAAAGAATCACCAGCCCCAGCGCCTCAGGGGCGGGTCGCCGTCCAGGACCTCGATCAGCTTCTCCCCGGTCAGCCGGCTGTCCGGAGTGGAACGGCCGGTGACAAAGGGATAGTCCACGATGACACTGGTCTCGTGGCCGAAGTTGCCGACATAGGCCCCGTCCGGGGCGGTGGCGTCGCGCAGGATGTATTCCAGGGGATAGGGCGGCGGACCCATGTTGAAGTCCAGAAACTGCCCCCTCGCCTTCATGAAGCCGGTGCCGTCCTTGTAGTCATACTCCAGGCAGTGGCCCGTGACCCGCTTGCCCCGAAGGATGCTCACCCGGTCCTGGATGTCCCGGGCGAAGGCCAGGCAGGCCACGCCGTAACATTCCGCGCCGATGGCCCTGCCGCTCCGATAAAACAGGAGAACAAGGTCGTGGACGCGTTGGTTGTTGACCATGTCCACCACCGGGCCGGAGCCGCCGACCAACAGGAGGGCGTCGTAGACGGCCAGAGCCCGGCTCGCCCGGGCCAGCTCCCGGTTGTAGGCTTCCAGGCCGCGCACGAAGCAGGGCGCGGCAAAGTAGGGGCGCTCGGGCAGCAGCGCCGACAGGTTGAGCGGGTTTTCCAGCCGGCGGCCCTCCTCGGTGCTGGGGTCGTCCCACAGGCGCACCTTGGCGGCCATGTCCGGGCTGGTGACCGGCCGGCCAAGGGGCGGGTCGATGTACGCCGGGTCCTGGCTCACGGCAATGGCATTGGGCCGCCGGCCCGTGGGGGTGCAGAAATCCACCTGGTAGCCGGCCGCGTCGAACACCTCCACCGGTCCGATCAGCTCCTCGCCCCAGTAGCCCCACTCGGACAGCACGCACAGGATGCGCCGGGGGGCGGCCTTGGAGGCGGGACCGGAAGCGGGCGCAACCCGGGGCGCGGCCGTCTCCCGCCTGGCCCCCCGCAGGAGGATGGCCTCCCGGATGGCGTCCACCAGCAGCGCCGAGGACCGGTAGGACGGGTTGGTGACCAGGTCGCCGTCCACCACCACCTGCTCGTCCCAGGGGGTGCCGGCCGGGGCCGGCACGTACACCGCCCCGGCATTGACCACGTCGGCCAGGACCACGGGATTGCAGGTGACCCGGCGGCCGGCCAGCAGTTCCGGGCAGGGGGTGAGCAGCCACAGGGCGTGGCAGGGCGCGCCCTTGACGATGTCCGGGTTGCGCATGGCCCGGGCGAAGAACCCCACCGCCGGGGCGTCCCGGACCATGTCCGGCCGGATGGCCTGCCCGTCCGGGGCGGTGAACCAGCGCAGCCTGACCGAGGTGTAGTTGGCGGCCATGATCACGGCGGCATAGTCCTGTGGCCGCGCCTTCTCGATGTCACCGGTGACGACCAGGGTTTCCGGGGTCTTGTCCGGATCTTCCTGATCACTGAAAAACTGTTGCTGGGGTTGGTTCCACAGGCGGCTCAGCAGCTCGACCGTGGCGCCGTAACTGGCGAAGCGCTCCTGGTAGACCCGGATTTCCTCGGGGATGTATTCGCTCTCCACCAGGACCGCGATTTTTTTTCCAGCCAGACTGGTGTCGCTCATGGGAAGCTCCCTCCAGGTTCATTGGCGTTCGAAGGTGACGGACACTTCCGTCTCGATGCCGGATTTGAGGTCGTGCAGGGGGATCTGAAAATCGTCCGGGGAATTGGGGCGCAGGTCCTCGCGCTCCACGCCGTTGACCCGGACGGTTTTGATGCGCAGCAGGTCGGGCGGGAAGAAGTCGGGCATGACGTTGACGCTCTCCTGGACGCAGTTCTCGGCGATCTTGAAGTAGAGGCAGAATTCGTTGCTGCCGTAGCCATCGAAGGTGAGAAAGGCCCGGCTGTAAAGATGGGCCAGGTAGTTGAGTTCGAATTCGTGGTAACCCGTGGCGTGGCCCGACTTTTGCGAGTAGCTGCCGGCGATGACCGGACTGCCGGACTCGGTGGTGCGAAAGAAGATGCCCTGGCGGTCCCGGTCCAGGAAAAACCGGGTCCAGAACATCTGGCACTCCCGGGCCAGCTCGAGCCAGGTATGGTTGGCCGGATCGGCGCCGTGGAGGATGAGGTAGGCCAGGATGCCCTGCTCCTGCTGCCAGAACTCCTTGGTGGAGCCCCAGGAGAACTGGATGGGAAACCCCTGGGTCGGTTTGCGTTCCACGGCGTCGAAGCATCCGCCCCGGATCATGTCCAGGCCGTATTCAGCCATCTTGGAACCGATGGCCCGAGCCAGGTCCTTGCAGCGCTTGGCCTGGGCGGCCGCTTTCTTCTGCCGCTCTCCGACCTCGAGCCGGGCCTGGCGATCATAGTAGAAGGCGACCCGGGTCAGGTTCCAGGCGATCTTCAGGTTGTGGCCCACGATGGCCCGGTTCTGCTGCCAGCCCCAGGCATGGTCCGGGGTGAAATCCACCAGGAAGCGCTCGTTGACGTAGTTGCAGCCGTCCTCGGGAAATTTTTCCACGATGAGCGAGGATGTTTCGTCAAGAATCTTACGGCATTTCTCGCGCATGTCCGAGAACTTGTGGCCCTCGTGGATTTTCGGCAACGGGTCCAGGGCCAGGAGGAGGTTGACCAGATAGGCGGGGATATGGTCGCCCACGGAGTTCCAGTTCTTGCGCGACCGGTTGCCCTTGAGGGCGGGAACATCGGGACGCATGGTGATGTAGTCCAGGTGGGAAAAAAAGCCGCCCAGGCCGGGGTAGCCCTTGTCCTGGTTGCCCGGTCCGTCGTGGTAGAACGTGAGAAAGGCGTTGATCGTGCGGCGGATGTCCTCCAGAACCTCCCAATCCTGGGTGATCCGGTAATACAGGGACAGACCATCGATGGCGTAAATCTGCTCGTAGAGGGGAATGGTGTCCCGATCGTCGGCGAACTGCGAGGGAACGACCAGCTTGGAGCCGTCCACGCACTGCTGGCGGCCATAGGCCCACAGGCACTTCTCGCCGTCGTGGGTCAGGGTGCGAAAGGCCTCCCGCTGGTAGGCCACCCCGGACTTGGCGGCCAGGAGGTAACGCTCCGAGCCGGTGAGCAGATAGGCCGCGGACAGCCCGTAGATGAGCCGGGACAGGGTGGCGCATTCCTGGATCGTGTCGTTGGTGGGCATCCCGTTGATGTTGAGGTTGGTGCGGTAGAACTTGCCAAAGTCGTCGGCCTGGTAGCTGCGGCGGGAGTCGAACAGATCGTCGAGCCATTGATCCGTCATCAGGGCAATCTGGTTGATCCACCAATGCGTCTCCTCGAAGGCGTACCGCCCCGGCTGGGCATGCATCAGCCAGATTTCCTTGGCCTCGATCAGGGTGTTCCCCTCGTTTTCCACCTGAACGCCCATGACCACCAGATGGTCTTTCTCCCGGACGTATTTTTGGATTTTTTGCTCGAGCTCCCCCTCCGGCCGCGGACCATCCGGCTCCGGCACCCGGTCCGTGGACAGGTTGTCGAGATTGCGCAGCACATCGAAAAAAGCCGTGGGGCAAACCTGGATGGCGAGTTCGTCGCCGCTGCGGCACTTGATGACAAAGGTTTTTGTTGGCGGATCAACGGCAATCACCTGACCATAGACCGTGATGCTCTGATAGAATCCCTTCATGGAACATCCTCCTTTGAGGTTGGGCACACTGGGACCACGCCTGGCACCACCATCCCCAAGACCATGGGCGCATGGACAAACGGCTCATATACAAGGAAATGAATGAGTATACTTCTATTTTATACCTGGTTAACCGGACTATGGCAACATAAAAATAAATAAATAACAATTATTCAATACCCCAAGGGGCGGGAAAACCGCCGAGGCCTCTCGGTGACCGCCCGGGCGCGGGCCCGGGGCAACGGCATTGCCGAACGCTTTGTCCGCATCCTCAAG
>ALAO01000057.1 GCA_000307955.1 Solidesulfovibrio magneticus str. Maddingley MBC34 | reverse complement strand
GGGGATGATCCCCCCGGACCCCTGCAATGGGAAAAGGGGTTAAAGGGCTTGTGCTTTTCCGTTTGCATCACGCCAGGGCTGGGCAGCCGTCCGCGCGTCCCGCGTGGGGCGGCGTTTCTAGCCGCCGAAGGGGGAATTGCCGATCTTGACCGGCTGCATCCCGAGCACTTCGCCGCGACGGGAAATGACGACCTGGGTGACGGGCACGTTTTTGCCCGAGGCGGCCACGGCCAGGGCGGCGATGCGCGACATGCCCGAGCAGCAGGGCACTTCCATTTGCAGCACCGTGATGTCCTGGGGCGCGCTTTCCCGAATGATGTCGGCCAGCTTGTCGACATAGCTCTGGGCGTCGTCGAACTTGGGGCAGCCCAAGAGCGCTACGCGGCCCGGCAGGAAGGCGCTGCCGTAGGCCGGGAAGGCCGGGGGCACGCAGTCGGACGTCAGCAGCAGGCGCGCGCCGCGTAAAAACGGAGCCGTGGGCGGCACCAGGCGCAGCTTGATGGGCCAGGTGGACAGGGCCGAGCCGCCCGTCGCGGTCTGGGCCGTGGGCGCGTTGGCCGCCTGGCAGGGCGACATGCTCATGGGCGCGCTGGACGGGCAACCGCAGGGGGAGGGCTGCTTTTTGAGCTCGGCCAGGCGCTGTTCCACGGCCTGCTCGTCGAATTCCGGGGCGTCGCGTTCGATGATTTGCAGCGCGCCGGTGGGGCAGTGGCCGATGCAGGCCCCCAGGCCGTCGCAGAAATGGTCGGCCACGATCTTGGCCTTGCCGTCGATGATTTCCAGCGCGTCTTCGGCGCAGCCGGTGACGCACTGGCCGCAGCCGTTGCACAGCGCTTCGTCGATTTCGATGATCTTGCGTTTCATAACTTTTTTCCTGGGCGGGCGGCCCTTTCCGGGCCGCCCGCCGTGCGTGGCGAAGGCTTGCTAGCCCAGGATCGCCTTGAGGTCTTCGTCCGGGGTGCTGATGGGCTTGATGTCGTAGTTGGCGACCAGGAAGTTCAGCACGTTGGGGGTCAAGAAGGCCGGCAAGGTGGGTCCGAGGCGGATGTTCTTGACGCCGAGATGCAGCAAGGTGAGCAGGATGGCCACGGCCTTTTGCTCGTACCAGGACAGGACCATGGACAGGGGCAGGTCGTTGACGCCGCAGCCAAACGCGCCGGCCAGGGCGACGGCCACCTGGATGGCCGAGTAGGCGTCGTTGCACTGGCCCATGTCGAGCAGGCGCGGGATGCCGCCGATGTCGCCAAGCTTCTTGTCGAAGAAGCGGAACTTGCCGCAGGCCAGCGTCAGCACGATGGTGTCGGCCGGGGCCTTCTCCACGAACTCGGTGTAGTAGTTGCGGCCGGGCTTGGCCCCGTCGCAGCCGGCGACCAGGAAGAAGTGGCGGATCTTGCCGGCCTTGACCGCGTCGATGACCGTGCCGGCCACGCTCATGACGGCGTTTCTGGCAAAGCCGGTCATGACCGTTCCCTTGTCCTCGTCGGCGGCGAAGCCGGGCATGGAAAGCGCCTTTTCGATGACCGGGCCGAACTCGCCGTTTTTGACGTGCACGGCTCCGGGCCAGCCGACAAGGCCCGTGGTGAAGATGCTGCCCAGGTAGCTCTCGGCCGGCTTCTGGATACAGTTGGTGGTCATGAGGATCGCGCCGGGGAAGGCGGCGAATTCCTTGTGCTGGTTCTGCCAGGCGGTGCCGTAGTGGCCGTGGAAGTGGGGGTACTTCTTGAGCTCGGGGTAGCCGTGGGCAGGCAGCATTTCGCCGTGGGTGTAGATGAAAATGCCCTTGCCGGCGGTCTGCTCCAGGAGCTGCTTGAGGTCCTTGAGGTCGTGGCCGGACACCAGGATGGCCTTGCCGGCCTTGTGGCCCAGGGGCACGGTTGTGGGCACGGGGTGGCCGTAGGCGCCGGTGTTGGCGGCGTCCAGGAGCTCCATGGCCCGCAGGTTCACTTCGCCGCACTTGAGGACCAAGGCGACCCAGGCCCCGAGGTCCTTGTCGGTGGTGAAGGTGGCGGCCATGCCCTCGTAGAGGAATTCGTACACGGCCGGGTCTTCCTGGCCGAGGATGGCGGCATGGTCGGCGTAGGCGGCGATGCCCTTGATGCCGAAAATCAGCGTATGCTTGAGCGACCGGATGTCGTCGTTGGCCTCGGGAATGTCCTTAAGTCCGTGGCTGTGTCCCTGGGCGACGAGACCGGCCAGGTCCAGGGCCGGGACGTAGGTGGCCGGGCCTTCGGGCAGTTGGGCCTTGAGCAGCGCGGCCAGGGCCTTGCGCTTGGCCACGGCTTCGTTAATGAGCGGCACGAAGTCAGCGGCGTCGAAATTGACGTTGGTGAGCGTGGAGAACATGGCTTTGGCGAAGAAGCGGCCGGTTTCCAGCGGTACGGCTACGCCTTCGGTCTTGGCGGCCACGGCGGCTTGGGCCAGGCCGGTCAGGGCGTAGACGAGGAGATCCTGCAGATCGGAGACGTCGGGCTGCTTGCCGCAAACGCCCATTTTGTCGCAACCAAGGCCTTTGGCGGTCTGTTCGCACTGGTAGCAAAACATATTTCGTCCTCCGTTTGAGTTGGGGTCGGTTTCCCGTTTCGTTGGTTTCGGGTCTACGCGGGCCGGGCCGAAAGCGGTTTGACCTAAGTCAAAAGGGCGAAGTTTTTTCGAGCGGTCCGCTTTTTCCGGCGACGCGGGACACGGGGCTATGAGATTGGAAGCCGCGAGCGTTTGCCGGGGAGCCGGCGCGACGTGGCCGTTGGCATCGGCGTCCTCAGGCCGGAGACCATTGAGGGATTGTTTCAGTATAAACAGCGAGGGAGGAAAAAGGTCAAGACGCGGAGCGGACAAAATCCCGGCGTCTGGCGCTTGCCAGCGGCCATAGAAAAAAGCCCGCGCTTCCTTGAAAAGAAGCGCGGGCTGTTGTCGCGATGATCGGTTGGGGTCGTCGAGGATTATTTCTGGTCGCTTTTGGGATCGACAGGCGTAATGTTTTTTTCTTCCATGGAGTCCTTGAAGCCCCGGATGGCCTTGCCCAGGTCATGGCCCAGGGTCGGCAGCCGGCTCGGTCCGAAGATGATGATGACGACTCCCAAGACCACCAGCCAGTGCCAGATCGAAAACGCGCCCATGGGCTCTGCTCCTGTTCAAGTTGTATCCTGGGGCTCCTATAGTGCCGATTAGGCGACAAAGGAAGGGGCAATCGTCGCCCCGACGGTTTCAATGCGGCAAGGCTCATGGCCGCCTCGTGTCGCGTCCCGTGAACAATACGAGAGTATTTTTTAAGAAAAACTAATGGTTTTAGTTCGTTGTCCACGAAGAACCGTATGCGTTTTTCGCGGACGCGACACTAGATTCGCGCCACGCCCAGAAACACGGCGTGCAGGGCCACGACCAGGGCGAAAAAGGCCTGCCGCGCCGCTTCGGGCGACAGCCCCGGAAAACGCAACCCGATGCGGCCGCCCGGACAGGCGGACAGGCAGTCGCCGCACAGCGTGCAGGACAGGCCCGGCCGGCCCTTGTCCAAATCGGCCGGGGTCAGCGCCAGATAGCGGCAAACCCTCGAACACCGGCCGCAGCCGTCGCAGCCCTCGCCGATGCGCACCCGCCAAGGGCTTATTTTCCCCAGCAGATTGCCGACCAGTCCGATGGGACAATACATGGTGCAATGGACCATGACCCCGGTCTTGCGGGAAAACGTCGCCATGATGCCCAGGCCGACAAGACCGAAGACGGCCGCCGCCGTGACGGCGACGCCAAGGGGAACCTCCAGCCAGCGAAGGACAAGCGCGCCGGCCACGGTCAGCGCCAAGGTCGCCGCCCGCCACCAGACCCGACCGGCCGGCAGCCGCCTGGGCACGGGCCGGCCAAGCCGGGCGCAGGCGTCGTCGGCCGCGCCGATGTAGCACAGGTGGGAACACCAGCCCGGGCCGACCAGCAGCACGGTGGAAAGATAGAGGATGGGCATGAAATAGCCGCCGCCCCGGTAGGCCGGCCCGGCGGCGATCAGCGCCGGCACGGGCAGATGCAGCGCCCCGGTCATGAGAAAGACCGTGGCTCCGGCCAGCCCCAGGGCCAGTTGGCCGAAAAAGACCAGGGAAAAGGCCGCCCAGTAGCGCGAGCGCACGGGGCCGGTTCGCGGCGCGGCCAGCATCCGCTCGGTCAGCCAGGCGGCGTAGAGGCCAAGGACCGTGATTTCCAGCCAGCCCCAGCCCGGCGCAAACCGGTCAAGGAGCAGGATCGGAAAGGCGACCTTGGCCCGGGCCACGGCCAAAAGCGCCACCGCGATCCAGAAGGCCGCCGCCCGGGCCGCGACATGGCCCGGGCCGTGACGGCCAAAGGCCTCGCCCCGGCGCGTGAAGGCAAAAAGTCCGCCAGCCAGGCACACGGCCACCACCCCGGCCATGATGCCGGCCAGCCGCAGCCAGGGCAGCCCGGCCGCCAGCCGGAAGGCGACCATGTCGCGCCCGGCTGCGGCGAAAACCAACCCGGCGGCCAGCAGGGCCGGGCCGACCAACAGCCGGGCGAGGTCGCGCCGGGCCGCCAGCCAGCCGGCCAGGACCAGGACGGAGGCGCACAGGCCCAGATCGCCGCCACGCAGATTGTGGGCGGCAAAGACGAGCAGGCCCAGGAACTGGAGGGTCACGCCAAGGGCCGTCATGGCAGCGCCCAGGCCGGCAGCCCCGGCAGGCCGCCCGGAAAGACGAGATCGGCAAAGCGCAGTCCCGGCCGCATGTCCCGGGCAAAGACGGCCAGGGTCCGGCGAGCCAGCTCCACGGCCTCCCGGGGCGACAGGTCGCGGCCAAGCGCCGTGCCCAGGCGCGGCCGGCGACCCAGCCTGCCGCCCAGGAAGACGCGGTAAGCGACCGGGCCGCTGGCGATGGCCCGGCTTGGGCAGACCCGGGTGCACGCCCCGCAGCCCAGGCATTTGTCCTGGTCGATGACCGCCTTGCCGGCGATCATGCCTATGGCCGCGTCCGGGCAGGCCTCGGCACACGCGACGCAGCCGCGGCAGGCCTCGGGATCGATGCTCGCCTCGCGCACGGCGATAAATCCCAGGTCGGCCACCTGGGGGCGAACGCAGGCGTTGGGGCAGGCCGAGACGGCCAGGCGGAACTGTTCGTGGCGGCGAAGGGGCCGGGCCAGCTCGGCCAGGGCCTCGGGCACGGCGGCGCAGGCGGCCAGTTCCACCAGCTCGGCCAGGGTGTTCGCGGCCAGGGTCGCGGCGTGGGGACAGACTCCCGGCGTGACGCCCCGGCAGGTTTCGAGTATGACGACATCCGCAGTCATGGCGCATCCTTTGCCGGTTTTTGCCGTTTAAGGGAAGAGGTGGTTCGGCCAGGGTGACAGGGGTCGCCCCGCCGCGCCTTGACTTACGTCAAGCGGCGTCACAGGGCGTCAGCGGCGTCAACAGGGAGGAGCAGTCGTGGACACCATCCAGGCCGTGGCCGACATCAGTCTGTTTTCCGGGCTAGGCCCCAAGGAACTGGCCGCCCTGGCCGCCGTGGCCGAGGTGCGGCGCTATGCGCGGGGCCAGGACATCTTTTTTTCCGGCGATCCGGCCGAGGGGTTTTTCTCCGTGGCCTCGGGCAAGGTGCGCATCTACCAGACGTCGCTGGCCGGCAAGGAGCACATCATCCATGTCTTCGGTCCGGGCGAGGTGTTCGCCGAGGTGGCGGTCTTTGCCGGCGGCGTCTATCCGGCCAACGCCCAGGCCCTGGAAGACGGCGACTATCTCTTTTTCCCGCGCGAACGCTTCCGCAAGCTGTTGGCCGACGACCCGGACCTGGCGCTGACCATGCTCGGCCTGCTCTCCATCCGCCTGCGCCAGCTCGTGCGAAAGCTCGAGGACTTGAGCCTTCGCGAGGTGCCGGCCAGGCTCGCCTCCCATCTGCTGCTCCTTGGCGCGCAAAGCAAGAAACGCGTGCTGCCCCTTGATCTGCCCAAGGGCCAACTGGCCGCTTACCTCGGCACCATCCCCGAAACCCTGTCCCGGGTGCTGCGCCGCTTTGTGGACGAGGGACTCATCAGCCTGACCGGCAGCGCGGTGGAGATTCTCGACCCCGCTCGCCTGGAAGCCCTGGCCGGCGCGCCTGCGTCGCCGTTTGGGGAGAAGATGCCTCCGGCGGCCGGGAGGGGGTAACCCCCTC
>ALAO01000056.1 GCA_000307955.1 Solidesulfovibrio magneticus str. Maddingley MBC34 | reverse complement strand
TCACGGGCAGCGCCCGTGCGGGTCCAGGGCAGCGCCCTGGTGGCCGGGGCCGGTTTGCAGGATGCGGCGCAGGGTATCCTTGGTGATGTCGAGTTCGCGGCAGGCGGCCATGGTTTTGCCGTTGTGCCGGGCCAGCGCGGCTTTGGCGGCGTGGTATTTGGCGGCCCGCATGGTGGAGGGGGCGGTGGCGGAAGGCGTAGTGGTCATGTTGGGTTTGGGGAACAGGTAGTCGGGCAGGTGTTCGGGGGTGATGCGTCCGGCGGAGCAGAGGATGCAGGCGTATTCGATGATATTTTGGAGTTCGCGGACGTTGCCGGGGTAGTCGTGGCGCAGCAGCAGCCGGGTGGCGGCTTCGGACAGGCCGGTGACGGCTTTTTGGCCGATGAGATTTTGGCGTTCGATGAAGGCGTGGGCCAAAAGCGGGATGTCTTCGGGCCGGGAGCGCAGGGGCGGCAGGGGCATGCGGGCGACGCTTAGGCGGTAGAAGAGGTCGCGCCGGAAGGTACCTTCGGCGATCATGGTTTCGAGGTCGCGGTTGGTGGCGGCGACGATGCGGGCGTTGGTGGTGGTGGACGTGTCGGAGCCCAGCGGTTCGTAGGCATGTTCCTGGAGCACGCGCAGGAGTTTGACTTGCAGGGGCAGGGGCAGCTCCCCGATTTCGTCGAGGAACAGCGTGCCGCCCTGGGCCAGGGCGAAGCGGCCTTTGCGGTCGGTCTTGGCGTCGGTGAACGCGCCGCGCACGTGGCCGAAGAGTTCCGATTCCAGCAGTGGGCCGGGGATGGCCCCGCAGTTGACGGCGACGAAGGGCCCTTTGGCGGCGGGGCTCAGGTTGTGTATGGCCCGGGCGAAGAGTTCCTTGCCGACGCCGGATTCGCCGAGGATAAGGACGGCGGCGCCGGATTCGGCGATGGGCGGCAGCAGGTCGAGGGTGTGGGCCAGGGCCTTGTTTTTGGTGAGGATGTCCTCGACGGTGCGCACGCCTTCGAGTTCCTTGCGCAGGCGGCTTAAGTCCGAGATGTCGCGGAAGCTTTCGACGCCGCCGACGATGCGGCCCGAGGCGTCGCGCAACGGGGAGGCGCTGATGCTGACCGGCACTTTGACGCCGTCGGGGCGCACGATGAAGATGGACTGGTTTTGCAGCGTGTCGTCGTTGTCGATGCAGTGGCCCAGGGCGCAGGCCCCGTCGCACAGGCTGGAGTGGAAGACTTCCCAGCATTTGCGGCCAAGGGCCTGATGGGGGGGGATGCCGGCGATGGCTCCGGCGGCGCGGTTAAACGACGTGATGGTAAACTCGGCGTCCACGGTGAAGACGCCGTCGGCCAGGGATTCCATGATGGATTCGCATAAAATGTCGCGTGGGAGCGCCATGCTTGCCGCCTTGTTGCTGGTCGGGGGAATGTAACCGAGGCCGACATGGCTGTCCAAGGGCTTCAAACCAATTGACTTTGCCCCGTCCAGGCCGGATAGAGCGTAAAGCGGCCGCACCTGACGGGCGGCCTGGGGAGGAGATGCGATGGAGGAAGGCAAAAAGCCGATGCTGATGATCGGCACGCCGGCCTACAGCGGCCAAGTGACGGTGGCGTATTTGCGGGCGGTGGTGTCGTGCATCGGCTTTCTGGACAGCCAGGGCATCAAGACGGGGATGTTGACGCCGTCCCAGGAGAGCCTCATTCCCCGGGCGCGCAATCTGATCGCCAACGAGTTTTTGCGGCTCAAGGAATACACGCATTTGTTGTTCATTGACGCGGACATCGGTTTTTCGCCGGAGCTGCCGCTGAAGTATCTCGAAGCCGACAAAGACGTGGTGTGCGGCATCTATCCGGTCAAATATCTGGATATCGACAAGCTGCGCTGCATCGACAACAAGGTGTTGTCCCGGGTGGCGGCCGGGGCGTCCATGCATTACGCGGTGAAGCTCAAGCCAGGCGGCCGTCCCGAGCCGGTGACGGGGCTTTTGCCGGTGGAGTATGGGGCCACGGGCTTCATGATGATCAAGCGCGAGACCCTGGAGCGCATGGCGGCGCATTACCCCGAGCTTGGGTATGATTATTCCCATACCAATGACGATAATATCAACAACGTGGCCTTTTTCGATACGGCTATTGATGTGGAAAACCGGGAATATCTGCCCGAGGATTATACCTTTTGCAAACGCTGGACAGACATGGGCGGCGAGATTTTCGCCGATGTGCACAGCGTGTTCACCCATGTGGGGTCCTTTGAGTTCACGGGCAACTTCACGGCCTTTCTGACGCATCTGGGCGCAGGGGGCGAGGAGTAGGGCGACAACATCCAGGATGTTACGGAGGGCGACCATGCAGAAAGTGTTTTTTCTGGTGTCTTGCGGACCGGATGAGCAATCCAAGGCCACGCGGGCCTTCCAGTTCGCCAAACTGGCGGCCGAACGCGGGGCGCTGGCCGGCATGCTGCTCGTGGACGACGCGGTCTATCTGGCTAAACCGGAAATCGCCGACCGGGTGCGGGCCGTTACCGGCGACAGCTTGGCCGACCATGCCGGCTGGCTGCGCGAGAAGGCGAAGGGCTTGCCGTTTTACGTCTGCACGCCGTGCTGTCATGCCCGGGGGATCACGACAGAGGATATCGACCCGATGTGGGTTCTGGGCACGGGCGGCCAGACCATGGACTTGCTCATTCAGGACGGGGTGACCTGCCTGTCGTTTTAATATCTCCTTGGGTTGCAGCGCCTTGATTTCGGGAGCCGGTGAGTCCGGCTCCTTTTTTTTGGCAAATGAGCAAAATAGATTGGCCATGCCCTTGCATCGGCGGTGACGCGCCTTATTTTGCTCATATGAGCATTACAAAGGAGAGGATGATGCCGAGACATCGCCAACATCGCCGGGTGGCGGCCGCGCCGGCGGCGACATTTTTCAAACCCCAGGGAACGCCCCTTCGGGAGGCGGACGCGGTGGTGTTGCCGGTGGAGGGTTTGGAGGCCCTGCGTCTGGCCGATCTGGAGGGGCTTAGCGCTGAGGCGGCGGCTAAGGCCATGGGCGTTTCGCGCCATACCTTTGGCCGGGTGTTGGCCGAGGCGCGCCGGGCCACGGCCACGGCCCTGGTCGGAGGGCTGGCCCTTAGCATCGAAGGCGGCAGTTACCGATTGGCGGACGAAGAACCGCTCGACACGGCAAACGAACAGACGGGACCGGCCAGTTGCGGCGCGGACAGTCCCGCCGAAAAGGACACGGACATGCCAGGACAAGGACAAGGCGGCCGCTGCGGCCGTGGCGGACAAGGACGTGGGGGCAAGCAAGGCGGGCAGGGCCAGGGCCGCCAGGCTGGCCAGGGCGGCCAAGGACCCGGCCAGGGACGCGGTCAGGGACGTGGGCAGGGACGCGGGCAGGGGCAGGGACGGGGTCAGGGGCAGACGGCTGCGACATTGGCGACGCCGGAATCTGCGTCCGTGGAGGAGGCCGTGACGCCTAAAGCCTTGGAGCGGCTGTGTCCGGCCTGCGGCACGGCGACGACCAGCGCGTTTTGTCCTGGTTGCGGCGCGGCCATGGGCGCATGACGTCACCCTCGACGCAAGGATAAGGAGCACACGTTCCGGACCTGTTCACGATGCCGGTCGGTCGGCTGCGGGAATTGGTTTGCCGCCGACCGGCGTTACCCCGCCGGCTGAGAACCATCCCGAGCGAGCACGTCGGCAGCCGGCTTGTTAGGACGTCTTCGCGCTGTACTGGCGCTCAATCGAAAAGTCTGATAGGAATAATCGTCGTTGAAGATACAACGCCGCTGTCCTCCTCCAATCCGCACGGATGCCGAGGTACAAGGCAAATTGATGATGCAGTGTCGTTCCTTGTCGTTGCTGCGGGGTAGTTGTGAAGTATTTCAAAAGATTAGCACTGACGGTCAATATTATATTGGCGGCCGTTATGCACGGCTATACCGTCTACTACATCTATGAGCATCAAGGGCAAGCCTGGGCCATAGCCGGTTTGGCGCTTCCCGGCCTTTCGGAACTGGCCATGTGTTTTGTCTCTGTCTACACTCACGACGCCGTGTTCAATCACTACACCAATGCTTTTTTCATCTATCTTGTCGTCGGCTTTGCCGTTCGCTACGCCTTGGATGACTTGCATGTCGCTCTTGTCAACAGGAGAGCCTTGAGCGAAACCGCTGAAGACGAGAGCTTCTTGATTCTGGAAGCGGTGCAGGCGGCAGAGAACGGTGACTACAAGCTGTCCTGCCGGAAATTTCTGTCAGTCCTGCGGCACAATCGCACGAACGGCACTGCTTGTTTCGGCGTGGGAACGAGCCTGCTTATGCAAGGCAAGGGACAACTGGCCTTGCCCTATATCGAGAAAGCGGCCTTTCTGGGCTGCGCCGAGGCCAGAAGCTATCTGGACGGCCTGGGCATGAACCGGCCCAAGGCTTCTTAGCCGGCCGCTGGCAGCGAGATCCTCTGGCGTTTGGCCGGAAGCCAAAAGAGCACAGACGGCAAACGTCTTGCCTCTTGAGAGACATGTGACCGTTCCCGACGAGCAACATGGAAAACGGCCCGGGGGAAATGCCCCCGGGCCGTTTGTGCTGTGAAAAGGCCTTGGCCCTTGAGGGCTTGAGCCTTCTGACCGAACAGCGCCTTATACAAGCGCCGGTTCGGCTCGCCGGCAATGAAAAGCTAGCCCAGGTTCCCCCCGTCCACCACGGCGGCGCTGAGTTCCGCCTCGGCCACGACGACGCCGGCCACGGACGCTTCCGCCCGCATCTTGCACAAGGTCATGCGGCGTTTGAGATCGAAGCAGCGCAGCACGAGCTGGTCGCCCGGCACGACCGGCTTGCGGAACTTGGCTTTTTCCACGCCCGTGAACATGAAGATGCGGTCGCCCAAGGGGCCTTCCAGGGATTTCGACACCAGCACGCCGCCGGCCTGGGCCAGGGCTTCCAGGATCAGCATTCCGGGCATCACCGGCAGCCCCGGGAAATGGCCCTGAAAGAAGGGTTCGTTAATGGTGACGTTTTTGATTGCCGTGATGGACTCGCCCGGGACATGCTCCACCACCCTGTCCACGAGCAGGAAGGGGTAACGGTGGGGCAGGAGCTTTTGGATTTCGGTGATGCCTATCACCGTGGTGTTCGTCTCGGCCATGGCGGTCTCCTCATGTGAAAAGGGCCGGGACGCGGCAGCGTCCCGGCCCCAGATTGGCTGGATGGTGACCCTTATTTGCTCTTGTCGAATTCGGCCTGGATGGCGGCGGTGACGTCGAGCTTGGGATCGAAGTAGGGCACGGAGCGGGACTCCAGGATGACGGTGAAGCCGTTTTTGGCGGCGTAGTCGCTGACGACCTTCTGCAAGCGGGAGAGCAGGGGCTGCAGCACGGTCTGCTGGGACTGCTGTTCTTCCTGCTGCAGCTTGTTGCGGTCTTCCATGTACTTGCGGGCCTTGGCCTCGAAGTCGGCGGCCTTGGCCTTCATGGCGTCCTGGGACAGGGCCACGCTTTTCTTCTGGAGCTCGTCCTGCATTTTCTTGAGCTCGTCGCCCTGGGCGGCCAGGGACTTCTCGCGGGCTTCGAACTTCGACTTGAGGCTGCCCAGGGCAGACTTGCCGGCGCTGGAGTTGGACAGGGCGTCATCGAGGTTGATGATGCCGATTTTTCCCTGGGCAAACGCCGCAACCGGCATCGCCAACACGGCCATGATGAAGAAAACCCGAACCATAACGCCCATTATTTCGCTCCTTGATCCATTCACGTTTGCGGGGGGCGTTGGCCCCCCGTTGGTCTGTATTCCGAAAGGGCCGGAAGCGTGTTCCGGCCTTCGCCCACGTCGCGGACTGCCTAGAAGGTCTGTCCCATGGAGAAGCCGATCTGGGACGGCTGCAGGTTGTGTTTGTCGGCGTCGAGGCCGTAGCCGTATTCCACCCGGATCAGGCCCAGGGGCGAGTACCAGCGCACGCCGGCGCCCACGGCCCGGTAGAAGTCCCAGCAGACCTGGTTGTATTCGCGCCAGGAGTTGCCGGCGTCGAAGAAGGCCACGCCGAACAGGCCGTTGGACTTGCTGATGGGGAAGATGGTCTCGAAGTTGGTGAAGAACTCCGCCTTGCCGCCGATGCGCTCGCCGGTCCAGGGGTCCTTGGGCGAGATCTTGTCCAGCTCATAGCCGCGGACGTTGTTGATGCCGCCGAGGTAGAAGCGCTCGTAGACCGGGATATCGCCGCCGGAGTTGGGCAGCAGCACGCCGGCCTGGCCGCGCCAGTGGAAGACGAGGTCCATGGGCAGCGGGTAGAAGAAGTTGGAGGTGAACAGGGGCTTGACGAAGGCGTCGTCGCCGCCCACCGCGCCGCCGGCGTATTCCAGCGACAGGGTGTTCTTGGTGCCCTTGGTGGGCTTGGTGGCGCTGTCCACGGTGTCGCGGTCGATGGAGGCGAAGACCGAGCTCGACCAGTGCCAGCCGGCGGACTGGGAGATGACGCTCGAGGCCATCGGGTTGGTGTGATAGATGTGGTAGTGGTCCAGGCGGTAATCCCACGACAGGATGGTGTATTCGCCCAAGGGATAGGCGAAGCGGATTTTCGCGCCGGAGGTGGATTTCTTGAAGTCGTCGTAGGCGCGGTAGACCTGGTAGAGGTCGGCGCCCACGGACAGCTTGGAGTCGTAGACGTAGGGGTTGGTGAACGACAGGATGCCGCGGCTGGACTTGCCGCTGAACATGCCCTGGAACTTGGCGTGATAGCCCTTGCCGAAGAGGTTCTTCTCTTCGACGGAGCCGCCGAAGAACACGCTGTCGGAGGTGGAGTAGCCGGCGCCGAGGCTGATGGCGCCGGTGTTCTTGTCCTTCACCTTGACCTTGATGTCGACTTCGCCCGGGTTGTCGGTGGGCACGGTCTCGATGTCGACCTTCTCGAAGTATTCGAGCTTGTCCAGGCGCTCGTTGGAGCGGCGCAGCTTGGAGCCCGAGAACATGTCGCCGTCGGCCAGCTTGACCTCGCGGCGGATGACGTTGTCGCGGGTCTTGTCGTTGCCCTCGATGGTCACCCGGCGCACGTAGACCTTGCGGCCCTTGACGATCATGTAGGTGATGTCGATGGTCTTGGTGTCGGCGTGCTTTTGCATGTCGACGTCGGCTTCGGCGAAGGCGTAGCCGTCGTCGGCGTAGAGTTCGGCCAGGGAGTTGAGGTCGTCGCGCACCACGGAGCGGTTGAAGTACTCGCCCTTGGCGGACAGCTCGTCGAGTTTGACCCGGTCCATGAGCTTGGGCTGGTCGAAGAGCAGGTCGCCGGAGAAGGCCACGGAACCGACCTTGTAGCGGTCGCCTTCCTCGACCCGGAAGATGACGGTGATGCCGTCGTCGCCGTAGATGACCTCGGGCTGGCCGACGCGGGCGTCGACGAAGCCGCGGTTGGCGTAATAGGCTTCCAGGGCGGCGGCGTCGCGCTCGAGCATTTCTTCCTTGAGCACGCCCGAACCGGTCACCCAGGACCAGAAGTGGCGGGTGGAGGTGGCCAGCTCGTCCTTGAGGTCGCCGGCGCTGATCTGCTTGGCCCCTTCGATCTTGACTTCCTTGATATAGAGCTTCTTGGGCTCCTTGATCACGATGTTGAGCCGGGCGATGCGGGGATCGGTCTGTTCCAGCTCGTAGGTGACTTCGGTCTTGTAGTAGCCTTTCTTGCTGTAGAGCTCGCGGATCTTGCCGAGGTCGTCGGCCAGGACCTTGAGGTTGAGCACGCCCCCGGCCTTGGTGCTCATGGCTTCCAGGATGTCGTCTTTTTTCACGTCGCCGTTGCCGGTGACGCCGATGGCCTGGATGCGCGGCTTTTCCTTGACCACGAAGGTCAGGCGCTTGCCGCCGGCCACGTTGTCCAGACGCACCTGGACGTCGTCGAAATAGCCCATGTCGAAGAGCTTTTTGACGTCGTCGTTGACGGTCTTGGGATCATAGGCCTGGTTGACCTGGCTTTTGACCTTGAGGATGACCACTTCCTTGTCGAGGATGGAGTTGCCTTCAACGTCCACTTCGACGATGCGGTCCGAGCCGCCGCCGGGAGCCGAGGACACGGCCACCAGGGGCTTGATCTTGTCGGCCAGTTGCGCGGCCGCGGCGTCGAGGCCCATCACCGTCGAGGCCGAGGCGAACACGGCCTGGGGCTCCCCACCCCCGACCTTGGCCACCCGGGCGTCGAGGCTCAGTCCCTCGCCGACCTTGGAAATGCTGCCGAAAACGACATATTCGGCCCGGGCCGCGCCGGCCAGCTTGCGGGCGGCGGCAGCGTCGACAGCGGTCTTGCCGCTCTCGACCTGGGCGGTGACGCCCAGGGCCTTCAGCTTTTCGGCCAGGATAGCGGGCAGGCTTCCCTGTACGGAATGCAGGGCGTCGGCAGCGTTGACCGCGAAAGGCACGACCAGCACTTTGCCGGACTGGGCCAGGGCCTGCCCCGCCGCCAGCAACAAGAGTGCGGCGAGCAAAAGCCCTTTAAGACCGATTCGTTTCATTCCGCGCATAGAGTTCTCCACCCTGCAGCTCCAGTCTCCGGCCCATGAGGGCGGCCAGGTTATGGTTGTGGGTGACCACAACCAACGTCATGCCCAGATCGGCGTTGAGGCGGGCGAGCATATCGCCGACCCGGCCGCCTGTGGCTTCGTCAAGATTGCCGGTGGGTTCATCGGCCAACAGAACAGATGGCCGCAACAGGACAGCACGGGCGATAGCCGCCCTCTGCCTCTCTCCCCCGGAAAGGGTTGTTACCCTGTGTTCCACCCTTTCATCAAGTCCCACGAGCGACAAAGATGCCCTGGCCCGCGCAAAAGCTTCTTTTCTTTCCATGCCGGCGATCAGCGCCGGCATGGCCACGTTTTCCAGGGCGGTGAATTCGGGCAGCAGATGGTGAAACTGGAACACGAAACCGATGTCCCGGTTGCGCAGGGCCGCCGATTCCACCGGCCCCAGCCCGGACAAATCCCGGCCGTTAAACAGTATCCGCCCCGACGTCGGCCGGTCCAACGCGCCCAAAAGATGCAGCAGGGTGGACTTCCCCGAGCCGGAAGAGCCCAGGATCGCTAACGAATCGC
Source organism: Solidesulfovibrio magneticus str. Maddingley MBC34 (assembly GCA_000307955.1). Taxonomy (GTDB): domain Bacteria; phylum Desulfobacterota; class Desulfovibrionia; order Desulfovibrionales; family Desulfovibrionaceae; genus Solidesulfovibrio; species Solidesulfovibrio magneticus_A. The sequence goes on along the minus strand of ALAO01000056.1, from coordinate 14,932 downwards.
CCTTGGCGATGGCAAAGTCGAGACCCGAGAGCACCGTCACTTCCTCGGCCGGCCCCTGGTAGACCTTGCGCACCTGGCGCAGTTCGTAGAGCAGGGGCTCAGTCATGGCGCAACGCCTCCACCGGGCTTAAGCGCGCCGCCTGCCGGGCCGGATACATGGTGGCCAAAAAGCACAGGGCCAGGGCCGTTATCCCGATGATGATCATGTCGGGCCAGTCCAGGCGCACCGGCAAATGGTCCATGGGATAGACGTCGCCGGGAATCTTGATGAATTGGTACTTTTCCAGGGCCAAGGCCACGCCCAGGCCGAGGACGTAGCCCAGGGCCGTGCCCACCACGCCGATGATGACGCCCTGGAGCATGAAGATCTTGCGGATGGCGGCGGGGGTGGCCCCCATGGACATGAGGATGGCGATGTCCCGGGTCTTTTCCATGACGAGCATGATCAGCGTGGTGATGATGGAAAAGCAGCCCACCACCACGATCATGACCAGGATCACGAACATGGCCGTTTTTTCGAGATGCAGGGCCTTGAACAGGTTGCCGTTCATGTCGATCCAGGTGCGCACGAACAGCGGCGGCCCGCCAAGGGCCGTCCGGATCTTGGGGGCGAGCGTATCCACCGCGTCCACATCGGCGACCTTGAGTTCCAGGCCCGTGGCGATGTCGCGCTTAAAGCCCAGCAGTTCCTGGGCGGCCGGGATGGTGACGTAGGCCAGGGTCGAGTCGTATTCGTACATGCCGGACTTGAAAAGCCCGCGCAGCACGAAGGTCTTGACCTTGGGCGAGAACCCGGCGGCGCTTTCCTTGCCGGCCGGCGACATGAGGTTGACCGTCTCGCCGACGATCAGGCCCAGCCGGTCGGCCAGCTCGCGGCCAAGCACGATGCCCGGAAACGGCCCCGGAATCTCCAGGTCGTCCAGGCTGCCGACGATCATTTCCTTGGGCAGGGCCAGCACCTTGCCGGCCGAAGCCGGGTCCACGCCGCGAAGGACCACTCCCTTGACCCCGCGCGGACTGGACAGCATGACTTCGGTATAGACAAAGGGCGTGGCGCCAAGGACTCCGGGCACGGCCTCGGCCTTGCCCATGAGCTCGCGGTAGTCGTGCATGGCGCCGCCGGCCACGGCCGCCACCATGTGGGCGTTGATGCCGAGGATCTTGTCGCGAAGCTCGGTGGAAAAACCGTGCATCACCCCGACCACGACAATGAGCGAGGCCACGCCAAGGCCCACCCCGAGCACCGAGATGAGCGAAATGACAGAAATAAACGCCTGCTTTTGGCGGGCCGTCAGGTAGCGCCTGGCGACGAAGAGTTCGAAACTCATGAACCCGGCTGGCCCTCGGGGCGCAGCAGCGGAAAGAGAATGACCTCGCGGATGGACGCCTGATCGGTCAGGAGCATGACCAGCCGGTCGATGCCGATGCCTTCGCCGGCCGCCGGGGGCATGCCGTACTCCAGGGCCCGGACGTAGTCCTCGTCCATGCGATGGGCCTCGTCGTCGCCGGCCTCTTTCTCGCGGACCTGATCCTCGAAGCGCTGGCGCTGGTCCACCGGATCGTTGAGCTCGGAAAAGGCGTTGGCCATTTCGCGCCCGGCGATGAACAGCTCGAAGCGGTCGGTGATCTCCGGGTTTTCGGTGTTGCGGCGCGACAGCGGCGAGATTTCCGTGGGGTAATGGTAGATGAAGTGGGGCTGGATGAGCTTGGGCTCGACAAAGATGTCGAAGAGCTTGGCCTGGACCTTGCCGAGCTTTTCGCCCTTGAGCACCTTTTCGCCGCTTTTCTCGACCAGGGCCTTGGCCTTGTCGTAGTCGCGGATGATCTCGGGATCGATGCCGCCCACCTTCTCGATGGACTCGTGGAAGGACAGCCGCGCCCAGCCCGGGGCGAGGTTGATCTCCTGGCCCTGGTAGCTGACCGCCTCCGACCCGGTGACGGCCTTGGCCAGGCGGGCGAAGAGCTGTTCGGTGAGGTCCATGAGGTCGGTGTACCGGGCATAGGCCCAGTAGAACTCGCACATGGTGAATTCGGGATTGTGCCGGGTGGACACGCCCTCGTTGCGGAAGTTGCGCCCGACCTCGTAGACCTTCTCAAAGCCGCCCACGAGCAGGCGCTTTAAGTACAGTTCCGGGGCGATGCGCATATAAAGGCCCATGTCCAGGGCGTTGTGATGCGTCACGAACGGCCGGGCCGTGGCTCCGCCGGGGATGGCTTGCATCATGGGCGTTTCCACTTCCATGAAGCCCGAGCCGTCGAGGAAGGCGCGCAGTTCCCGGATGATGGTGGTGCGGGCCTTGAAAATCTCCACCGAGCGCGGGGTGACGATGAGGTCCACGTAGCGCTGGCGGTAGCGGGTCTCGACGTCCTTGAGGCCGTGGTACTTCTCGGGCAGGGGCCGCATGGACTTGGTGACCAGGGCCAGGGTGTCGGCGTGCAGCGTCAGTTCCCCGGTCTTGGTGCGAAACAGCCGGCCCGTGACACCGACGATGTCGCCGATGTCGAATTTCTTGAAGACCGTGTAGGCTTCCTGCCCGAGCGTCTCGCGCTCGGCAAAAACCTGGATGCGGCCCGAGGCGTCCTGGATGGTGAAAAAGGCCACCTTGCCAAAGGAGCGCAGGGACACGATGCGGCCGGCCAGGCGGAAGGTCCGGCCCAGTTCGGCCAGGGCCTCCTCGGCCAGGGGCTCGTGGGCCTCGGCCACGGGGCCGATGTCGTCGCCTTTGGCAAAGTCGTTGGGGTAGAGCGCCACGCCGTCGTCCAGGAGCTGGACGGCCTTGGCGATGCGGTTCTTGAAAACTTCGTTGAGTTCGTCGCGGGCGTCCAGGCTTTCGAGCAGGGGACGGAAGTCCTCCACTCGCTTGGACTTGACCGGGAGCTTGTATTCTTTCTTACGTGGCGCGTCGCTGCCCACGGCGTTTCTCCGTTGCTGCAAGTCGTTGCCCCGGCCGATACGGCCGAGCAAGCGCATTTGCCTACGAGAATTAGCGTGCCCCGTCAAGAATGGGCCGGCCGGCCCGCCGGGGCCGGGGGTGTCGGTGGCGATTTTTTTTTCGAGCAGGAGAAGTTTCCCCTTGACGGGTCGGCGGGGCAAGTATAAACACCTTTCTCGCCTCAACGATCCCCGGTAGCTCAATTGGCAGAGCGGGTGGCTGTTAACCACTAGGTTGGCGGTTCGAGTCCGTCCCGGGGAGCCAGCAGATTCAGGGAGTCGGTTTTACCACCGGCTCCCTTTTTCTTTTGGCGGCGTTTCTTCTCCCCCCCGTCTTCCCAGGTTTGACGCCAGCCCCGCCCAGGGCGCATCCCCGGACAACCCGCCAGAACGCAGCAGGGGGTGGCTGCGGGCCTCGATGATATTGCTTGATGACATGTGCCCAGGCCCCTGTTATTGAGGACTATGGAATGGATCTTTATATGCCTTGCAGTAGGACTCATTGCCTTGGTAGCCATCTTCGCAATAGCCGCCAATAGCAATGATGGTGCGACGGTCCCTGGATTTATTAACTTTGATAAATACAAGTCCCAGGAACTTTCCAAGCGCGGGTTGTTCGACAAGACCAAATGGTGATGCCCCTGGCGCGGCGCTCCCGCCGAGTCGGGCCTGGTGCTAATTGTCCCCCACGTTGGCCTGCGTCGCAGGAGGGGTGTGGCATTCTGTACGAATCGAGAGGGGATTTCTAGGAAAGCGGGATCAAGCGACAGGGGTAACGAGCTGGATTTCGGTTGAAACAACACGGCCGACGCGCAGGAAGCCCCTTGGGCACGACCGCCGTTCTCTCTCGGTCAACCTTCCTCCGAATGACGATTTTCGAAAAGGCTTTTTGGGTGGCTCCCAGAAGGCCTCTTTCATTTTGACGTCGACATCACGGCAGGCCAATGGTTTCCGCCCGTTTCGGGAGTGTTCGCATAGGTCCTGGCGCGAAATCGCCATACGAGGGCGCGGTGCAAGGCGGCGGCACGGACAGGGCCATTTGCCTGGGTCGGGGGCTAAGGAGCTGGGGGGCCGTCGCAGACGGGAAGGTGCCTGCCCCAAACACCAGAACGGTTGCCCGGCAAACACGGCAATACTGACCTGACGGCCTCGACAAGCGGTCTGCCGTCGTCCTGCCGTAGCGACAGTCGGAACCATGCCTGAAGGCACAGCCCGACGAAGGTCCCGACTCGCTCGTCGCCTCGCAATCAGCCGAAGGCACGCCGAAACGCCGGGAAACGTGTTTCCCGGCTAGGCGTTTTGCTCCGACGCCAGGCCGTTGGCAATGGCGTTGATGGCCTCCTGCAAGGTCGAGAGCGATTCATGCCGCAAGCCTATGACGCCTTTGCTCCCGTCCTCGCGTTCGTAGCGAAGCAAGGCTTTTTGTTCTTTGTGCGAGTAGATGGGGTCGTAAAAAACCGAGATAAAAGCATTCTGGGCGGTGTGGCTGGCCATGGTGATTCTCCGAGCGCAGTGAGGTGCTCCGTCAAGCCGACAGATAGCCCCAAAGCTGGTCGCTGGGCTACTCTAAATAATTAGGGGGGAAGGTGTTGCGTTGTATCTGATGTCCTGTATAGCCGTATTGTATCGCGGCGATGCACGGATTTTTTCCGTGAATACGTCGCACTTTTGGCCGTTTGCCTCTTTTGTCCAAGATGATGGCGGCGACGCGGCCTTTTGAACGCTTACGGAACTATCTAGTAATAAGGGGAAAATTTTTTATTATAATAAATAAGTTTGTCAATAACAACTAGGACTATTGACAGGTTCTACGTTATTAAGCCTTCGATATACATGTGCGAACAAGGAGGTCGCACATGCAGATCGAATACAGCTCGCGCGAACGCCTGGGCAGCGGCGTCGCGCTTGGTCTTCCGTATGAAGCCGCCGACGCGGTCACGGCCAGGGTGCTTCAGGCGCGGGACGTCACGGCCGCTTACGGGTTGCGGCACGAGGTGTTCGCCAAGGAGTTGCGGTGGGTGCCACAAAGCGACGATGGCCTGGAACATGACGTCTATGACGCCCATGCCAAGCACTTCGGCGTGTTTCGGGACAGGAAGATGCTCTCTTGCCTGCGCCTGGTTTCGCCGGAGCATCGCTACATGCTGGAAAAGGAGTTCCGCTCCCTGGTCTCGCCGGACCATGACATTCGCAAAGCTCCGGACACGCGCGAAGTCTCCCGGTTATGCGTCAGTTTCGACGAGCGCGGCACGAAAGTGCGGACGTCCATCGGCGTGATAAGCGTGTCTATGCTGCTCTATCGCCAAGTCTACCAATGGTGCATCCCCAACAAGGTCCGGTACCTGTATCTGGTGGTGGAATACAAGGTTCTGCGGTTGCTCAAGATGTTCGGCTTTCCGTGCGTGCTGGTCGGCGAACCGACGCGGATGCCCGACGGCGTGACGGCGGCGGCGGCGATCATGGATTGGCGGGAGTTCGAGGCGAAAAACCTGCTCGCTCGGCCCGAGTTGGTGGACTGGTTCAATCAGGATCAAGAATTCCAAGGTGCGTTGCCACCGCGACGGCCTGCGGCCTATTCTGGACGTCAAGTTTTTTTATGATGTTGTAAATGTGATAATTCACCGTGCATACGCTTATCCGCAATATGGCGGAGATGTCCCAGGAGCTTTTGCCTTGCTTGAGCCAGCTAAGGACTTCCCGTTCGCGCCCGGAGAGCAATTTACGGTTGTGCTGGATCAGGCGCGCCTCAATGATTCTTGAGGAGGCCAGATGCAGATGCGGCACAATGGTTTGCATGATGGCGATAATATTCGGGTCATAGCGCTTGAAATTGCCGGAAAACGAGAACAGGCTAGCCTGTTTGCAAAAACCGAATGGTCTTGCGCCGAACGTGTAGCCATGGATGAGATGGAAATCCGAGGCCAGGGTGATGAACTCGCGGGCCGGTTTGCGCCTCTTGTAGGTGTGGTCCCAATACTGCGGCGTGAACGCCGTGAAATTGCTTTTGACGATGACGTCGATGGCGCTGAAGTTCTTGGCTTTGTAGGTTTGGAGCCACTCGACGGGGTAGTTGATGTTCGCCAGTTCGTAAGACAAGACGGCTCCGTCCGGGTCCAGCTTGGCCAGGCCCGAGGTGGATTGGTCGAAGGGCAGGATGGTGTTTAACAGGGTGAAGATCTGCTTGTAGTCGGCTTCCGTGCTGCAATCCAGGCACTTGACCGTGATCTCGAGCAACGTGAGCGCGTCGAGTTTGGAGAGTCGCGGCAGTGTATTGGGGCCATCGTTTTGAGACATGGGCGGACCGGTTGGTTGAAGCTTTGTTGCCGGTTGGTGTCGAGACGTGTTCCCCGTTGCGCGGTTTGGCGGTTGTCGCCAACAACGCCGCCGCGCCGTTTGGACAGGTGCGCGGCGTGGCGGCCCATGGCCGGTCTCGGCGGTCGGTCGGTTTTTGAGGAACCGGATGCCCGGGAGGTCCTGGCCTTCAGTTTGGCGTAACCGGACACGGGGCTGTTGACAAGCCTGTAGAAGAGAGCCTGTTGGCGAACGCCCCTTGCGTGGCCTTTGGGACCGAGGGGTCAGGAACGTTCGGGGAACGGCGCGAGAAGCAGTTCGCCGAGGTCGAAGCCGGTCTCCAGGCGGGCGCTGTCGCGCTCCACGGCCTCGATGTTGGCCGCAAGCAAGGCCACCAGTTCGCCGTCGATGCGGCCCCGGGCGGCTTCGTCGCCGAGGATGTCCAGGGCCCGCTGCCGGGACAGGGCCGGCTTGTAGTGGCGGGCCATGGTGATGGCGTCGTAGATGTCCACGATGGCGATGATGCGGCTTTGCAGCAGGATGGCCTCGCCGCGCAGACCGTCGGGGTAGCCCGAACCGTCCAGGCGTTCGTGGTGCTGGGAGATGATGGCGAGCAGTCGGGCCATGTTCTCGGGGAAGGGGATGTGCTGGAGGATGCGCCGGCTTTCCTCGGGATGGCGCTCGATTTCCTTGCGTTCCTCGGGGGTCAGGTTGCCCCGGGCGATGCACAGGCAGGCGGCCTCGTCCGGCTCGAGCACGGGCCTGGACCCGTAGGCGGTGTCCAGGCGCATGGCGCCGATGCTGGCCACCAGGCCGAGGTCTTCCTCGGTCACGGCGTCGGCGGCGTTGATCCGGGCGAGGTGTTCGGCCTCGGACCCGTAATCCCGTCCTTGTATCTGGCCAAGCAGGGCCAGGCGCTGGCCGATGACAGCCATGGTCCCGGCGGACAACCGGGTGGCCTTGGTGAGCACTTCCTCGCGGATGCCGATCTTGCCCACGTCGTGGAGCAGGCCGGCGTACAGCAGTTCTTCGAGGTCGCTTGGGGTGAAGGCCACGCCGGCAAAGGCTCCTTCGTCGCGGTGCACGGCCCGGGCCAGGGCCACGCCGAGGCGGGCCACCCGCTGGGAATGGCCGGAGGTGAAGGGATCGCGGGCGTCGATGGCCGTGGCCAGGGCCTGCATGAGGGAATTGATCAAGTTCTGGACGGACTTGAAGTGCAGCGCGTTGCCCAGGGCGATGCCGGCCACGGCGGCCAGGGTGCCGACGTGCTGGAGATGGCTGGCCTCGAACAGCATGGGGACCGGACCGGCCAGGACCAGCATGCCCACGCACTTGCCCGAGGTCGAAAGCGGGTAGATCAGCAGGGAGGCGACGTCGGCCTCGCCGGCCCAGCGTTTGTCGGCCGCCAGGTCGTTGACGATCTCGCCCTTGCGGCTGGCGACGATGGCGGCAAAAAGGGCCGATGAGGCGATGTTGTCCAGCCGGCAGGCGGCGGTCTGGCCGAAGCTCACGGCCGGGGCGAACGGGGCGTCGGCGGCTTCGCGCAAAAACACCATGCCGCTGTCGGCCGGCAGTTCGCCGCGGCGGCATTCGTCGAGCAGGGCCAGGGCCGCATCGCGGGGGCGCAGGGAGGCGTTGAGTCCGGTGGTGGCCCGGTGGAGCAGGGAGACTTCGCGGTATTTGACCAGGGTTTCGGCGGCCAGGGTTCGGCGCAGAGCCTCGCCGTCGATGATGGTTTCCAGGCAGTCGGCGGCGAACCGGGCCGTTTCGGCCAGGGCGGCCTCGCCGGCCGGGTCAGGGGAAACGTCTCCTGGCGGCGTGCAGGCCAGATAGCCCAGGATCAGGCCGTCCTGGCGCAGGGGCTCAAGCCGATGGACGGCGGAAGGGATGGGATCGGCGGCGTCGATGACCGTGGCGGTCCAGCCCGGACCCAGCATGCGGCTGGCCCGTTCGAGCAGGGGGGCCAGGGCCCGTTTCTTGAGCAGTCGCCGCAACGGCACCATGTCGGCAAATTCCCCGGCGCGATCAGGGGTCGAGTCCGAGCAGTTCCTTGGCCACCTTGAGCACTTCGTCTGGATCGAAAGGCTTGGTCATGTAGCGGCTGGCCCCGAGTTCCAGCCCTTGGCGGCGGTCGACCTCCTGGCCCTTGGCGGTCAGGAGCACGATGCCGATGCCGCTTGCTTCCGGGTCTTCCTTGACGCGTTGGCAGACCTCGTAGCCGTTGAGCTTGGGCATCATGATGTCGAGGAAGACGACGTCGGGCTTGCGGGACTTGATCAGTCCCAGACCTTCCTCGCCGTTCTGGGCGGAAAGGATCTCCACGCCGTAATCTTCTTCCAGCTCTTCCAGCGTCTGCTCCAGGAGCATACGGATATGGACCTCATCATCGACGATGAGAATCGTTCCGGGCATGACCGTCTCCTTTGGGTGGCGCCAACCGACCCGAATGGTAGTCAATGCCCAAGCCGAAGGCAAGGACACACGGGCATTTGCGCGCAAAAAACCGAAATCGGCGGCCGGCCTTGGCCAGACGTCAGTGATGGGAGCCGCAGGCTCCGCCGCAGTTGCCGCCGGCCCCGGAAAAATCCAGACGCGAATGGATGACGAAACCTTGTTGGCCGCAGTCCACGGTGACCGGCGCGGCCTGGTCGCACAACAGCCGGGCCATGCACAGGGCATGGCCGTCCAGGGCCACGACGACGTCGGCCTCCGTGGCCGCATCCGGGGCAAGGTCGAGCCGGGGGCCGGCGGCATCCATAAAGGACAAAAAGATGCGGAGTTGCGGTCGGGCCGCGCCCGGAAAAAGCCCATCAAGGGCCTGGCGGGCGGCGTCGGTCAGACGGATGGGGGAAGTGGCGGCAGACTCCATAAGCGTGACTTACGTTTCGCGGGGACTCCTGTCAACCAGCCAGGGTCATTGAAGAAAAAAGGCCGGCTGAAGCCGGCCTGCAAACACGGTTTTTTCAGGGAGAAGCGCGACGATCAGGAGCAGGAGCCGCCGCCGCAGCCGCCGGAACCGCCGCCGCAACCCCCGGAGCCGCAGGAGCCGCCGCCAAGCTGCAGGCTTGATTTCACGCTGAACCCGTAGTCGGTCATGTCAATGTCGATGGGGCTGGCCATGGCGGCCAGTTCCTTGTCCACGACAAACGTGTAGCCGTTGAGGTCAAAGACGTCGTCGTTGTCCCGGGGCTCGTCCAGGGCCAGGGTCAGGGACGGACCGCAGCAGCCGCCCTTGTTGAGATAGACGCGGATGGGCGTTTTCTGTTTGTCGGCAAAGTAGTTGTCCAGTTCGGTCCGGGCCGAATCGCTCAAAGAAACCATGGATACCTCCAGGCGAGAGTTGCTTAACGGGTAATCACGCCCCAAGGCATTGTCAAATACGCTTGGCCGATGGATTTTTGGCTGTTCGAAAGAAAAACGTGATGGCTAGACGGCCCTGGCCAGGCCTGCCGTGCCCCGGCGGCCAAACGGTCGGCCCCACGAAAAAGGGCCGGCTGTCGCCAGCCGGCCCGGAAGCACGCATCAACCTCGGTGGTTAGACCGAGCAGGAACCGCCGGAACAGGACGAGCCGCAACCGCTGCCGCCGCCCAGCTCCAGGCTGGAAGTCACCGAAAAGCCCATGTAGGTCATGTCGACCTTCAGCGGGGAAGCCTTCTCGTAAAGCTCCTTTTCGATGACAAAGGTGTATCCGGAAACGTCGAGCACCTCGTCCGCTTCGCGCGGCTCATCCAGAGCCAGCGCTAATCTCGGACCCGCTCAGCCGCCAGACGACAGGTAAATACGGACCGGGGTCTTTTCTTTGTCGGCGAAATACCCATCCAGCTGGGTCTTTGCCGATTCCGTCAACTCAACCATGGGGACCTCCATAGGACAAGCTCGTTCAATGCAACTAAGCATGACCGATCAGAAAGTCAAATACCAGCCTCCGCCGGGCCGCCGGGCCGATTGCCAGGGTTTCCCCTTTTAGGCTAGACGGATGGAAAGCTTGGGGGAACATTCCGTGAACAAACACAAAAAAATCATGACCGCCGGCGAGGTGCGCCGCACCCTGGAGCGCCTCGCTTTCGAAATCATCGAACGCCACGATCCGAGCTGCCATCTGGCCATCGTCGGCATCCAGCGGCGCGGGGCCGAGCTGGCCACGCGGCTCAAGGCCCTCATCGACGCCCGGGGCCAATGCGACGTGCCGCTGGGCAAGCTCGACATCAACCTCTACCGCGACGACTGGACCACCCGCGAGGTGCAGCCGCAAGTCGGACCGTCGGAGATCGCCTTCTCCCTGGCCGAAAAAAACGTCATCCTCGTCGACGACGTGCTGTTTTCCGGCCGCACCATCCGGGCCGCCCTGGAAGCGCTGCTCGACTACGGCCGCCCCAAACGCGTGGAACTGCTCGTGCTCATCGACCGGCGCGGCCACCGCGAACTGCCCATCCAGGCCGATTACGTGGGCAAACGCGTGCACACCGAATCCGGCGAACGGGTGGACGTGGCCGTGGCCGAACTCGACGGCGAGGACGGCGTGCTGCTCATGGAGTAGGGCACCTTTCGGGAACGCAGTACCCGGGCGGAGCCTCTGTACCGTTTAGGGAAGCCGTTGCCTCGGCCCGCTAAAAGACGTATCCGGCGGCCATACCTGCTTCAGGAGGAAACCGCCATGACGATACTCGCCATTAACGGCAGCCCGCGCAAGAAATGGAACACCGCCCAGGTCCTGCAAAGCGTCCTTGCCGGCGCGGCCAAGGCCGGCGCGGCCACCAAGCTCGTCCATCTTTATGATTACGATTTCAAGGGCTGCATCAGCTGTTTCGAATGCAAGCGCATCGGCGGCAAGAACTACGGCCGCTGCGCCGTCAAGGACGGCCTGACCCCGCTTCTGGCCGAAGCCGCCGAAGCCGACGCCCTGGTCATCGGCACGCCCGTCTACTTCGGGGCCGAAACCGGCGAAACCCGCTCGTTCATCGAACGGATGCTCTTCCCCTACCTGACCTACACCCCGGGCTACGCCGCCATCTTCCCGCGCAAGATCCCCACCGCCATGGTCTACACCATGAACGTGCCCGAAGACGTCATGGAACAGCGCAACTACGGCCACATGACCGGCCTGGCCCAAGGCTTCCTGAGCCGCACCTTCGGCTCCTGCGAAGTGCTCACCGTCAACGACACCTACCAGTTCGACGACTATGCCAAGTACCTCTGCACCGTCTGGGACGCCGAGGCCAAGGCCAAACGCCGCAAGGACGTGTTCCCGCAGGACTTGGTGAAAGCGTCTGCTTTGGGTGAAAGGCTGGCGGCGGGTTTCAAGGAGTAGGGCTGGGTCGAGGCTAAGGGCTTTGAAAAACAGGAAGATGCCTCCGGCGGCCAAAAGGGTGACCCCTTTGGAATCCCTCCTGAAAGGCGAAAAGGGGGTGACGTTGCAACGCCGCCCCCTGTAAAATCGCTCCCCTCAAGGGGGGCCGGGGGGATTATCCCCCCGGGCCGCCGGAGGCATTCTTCGCTTTTCCTCGCCCTACGCCTGGCACCGTTTGCACACGATTTCGGTGCCGATGCCGGAGCGTGTGAACAGCTCCAATATGATGCAGTTCTCGACCCGGCCGTCGAGGATGTGGGCTTTTTCCACGCCCGCGTCCACGGCTTCCATGCAGCAGCTGACCTTGGGGATCATGCCGCCGACCAGCACGCCGTCGGCCATGGCCTGGGAGGCTTCCTTGATGTCCAGCGACGAGATCAGCGTCTTGTCCTTGTCCAGGACGCCGGAGACGTCGGTGAGAAGCACCAGCCGCTTGGCCCCCAGGGCGGCGGCCACGGCTCCGGCCACGGTGTCGGCGTTGATGTTGTAGGTCTCGCCGTTTTCGTCGACGCCGACCGGCGCGATGACCGGGATGAAGCCCTGACCGAGCAGGGTGGTGATGAGCTGGGTGTTGATGCCCGTCACTTCGCCGACCTTGCCGAGGTCGATGATTTCCGGCGGCGCGTCGCCGCGTTCCAGCACCATTTCGAGCTTGCGGGCGGTGATGAGCCGGCCGTCCTTGCCGGACAGGCCCACGGCCGAGCCGCCCTTGAGGTTGATCAAGTTGACGATGTTCTTGTTGACCTTGCCGACGAGCACCATTTCGACCACGTCCATGGTGGCGTCGTCGGTGACGCGAAGGCCCTGTTTGAACTGGCTTTCGATGTTCAGCAGCTTGAGCATCCGGCCGATCTGCGGGCCGCCGCCGTGGACGATGACGGGGTTGATGCCGATGTATTTGAGCAGGATGACATTGAGGGCGAAGCTCTCCTGGAGCTGTTCGTCCACCATGGCGTGGCCGCCGTATTTGATGACCACGGTCTGGCCGTAGAAATTGCGGATGTAGGGCAGGGCCTCCAGCAGCAGATGCGCTTTGGCGTGTTCGCGGTTCATTGTCGCTCCCTGGGAGATTAGAGAATGTACCGGGACAGATCCCGGTCCTCGGCCACGTCGGCGAGCTTTTCGCGCACGTAGGCCGGGTCCACGACCACGGTTTGGCCGCCCTGGTCCGAGGCGGCGAAGGACAGGTCGGATAGAATCTTTTCCATGATGGTGTAAAGCCGCCTGGCCCCGATATTTTCGGTGTCCGCGTTGATGCGCTGGGCGAACTGGGCCACTTCCCGCAGCGCTTCGTCGGTGAATTCCAGGGTCACGCCTTCAGTGGCGAGCAAGGCCTTGTACTGCACGGTGAGCGCGTTTTTCGGTTCGGTGAGGATGCGGTGGAAATCCTCGGCCGTCAGCGCCCGCAACTCCACTCGAAGGGGGAAGCGGCCTTGCAGTTCCGGCACGAGGTCGGAGGGCTTGGAGAAGTGGAACGCGCCGGCGGCGATAAACAGGATATGGTCGGTTTTCACCATGCCGTACTTGGTGTTGACCACGCAGCCCTCGACCACGGGCAGCAAATCGCGCTGCACGCCCTCGCGGGACACGTCCGGCCCCTGGCCGCCGCCTTGGCGGCCGCAGATCTTGTCGATTTCATCGATGAAGATGATGCCGGTCTGCTCCACGCGCTCCTTGGCCGTCTCGGAAACCTTGTCCATGTCCACCAGCCGGTCGGACTCCTCTTGCAGGATCACGTCGTAGGCCTCGCGCACCCGCATGGTCTTGGTCTTCTTGCGCTGGGGAAAGGCCTTGGAAAAGAGGTCCTTGAACTGGCTGCCCATCTCCTCCATGCCCGGCATGGACATGATTTCCACCTGGGGCGAGGGCATGGACACCTCCACGGGCACCATGCGGTCGTCGAGTTTGCCTTCGCGCCAGAGCTTGCGCAGCTTGTCGCGGGTGGTCAGGCCTTGCTCGCCGGCCGGCTCGGCCGAGGCTTCGATGGCGGCCGGCATGGGGATGGGGCCATGGCTCGGGCGCTGGGATTCGGGCAGGAGCAGATCGAGCAGGCGTTCCTCAGCCGTCTTTTCGGCCTTGACCCGCACCCGCTCCAGCTCTTCCTGGCGCACGAGGTTGACGCCGATTTCCATGAGGTCGCGCACCATGGATTCCACGTCGCGTCCGACATAGCCGACCTCGGTGAACTTGGTGGCCTCGACCTTGAAAAAGGGCGACCCGGCCAGGCGCGCCAGCCGCCGGGCGATCTCGGTCTTGCCCACGCCGGTGGGGCCGATCATGATGATGTTTTTGGGCGCGATCTCGTCACGCAGCACCGGCTCGATCTGCTGGCGACGCCAGCGGTTGCGCATGGCGATGGCCACCATGCGCTTGGCGTCGCGCTGGCCGATGATGTATTTGTCGAGTTCCGAAACGATTTCACGCGGCGTCAGGCTGGCGTGCATGGGTGCTCCTTGGGGCGGCGGTCCTGAAAAGCGCCTTGGCGCTTTCGCGGGCGATCCGCTCAAACCACTTTTCTGGCGAAATACGCGCGTCTTTTGGCGCGGCGCGGCATTACGCCGGCTTGTCGAGGGTCTCCACCACCAGCTGGTCGTTGGTGAAGACGCACATCTCGGCGGCGATGGCCATGGATTTTTCCACGATCTCCCGGGCCGAGAGTTCCGTATTGCGCAGCAGCGCCCGGGCGGCGGCCATGGCGTAGGGGCCGCCGGAACCGATGGCCGCCACGCCGTCGTCGGGCTCGATGACATCGCCCGTGCCGGACAGGATGAGCACATTGCCGGCGTCGGCCACGATCATCATGGCTTCCAGGCGTCGCAAGTATTTGTCCTTGCGCCAGTCCTTGGCCAGTTCCACCGAGGCGCGCACGAGGTTGCCGCCGAATTCCTCCAGCTTGGCCTCGAAGCGCTCGAAAAGCGTGAAGGCGTCGGCCGTGGCCCCGGCGAAGCCGATGACGACTTTATCCTTGTACATCCGGCGCACCTTGCGCGCGGTATGTTTGACGGCGATGGCCTGGCCCAGGGTCACCTGGCCGTCGCCGGCCATGGCCACGCCGGCTTCAGTGCGCACGGCCACGATCGTCGTTCCACGTAGTTCCATCGTCTGTGCCTCCGGCGGCTGGGTGCAGATAGCCTTTTTACGGGAAAGGCTTCCTGCACCGGTATGGGCATGAAAGGGGATGCCTTGCAAGTCGAGAAAGCCTTGTAGCCTGTCTTTTCACGGATTCCAATCGGTGGGGCCGTCGTGGACGGCCATGGCCTGTCCCCGCCCCCTTATAGCCCTCCCGCCCGCTTGTAGCCCTCCCGCCCGCCACAGACAGTCAGGGGGTCCGGGGGGATTATCCCCCCGGCGGGTGCAGGGC
>ALAO01000055.1 GCA_000307955.1 Solidesulfovibrio magneticus str. Maddingley MBC34 | reverse complement strand
CCCCTTTTCCCATTGCAGGGGTCCGGGGGGATCATCCCCCGGCCGCCTGGCCTCTTCTCTTCTCTATGCTCTTCCCTACGCAACGACCTTGGCCGCGCGGCGGGCGCGCAGCCAGTCGTACCAGGCGGCCAGGCCCTCGCCGGTGCGGGCCGAGACCGGAAACAGGCTGATGTCGGCGTTGAGCGTCCGGGCGTGGCGGGAGGCGTTTTCCAGGTTGAAGTCCACGTAGGGGAGCAGGTCGATCTTGTTGAGCAACGTGGCTGCCGAAATATGGAACATCAGCGGATATTTCTCGGGTTTGTCGTCGCCCTCGGTGACGCTTAACAGCGTGACCTTGAAATCCTCGCCCACGTCGAACTCGGCCGGGCAGACGAGGTTGCCGACGTTTTCGATGAAAAGGATGTCCAGGCCGTCGAGGTCGAGGCTGGCAAGGGCGGCGCGAATCTGGGAGGCGGTCAGGTGGCAGCCGCCTTCGGTATTGATCTGCACGGCCTGGGCGCCGGTGGCGGCCACGCGGCGGGCGTCGTTGTCGGTTTGCAGGTCGCCTTCGATGACGGCCATGCGCAGCTCGTCGCGCAGATCGGTGAGGGTGCGCTCCAGGATGGTGGTCTTGCCCGCGCCGGGCGAGCTCATGAGATTAAGCACCAGGATGCCTTTCTGGGCGAAAAAGTCTTTAAGCTCGGACGCTTCGTTGGCGTTGGCTTCGAGGATGTTGCGCACCACGGGAATCTGCATGGCCGGTCTCCGCTATTCGAGTTCGAGGTATTCGATGTACAGTTCGCGCCCGGACACCACCGTGTGCCCAAGCTCCTGGCCACAGCCCGGACAGGGGGCGAAAGCGGCCGTGGGCGGTTCGGGGGTGAATTCCCGGTTGCAGTCGCGGCAGCGCAGCAGCACGGGCGTTTCTTCCATGACCAGGGCCGCGCCGGCCAGCCGCGAATCGGCGGTCAGGACTTCGAAGGCCATGGACAGGGCTTCAGGCACCACCGAGGACAGGCGTCCGTGGCGGACCTTGACGGTAATGAGCTTTTCCTTGCCGTGCTTGGTCATCTCGTCTTCGATGAGGGCCAGCAGGCTTTGGGCGATGGAGAGTTCGTGCATGGCCGGTCCCTGGTACGGCAAAAGGGCGGCCGCGTAAAGGAATCCCGGGCGGTTGGGCGGCTAATCGACGAAAAAGGGGGCCAAGGCGGCGGCGAGGAACATGGCCGGCAGCAGGTTGAAGACCTTGATCTTCAAAAGCCCGAGCATGTTGATGCCGATGCCGACGATGAGCAAGCCGCCCACGGCCGAGAGCTGGGTGAGGCGGGCCGGGGTGAAAAAGTCCTGGGCTGCGCCGGCGGTGACGGTCATGGCGGTTTCGTAGGCGGCCACGGGCAGGAAGGACAGAGCCACGCCGGCTCCGTAGGTGGTGGCCAGGATCATGGCGATGCACCCATCAAGAATGGATTTGGTGAACAGCAGGGTATGGTCGCCGCGCAGGGCTTCGTCAAAGGAGCCAAGCACGGCCATGGTGCCGGAGCAGAAGATGACCGAAGCGGTGACCAGGCCGTCGGTGAAAAGGACGTTGTCCGAGCGCAGCAGGGTTTTGATCCTGTCGCCGGCCCGGGCGAACTGGCGTTCGATATCGATGGCTTCGCCAATGACCGCGCCGACGAGCATGGAGACAACCAGCAGGATGGGCGAGGTCATGGCCATGGCCATCTTGACGCCGATGGCGAAGACGGAGAGCCCCAGGGCGTGGAACATGATGGTGCGGATGCGGTCGGGGAACCGGCCGTGCAGCGTCAGGCCGAGCAGCGCGCCGACGATGATGGCCGCGCCGTTGACGAGGGGACCGATAGGGATCATGGCGGCTCCTTTTGCCCGTGGCCGGGGAAAAGGGGCTATCAGGTCGGGCGGCGGGGCACAAGGGGAAGGGCGGCCGATGGGAACAAGAAAAGGCCGCCGGGGCGGATACATCAAGGATGCGCCATTAAGGATGTTGCTTGACAGGAACCGTCTCATCCACGGCCAAGAAAGTTAAGACGATTTGGGCAAAGGCGGCAGGCGCTTCAAACTGCAAGTGGTGGGTTGCGTTCTTGAACTGAACCAGCCATGCGCCGGGGATCAGGCCGGCCAGGGTTATGGAGCTTTGCGTACCGACAACCTTGTCATCCGTTCCGACCAGCAGCATGACCGGGTTTTGAATCAGCGCCATCTTTTCCAAGGGCGTGTTCCAGTGCATAGCCGCCTGCAGTTGTTTCTTGATCGTGGGATTGTCAGGCAAATCCGCATGTTCAAAAAAAGCGGCCACGGCTTTCCCATCGGTTGACGTGGCGTGGATGACAGCCTTGTTGATGCGTTGCGGAGTATCGAGAAGCAAGGTCTGCGTGGTGACGCTGGACTGGGAATACCCCAGCACATCGACTTTGTAAACGCCGAGGGCATCCAACAGGCCAAGGGCGTCCTTGGCGAACAGCTCATAGGAGAAGGGCTGCTCGTTGTCGGTCGTGTACCCCATCCCTCGGTTGTCCATGATGATCAATTGATGCTTTTGGCTTGCCGCCGCGATGAACTCCGGCGTCCATCGTTCCATTGTGCAGCCAAGTCCGGTCAGCAATAACAGGGGGTCGCCGGAGCCGATCAACTTGTATCCAATCCTGATGCCGTTGGCGTCAATCTGGTAAATGTCATGTCCCTGGGCATCCACGGCGACCTTTTCCCCCCTGGGCGCGATGTCTCCGGCCCAGGAGGCCGAGGTGACGATTCCCAGGGCCAGAAGCAGCAGACACGACACACGAAAGGCGACGGCAGCGAATCGAGAGCGGCGCATCATATGATTCTCCTATGGCGTAAAACGCCATGAACATTCACGTGGGCAGGCTTGGCATCCAGCGATCCACGCCCACGGCGAAGGATCGGGGACACAATGCTACCAACTTTCGGCCGATCAAACAAAAAGGCCCTCAAGGGGTTACCCTGAAGGCCTGACTGTCGATGGTACCGGGAGCGAGACTCGAACTCGCAAGACCTTGCGGCCGGTGGATTTTGAGTCCACTGCGTCTACCAATTCCGCCATCCCGGCATGAACGGACACCTCTACGCGGAATCGACGTCGGCGTCAAGAGCCTGTGCTCCAGCGTCAGCGAAGCCCCGAAGCTATTCGCCCTCGGGGTAGAGGGCCTCCATCTCGGCCCGGTAGGCGGCGAAACGGCCTTCCCGGATGGCTTGCCTGGCCCGCTCCATCATGATGGAGAAAAAGGTCAGGTTGTGGAGCGTGTTGAGCCGGTAGGACAGCAGCTCCTTGGCGATGTAGAGATGGCGCAGATAGGCTCGGGAAAAGGTGCGGCAGGCGTAGCAGGGGCAGGTGGGGTCCAGGGGCGAGTCGTCCTCGCGGTATTCGGCCCGCTTGATGTTGACCTTGCCCTGGAAGGTGAAAAGCGTGCCGTTTCGGGCGTTTCGGGTCGGCAGCACACAGTCGAACATGTCGATGCCGGCGGCCATGCCGGCCAGCAGGTCGCGCGGCGCGCCGACGCCCATGAGGTAGCGCGGCCGGTTGGCCGGGAGCAGGGGGGCGGCGTCGCCCAGGATGTCGTACATCTCGGCCCGACTCTCGCCCACGGACAGTCCGCCCAGGGCGTAGCCGTCAAAACCGACCTCAATGATCTGTTCGGCGCTTTGGGCGCGTAGATCCTTGAAAAAACCGCCCTGGACAATGCCGAACATGAGCTGGCCCCGGTCGCCGGCCGGATGGGCCTGCCGGCAGCGCCTAGCCCAGCGAGTGGTCAGTCCCAGGGATTTCTCGGTGTAGGCCCGGTCCGCGCCGTAGGGCACGCACTCATCTAGGACCATCATGATGTCCGAGCCGAGGTTTCGCTGGATGGAGACGACTTTTTCCGGCGAAAAGAGGTGCTTGGAGCCGTCGATATGGGAGGCGAAGGTGACGCCTTCCTCGGTGATGCGGCGCAGGCCCGACAGGCTGAAGACTTGAAATCCGCCGGAATCGGTGAGAATGGGGCCGTCCCAGCCCATGAACCGGTGCAGGCCGCCGAGCTTGGCCACCAGTTCGTCGCCGGGGCGCAGGTAGAGGTGATAGGTGTTGCCCAGGATGATCCGGGCTTTTATATCGTGCAGATCGGTGGGGCACAGGCTTTTGACCGTGCCCTGGGTGCCCACGGGCATGAAGACGGGGGTTTCGATCTCGCCGTGGGCCGTGGTCAGCCGACCGGTGCGGGCGCTGCCGTCGCCGGGGCCGAGGGTGAATGTTCCGGGTGCGTTCATGGGCCGTGCTATAGGGAAAAACCGGGCCTGATTCAAGACCAAAACTTAAAGTTATACTTTAACTACAAAAGGAGAGGCCATGTCCGCGAACGAAAGCCTTGAAATGCTGGGCCGGCGGCTGGCCGTGGCTCGGGGCGAGGCCCCGGCCGATCTGGTCATCAAGAACGCCCGGCTGGTCAACGTGCTGTCCGGCGAGATCCACGAGGCCGACGTGGCCGTGGCCGAAGGCGTGTTCGTCGGCTTTGCCGGCGGCGAAGCCAAGCACGTCATCGACGCCGACGGCGCGTACCTGTGCCCGGGATTCATCGACGGCCACATCCACATCGAATCGACCTTGCTGTCGCCGCCGGTCTTTGCCCGGGCCGTGGCCCCCCACGGCACCTGCGCCGTCATTTCCGACCCCCACGAGATCGCCAACGTGCTGGGGCTGCCCGGCATCGAATACATGCTGGCCTGCAGCCAGGATCTGCCCGTGACCTGCTATTTCATGGCCCCGTCCTGCGTGCCGGCCACGGACATGGCCACCTCCGGGGCGCGCCTGGGGGCCATGGACGTGGCCGCCATGCTGGCCCGCCACCCGGAGCGCATCCTGGGGCTGGCCGAGGTCATGAATTTTCCGGGCGTAGTGGCCGGCGACGAAAGCATGTTGCGAAAGCTCCTGGCCGCCAAGGGGCGCGTCATCGACGGCCATGCCCCGGGGCTGACCGGCCGGGCGCTCGACGCCTACATCACGGCCGGGCCGCAGTCCGACCACGAATGCACGGAATTCGAGGAGGCCCGGGAAAAGCTGCGCCGGGGGCTGACCGTCATGATCCGCCAGGGCAGCACCGAAAAAAACCTCGATACCTTGATCGATCTCGTCACCGCCGACAATTGGACCCAGTTTTGCCTGGTCAGCGACGACCGCGACCCGACCGATCTCAGCCGGGAAGGGCACATGAACGCGCTGGTGCGCCAGGCCGTGGCCCGGGGCGTGCCGCCGGTGCGGGCCGTGGCCATGGCCAGCCTCAACACCGCCCGGTATTTCGGCCTGCGCCGCCGGGGCGCGGTGGCTCCGGGCTACCGGGCTGACGCCGTGTTGGTGGAGGATTTGGCGTCCTTTGCCATCCGCGAGGTGGTGCTTGACGGCAAGCGCCTGGCGGATTGGGAATTCGCCGACCGCTCCTGCCTGACCCCGCCCCGGGCCATGCGCGTGGGCGGCGAGGTGTCCGAGGCCCGGCTGGCCGTGCCGGCGGCTTCCCAGCGTATGCGGGTGATCGGCGTCATCCCGGGGCAGATCGTCACCGAAAACCTGGAAATGGCCCCCACGGTGCGCGACGGCTTGGCCGTGGCCGATGCCGGGCGCGATCTGGCCAAGCTCGCCGTCATCGAGCGCCACAAGGCCACCGGCAATCTGGCGCTGGGGTTCGTCAAGGGGCTGGGCCTCAAAAACGGGGCCATCGCCGGCACGGTCGCCCACGACGCCCACAATCTCATCGTGGCCGGAACCAACGACGCGGACATGGTGCTTGCCGCGCGCACGCTCATGGTTTCCGGCGGCGGCTTTGCCGTGGCCAGCGACGGCCAGGTGCTGGCCCAGTTGCGGCTGCCCGTGGCCGGGCTCATGAGCGACGCGCCCTTGGAAGTCATTTTGGACGGGCTGGCCAAGCTCGACGCCGCCTTCCGGCAGGTGGCGGAGCTTGCGGCCGAGGTCGAGGCCCATCCGTTCATGACCATGTCCTTTTTGTCGCTGGAGGTGATCCCGAGCCTCAAGCTCACGGACAAGGGCTTGGTGGATGTGACGGCTTTCGCGCCTGTGCCCCTGTTTATGGCCTAAGGATCATGCCGGTCCGGTCGGGCGAGTTCCTGGCCGGACCGGTCTGTCGCAAAACTTCGGGATTCCGAAAAAGTCCTTGGTGGCGTGCAGGGGCGCGGTTTCGCAGATTCCGGGGACGTGCTTGCGTCTGGCCGGGCAACCTGAGGGTCGCAAGATCAACTCGGGAAGCAACGCGTCAAAAGCGATGCAGCGCGCATCCTGATGACGTTTCGATTTCATAGCGTAATACAGATTGCTCTCGGATCTTGCCACGCGTCAGGCGGAGATGTCCCGAGGCCGCGAATTGTCGGAGGAAGCCCCGGTCCGCGCAGCCTTTTGTTCCGGCTCGGGCGGAGTTCCCCCGGCGGCGGCCAGTGTTCGTCGGCATTTCGCCAGCGTCTCAGTATCTACCTGATCTAGTTGCCTTTAACGCCAGTTGGCGGAACTTGGGCGACACGGACAAGGAAACTCGCTGTTTCCGGCCTGTCCTCATATTTGTCTCATAATGTAAATTATGTTAACTTTGCTAGTGCAGAAGGAAAAAAAGCGCTCGCCTGCTTGTCTTAGCCCCTCGCATTCCGTGCGTTCCGTCTTTCTCGGCTCAGGGACGGAACCGCATCCAGCTGCTGGCCATGTCCGCCCTTTCCGACAAGCCGGCTCACACCTCTTGTCGCCACCGATAAACGACGTCCATCCAGTCCGCGTGACAAAGCTCGTTTCGTCCGCGTTAGGCGACGTTGGCTCGCGGGCTTATGTCGGCCACCTGGCCGCCAATCCTCTGGCGCCGCGCCGAGGTGAATGCGCTATGGCTGCGTGTTGCCCCGACACGACTAAAACCCTGCAAGCAGATGCGCACGCCAAAGGACAAACACCGAGGGCTACGTACTGACGGAAGTTCGCCCGTACCGTGGGAATCCAACCGCGACTGGGTCGGGATTGTCTTCTCGCCGGCCCCCGGATGTTAACCGGTGGCATCCGACACGGCGTAAACGCCTCTTGTGACCGCAAAGTCCGATTGCGCCGCGCGCCGCTCTACGGCGCGACCAGCCGCAGGCGGCGGATAAAAAGCGCCATGGGACGAACGTCCGTCTCGGCGAACGTGACTGTGCCGTGGTTCCAATGGCTGTAGGCAATGAGCACGTCGTTGGCCCCGGCCCGGCCGGCGATGGGCAGGCGCAGGCGACGCGTCTCGCCGACGCCAAGGCCCGAGAGGTTTTCGAGGAGCTGGCCGTTGGCGGCCACGGCCACAGTCTGGCCGTCGATGGTGTTGTCGAAGTCGAATTCCAGGATGAGCGCCTGGGGCTTGTCCAGTTCGAACGTCATGGCGCTCGTCGGGCCAAGGCCCCAACGCCAGACGTTGGCCACGCCGTGTTCGATCTTGCCGAGATTTTGCTCCCGCAGATGCCTGACCACGGGGGTGAAATCGAAACGGCCGGCCGGCACGATCTCCAGATCAAAGCCACGGAAGGCGGCGGTTTCCAGGTTGCCGCCGGGATATCGGGCCGTCTGGTCAGCGCAGACCGTCTCCAGACTCAAGCGCATGGTCTTGTACGGGGCTTCGCGCACGATGGAGACCATGGCCGCCTCGGTCGGGTCCGGGCCAAGGGAGGTGAAAAGCGGCACGGGCGGTTCGTCGTCGAAACGCACGGCGTAGGCCATGCGGCTCCCCTGCCCTTGGTTTTTGTACTCCAGGATGAACTGGAGCTGCTGCGGCCCGGCTGGGGCGGCGTTGTCCAGCCGGTATTCCAGGCGCGACGGCGAATTGTTGCGGGTGGCGATGGCTTCGCCGCCCCAATAGGGGCTTATGGTCATGCCGGAAAAGGCGGCGACCTGACGGTAAAAATCCGGCAGCTCATTACGTCGGCGCAGATGATAGGGGACGGCCTCGACGCGCGGGGTCGGTTCGCGCTTGATGGGCAACCGGTAGAGGGTGGCGTTTAAGACCGGTTGAGACGCGGCGATGGGGCCGACGGCGGCGGCAAATTCCTCTTCGGTGCGGCCAAGGTGTCCCCAGGTTTGGTACGGTGTGAAAAAGGCCAGTTCGTAGTCGCCGCGTTCCTCGGAAAGGTTTTGCTCACGGAAGGGGTTCACGGCCGTGAACTGGTCGAGATACCAGGATATGGCGTTGACCGTGCCGTGGTCCGAGGCGGCGAGGACCTCGCCTGGGCGCAGGATGCCGGCCAGTTCCCGGGCCATAGGCTTGAAATCCGTGACAAAGACGCTGTGGTGGTAGCTCGTGTCTTCGTAATAGTCGCCGTAATGCTGCAAGAACAGGACGCCGGCCGGGATGGCGGCCAAGGCGGCGGCCAGGGGGATGGCCAACCCCTCGCGCGGCAGCAAGCGTGCCACGTGGCCGACGATAATCGCCGCCGGGATGGTCATGTAGAGAAAATGGCGCGGCGAAAAATAGGCCGTTTTGCGCATGAGGAAAAGGACCAACGCCGGGATGAGGCAAACAAGCAGGCAGGCGGCCAGTTCCCGAGGAACCTTGCGGGCCATGACCCAGCCGCCGGCGACGAGCAATGCCCCGAAGCCCAGCCGCAGGGAAAGGTCGTCATGGCTCCACAGCACAGAGGCCGAATACGAGGTGATAAGCTGTCCGATCTCGTCGTAGCCGGCCTTGAAGGCGAAGATGGAAAGCGTGGTCTGGCTCGGCAGGAAGGCGTAGGGCCGCACCTGGCGCACGTGCCACACCTGCATGGCGCTGCCGGCAAGGAAGGCGGCGGCTACAAGCCCGACTCCGCGTCCCCGTAAAGGCGGGTCAGACCCCGCCAGGCGGCATAAACCAGAATGATACCGCAAGCAGCCGAGGGCAGGCGCAGGCTGGCGTCGGAAAGCCCCACGGTCTCCACGAGCTTGACGCAAAAGTGGTACAGCGGCGGATGCATCTCGCAGTGGCGCGAGAAATCGAGGATGTAGGCCAGGGGAAACCGCGCCGTTAAGGGAACGATGATTTCATCCCACCACATGGACGGGGTTTCCAGGTGGTACAGGCGCAGGAAAGCGGCCACGGCCACGAGGCCCGCCAAGGCCAAGCGCCAGGACCAGGGCGAAGCCGTGTTTAAGCAACGTGAAGTGTTTGACTGCATGGGTCGCTTGTTCTGAGGATTCCATCAAGCAGGCCGCCGTCCGGACCGGACGCATCCCGGCCAGCGGACGGCGGCAAGAACAACGAACCCGCCTGAGGCGGAAAACCGGCGTATCCTTCAGGGAGCCGGCCTGGGGCAAGCGTCGAGTCCTCGATGCCCACGTACGACGCAAGGGTCATAGGGCGCAGGACGCTCTTCCCTGTGACAAGCGAAGGCGTTTTACACGGGACGCCGGCTAGCGGCGGGCGTCTTCCCCGGTCCGCTCGACCGTCTTGCCCTGCTCCATGGCCTGGGTACGGCTGGCTTCGATGCGCTTGACGAACTTGTCGCGGCATTCATAGCTGCAAAAGGCGTAGACCTTGTCGCCGTCCCGGGCGCGGATGTCGGCGTCGGCCGGCACATAGGTGCCGCAGATCGGATCCTTGACCATGTCGCCGGTGGCGGCCATGCGCTTTTTGGTCTCGGCTTCCTGTTCCTTTTTCCGGCCCCGGTCGCCAATAAACAGCTTATACAAAATAAACGCGGCCGCGAGTAAAATGAGCCAACGGTACATAACGCTCCTTGTCGGTCCCGTTTATCGGGCCGATGCCTCGATTGCCCCTACAATATTCCCGCCCTGGTTGGAAGGCATTTCCGCCAGCGCCTGGGCCACGCTTCCCCCCTGCCCGTCCGGAATGGCCAGCTCAGGGGCAAGGTCGGCCAGCGGGACCAGGACAAAGGGCCGCTGCCGGAGGCGCGGATGGGGAATGGTCAGGTCGGGTTCGGCAAGGCGGACGTCGCCGTACAGCAGCAAGTCGCAGTCCATGGTCCGGGGGCCGTTCGGCCGGGCCGGATCGCGCACCCGGCCAAGCAGGGTTTCGTTGGCCAAAAGCGCCTGCAACAGCCGCCTGGGCGACCAGGAATCACCCAAGGTCAGAGCCACGACCTGATTGTAAAACGTCGCCTGATCGGCCTCGCCCCAGGGCTCGGTCTCGTAGACCGGGCTTGCGCCCGCCAAAAAGGCGTCCGGGAGCGCGCCGAGGCGCTCCCGGGCCAGACGAAGATTGGCCAGCCTGTCGCCCTGGTTGGAGCCCAGGCCGACATAGGCGGTTACAGCTTGGCGATGCGTGACAACGCCTCCTCCATGCGGGCGATGGGAACGGTCATGGCGATGCGGAAGTAGCCTTCGCCCGGCGCGCCGAAGCCGTTGCCCGGGGTGAGCACCACGCCGGTCTCCTGGAGGACCTTGGTGACGAAGGCGGCCGAGGTGTGGCCGGCCGGGGTCTTGCACCAGAGGTAGAAGGACGCCTTGGGCGTGCGGCAGGCGATGCCCATCTTGGCCAGGGCGGCCACGGCCTTGTCCCGGCGCTCCTTGTAGACGCCCCGGAACTGCTCGGCAAAGGGTTCGCCCTGCTCAAGCGCCACGATGCCGGCTTCCTGCACAGCCTGGAAGATGCCGGAGTCCACGTTTTCCTTGATCTTGCCCAGGCCCTTGACGAGCTGGGCGTTGCCCACGGCCATGCCGATGCGCCAGCCGGTCATGTTGTAGGTCTTGGACAGGGAGTGGAACTCGATGGCCACGTCCTTGGCCCCGTCGATCTCCAGGATCGACATGGGCTTTTCGGCCGGGTCGTAGTACATCTCGGTGTAGGCCGCGTCGGAGACGACGATGGTGTTCGTTTCCTTGGCCTTGGCCACGAGCTTCTCGTAGAAGGCGCGCGGGGCTACGGCCGAGGTCGGGTTGTTGGGGTAGTTGACGAAGATGATCTTGGCCCGGACCCACTCGGCGTCGGTGACGCTGTCGAGGTCGGGCAGGTAGTCGTTCTCGTCGGTCAGCGGCAGGATTTTCACTTCGCCGCCGCAAAAGCCCGTGGCCACCGGATAGACCGGGTAGTTGGGCGAGCAGACGATGACCAGATCGCCGGGATTGACGAAGGCCAAGGGGAAATGGGCGATGCCTTCCTTGGAACCGATAAGGCTCACCACTTCCGTGGCCGGGTCCAGGGTCACGCCGAAGCGGGTCTTGTACCAGTCGGCCACGGCGGCGCGGAAGGTCAGCAAGCCCACGTAGTCGGGATACTGATGGTTTTCCGGCTTGCGGGCCGAGGCGCACAAGGCGTCGATGATGCAGTCCGGGGTGGGCATGTCGGGGTCGCCGATGCCCAGGGAAATGATGTCTACGCCGCGAGCCCGGACTTCGGCCTTGACGCGGTCGATTTCAGCGAAAAGATAGGGAGGAAGGGCGGCCACGCGGTCGGCCATGGGAAACTGGATCATGGGGGCTCCTTATGGGCGTGTATCCCCGCCTAGGGCGGCAGGCCGGTCACAGTAAAAACGGCCCCCATTCGTGTCAAGCCGCCGCGCAGGCTCCGGGACGTTTACGGATGGCCCAAATCATGCCAGAAAAGGCCCTCGCGCCATGAGCACCAACGACACCTCCCCGGCCTCTCCCCGTCCGGCCCATCCCTGGGTCGACCGGTATATCGAGCACCTGATCGTGGCCAGGGGCCTATCCGAGCATTCCATCACCGCTTATTCTACCGACATCGCAGGTTTTTTAATTTTTTTAAACGACCACGGCGCGGCCCTGGAAGCCACCACCGACGAGACCGTGCTGCTCTATCTCATGCACCTGCGCTCACGCGGGCTGGCCAGCCGGTCCCTGGCCCGCCATCTCTCGGCCCTGCGCGGCTTTTTCGCCTTCGCCGCCGACGAATCCTGGCTGTCGGCCTCGCCGGCGGCGCTCATTGAAAACCCCAAGCTGCCGCGACTTTTGCCCGACGTGCTCTCCCGCGAGGAGGTCACGCGCCTGCTCGACGCCCCGGACACGGCCACGCCCCTGGGCTACCGCGACCGCACCATGCTGGAGTTGCTCTACGCCGCCGGCCTTCGCGTCTCCGAGCTCGTGAGCCTGACCCTGGCCGATTTCGACGCCCAGGCCGGCCTGCTGCGGGTGTTCGGCAAAGGCTCCAAGGAGCGCGTGACGCCCATCCATTCCCTGGCCATGGAGTTTCTCTCCACCTATCTCTCCAGCGTACGCGGCGCTTTTGGCCCCAAGGACCAGCACGTGTTTTTAAACCGCTCGGGCAAGGGGCTGACCCGGCAGGCCGTGTGGAAGGGCATCAAGCGCTATGCCCTGGCCGCCCAGGTCTCGACGCGCATTTCCCCCCACAGCCTGCGCCATTCCTTCGCCACCCATCTCCTCGACGGCGGGGCCGACCTGCGCACCGTGCAGATGCTGCTGGGCCACGCCGACATCAGCGCCACCGAAATCTACACCCATGTCCAGGCCGGCCGCTTGTTGGCCGTCCACCGCGCCCACCATCCCCGGTCTCGCGACCGGGATAAAAGTTAAAGTGACGCTTTATACATGAGCTCCCCCCAGAAGCCCGATCTGCTCCCTGCCCCCGTCATCGTCACCGGACACGCCAACGCCGATTTCGACTGCCTGGCCGCCATCATCGCCGCCGGCAAGCTCTATCCCGGCGCGACCCTGATTTTCCCGGGCAGCCAGGAAAAAAACCTGCGGCACTTTTTCATCCAAAGCGCCACCTACATGTTCAATTTCAAGAACTTCAAGGAGATCGACCCGGCAAGCGTCAAGCAGCTCGTCCTGGTCGACACCCGGCAACGCTCCCGGGTGCCCCATATCGAGGCGGTCTTCGACAATCCCGACCTCGTCATCCACTGCTACGACCATCATCCCGACACCGACGAGGACGTGCCGACCGCCCTGTCCGTGGTGAAAAACTGGGGCTCCACCACCGGCATCCTCATGGACGCCATCATGGAGAAGGGCCTGCCCCTGACCCCGGACGAGGCCACCATCCTTGGCCTGGGCATCTATGAGGACACCGGCTCCTTCACCTTCGCCTCCACCACCGAGCACGACTTGGCCGCCGCCGCTTGGCTGCGGGCGCGCGGCATGGACGTGGGCGTCATCGCCGACCTCATGACCCGGGAGCTGTCCTCGGAACAGATCACCATCATGAGCCAACTCATCGAGACGGCGCAAACCCACGACATCAACGGCATCGAGGTGGTCATCGCCGAAGCCGCCTCCGACCAGTACATCGGCGACTTCGCCTTGCTCGTCCACAAGTTCCTGGACATGGAAAACCTGCGGGTGCTTTTCGCCATCGGCCTCATGAACGACCGGGTGCATCTGGTCGCCCGCTCGCGCACCCCGGACGTGGATGTGGGCAAGATCTGTTCGGCCCTGGGCGGCGGCGGCCACCCCTACGCCGCCTCGGCCTCCATCAAGAACATGACGCTGACCCAGGTGCGCGAGGAGCTTTTCGGCCTGCTCTACGCCCAGATCAATCCGCAGATCCACGCCCGCCAGCTCATGAGCAAGCCGGCCGTGTCCATCGAGGACAACGCCACCATGCGCCGGGCCGAGGAGATCATGACCCGCTACGGCTTAAAAGCCCTGCCCGTGGTGGGCAAGGGCGGCCGGCGTTGCGTGGGGGTCATCGAACACGACATCATGGACAAGGCCATCAACCACGGCCTGGGCGACGTTTCGGTCAGCGAGTACATGATGCGCGATCCGGCCGTCATCACCCCGGACACCGACCTCTACGCCGTCATGGAAGTGATTCTCGGCCGACGCCAGCGCCTGGCCCCGGTGGCCGAGGACGGCCGGCTCGTCGGCGTCGTCACCCGCACCGATCTGGTCAACACCCTGGTCAAGGAGCCGTCCCGCATCCCGGAATCGCTCCTGCCCGAGCGCAAGAAAGACCGTAATATCGCCGGACTTCTGCGTGAGCGCCTGCCCAAAAGGCTTTTGGCCCTGCTCAAGCAGGCCGGCGAACTCGGCCAGCAAACCGGCCACGCCGTCTACGTCGTCGGCGGCTTTGTCCGCGATCTGCTCCTCAAGCACCCCAACTTTGACGTGGACCTCGTGGTCGAGGGTGACGGCGTGGCCTATGCCGCCGAACTGGCCCGGATCTACGGCGGCCGCTACAAGTCCCATCCCAAATTCAAGACCGCCGTGGTCATCCTGCCGGACGGCCAACGCGTGGACGTGGCCACCGCCCGCCTGGAATACTACGAATACCCGGCCGCCCTGCCCACGGTGGAACTCTCTTCCATCAAGATGGACCTCTACCGCCGGGATTTCACGGTCAACGCCCTGGCCCTGCACCTTTCGCCCGAGCGTTTCGGCGATCTGGTCGATTTCTTCGGGGCCCAGCGCGACATCAAGGAACGGGTGCTGCGGGTGCTCCATTCCTTAAGCTTCGTCGAGGACCCCACCCGCATCGTGCGCGCCATCCGTTTCAGCGAGCGCTTCGGCTTCCGCATTGGCGGCCAGACCGACCGGTTGATCAAAAACGCCGTGCGCCACAGCTTTTTCCACAAGCTCTCCGGCTCCCGGGTCATGCACGAACTGCGGCTTATCTTCGAGGAAAAAACGCCGCTCTCCTGCCTGCGCCGGATGCAGGACTACAAGCTCCTGGCCGCCATCCATCCGCTTTTGGCGCTGACGCCCTCCAAGGAAGCCGTGCTTCTGGAGGTGGAAAACGTCATCAACTGGTACCGCCTGCTCTACATCGAGCCCCAACCCCAGGTCTGGATGCTCTACTTCCTGGGCCTTTGCACCGGCCTTGACCCGGAACAGTTCGCCATCATCGCCCGTCGGCTCAACTTTTCCAAACGCCAAGCCGCCGAGATGGCCGCCCTGCGCCAGCAGATCCGCGACACCGCCCAGGGCATCTTCAACTGGGAATACCACAAGGGGTCGCCCTCGGAGCTCTATTTCCTCCTCGAACCCATGCCCCTGGAAGGCGCGCTCTACCTCATGGCCCGCAACCCCCGCGAGCCGCTGCAGAAGTACGTGTCCCTGCACCTGACCACGCTGCGCCACAAGCGGGTGGAGGTCACGGGCAACGACCTCAAGGCCCTGGGCGTCGAGGCTGGGCCGCGCTACGCCGACATCCTGCGCCGGGTGGTCGGCGCTGCCATCGACGGCCTGGCCGTGTGCCGGGCCGAACAGCTGGAACTGGCCCGCCGTCTGGCCAAGGGCGAACCCGTGGCCGACCTCCTCGCCCGCCAACCCGGCGGCGACCGTTGCCAGTTGCCCATGGGGAGTGAGGAGAGGGAAGAGAAGATGCCTCCGGCGGCCGGG
>ALAO01000054.1 GCA_000307955.1 Solidesulfovibrio magneticus str. Maddingley MBC34 | reverse complement strand
GCCGCCGGAGGCATCTTCCTTCTTGTCTCCCCCTCATCCCCGCAGCGTCAAACTCGCCACAACCTCGATATGGGCCGTGTGGGGGAAGAGGTCCACCGGGGTGACGCTGGCCACGTCGTAGGCTTCGGCCAGGCGCTTGAGGTCCCGGGCCAGGGTGGCCGGGTTGCAGGACACGTAGACCACGCGCTTCGGCGCTGTCCGCAGGATGGCGGCGACTACCTCGGGCGCGGCTCCGGCCCGGGGCGGGTCGAGGACCACGACGGTGGGCGGATCGCCGGCCAGATCGTCCAGGGCGTCGGCCGCGTCGGCGGCCTCGAAAACGCAGTTGTGGGCATCGGACAATTTGGCCGAGGCCTTGGCGCTTTCGATGGAGCGCGGGTCGATATCGAGCCCCCGCACCTCGGCAAAGGCCGGGGCGAGATTCAGGGCCAGACCGCCGGAGCCGCAGTAGAGGTCGAGCGCCGTACCGGCCGGGTCGCTGCCGGCTTCCCGGGTGACGATCTCATAGAGGCTTTGGGCCGCGCCGGTGTTGGTCTGGGCAAAGGCGTCGGGCAGGACGCGCAGGATGGCCCGGCCCATTTGTTCGGTGAGATGCCCCCGGCCGAGCACGATGGACTGGCGCTCGCCGTGGGCCACGGGCGTGGGGGCGCGGCGCACGGAATGGACAAAGCCGGTCAGCTCCGGGAACCGCTCCATAAGCGTCTTGCCCAGGGTGTGCACGGCATCGCCGGCGGCGCGCGACGGGCCGGTGATGACGTGGACCAGGCGCGAGCCGTCGTGGCGGGAGTCGCGCAGGACCAGATGCCGCCACACGCCCTTGCCGGTGCGGGGATCGTACGCGGCCAGGCCCGTTTCGCGGCATAGCTCGCGCACGGCATTGACCATCTCGGCCGCCCAGGGGGCCATGAGCGGACAGGTTTCGATATCGAGCGCCCGGGCCGGATTGCGGCGTTCGCGAAGGCCCAGGTGGAGCCGGCCGGCAAAGGCGAACTCCATCTTGTTGCGGTAGCCGTAAATCTCGGGGGAGGGCACGGTGTCGGCCACGGGAACGCCCGTCAGGCCGCCCAGGCGGGCCAGGGTCTCGGCCACCTGCTCGCGTTTCCAGAAAAGCTGGGCCTGGTAGTCCAGGCGCTGCCAGTCGCAGCCGCCGCAGACCCCGAAATGGGGGCAGCGAGGTTCGACGGCCTCGGGAGCCGGGGTGATGATCCGCTCGGCCACGGCCTCGGCAAAGCCTTTTTTCACCTGGGTGACCTTGGCCATGACGGTTTCGCCGGGCAGCGCGCCGTCCACGAAAACCACCATGCCGTCGAGGCGCGCCACGCCCCGGCCGCCAAGGGCCAGGCGGGCGACGGACAATTCCAATTCGTCGTTTGCGTGCATGTTCATGGCGGCCTTATGCGCGTCCCCGCCCCCGGGCGCAAGGGGGCGGCGGGGCCGAAAACGGCGGCCGGACCGGCCGGCGAGCGTAACCGATTGCGGGCACGGATGAAATCAGGTAGGCGGAAGAAAGCTGGAGGAGGCCCATGACCCGCAAGCACATCCTGGCCGCGTGCCTGCTGTTCGTGGCCCTGACCCTGGCCATCGCCGGCATGGGGTATCGGGCCAAGACGGACATCGAGGCCGTGGTCACGGACCAGTTCAACCGCCAGCAGCTCATCCTGGCCGAAAAGATCGCCGCCGACATCGGCGATCACTTCGCGTTTTTGCGCACCTGCCTGGACAGCCTGTCGCTCATGTGGCGCGAGCGCACGGCCTCCGACGGCCGGCCGTGGCTGGCTATGCCGGCCTTTTACAACATCTTCGCCGAATGGAACGTGGCGGCCCTTGGCGTGCTGGCCCCCGGGGCGGCGCCGCCGGTCTTTTACGACGCCGCCGGCCGGGAACTCGACGCGGCCGGGCTGTGTCCCGAGGCCTGCGCCAAGGCCTTCCGTGAGCCGGGGCGACTGGGCCAGATCGCCCTCACGCGCGTCTACGCGCCAACGGACGGCCCCCTGGCCGGGCGGCGGCTCATAGCCATGACCATGCCCCTGGCCGACGAGTACGGGACCGTGGGCGGGCTGGTGCTTGTCGTGGACGCCCTGGCCGTGGCCCAACGCTACGCCCACAACGTGCGCTCGGGCCGCACCGGCTACGCCTGGGTGCTCGACGACGCCGGCTATTTCCTGGACCACCACGAGGCCGAGTTCATCGGCCGGGAATCCCTGGAGGTGCGCCGCCGGCGCGACCCGTCCATCGACTGGTCGCAGCTGACCTGGCTCATCGACAAGCGGGTCATGGCCGGGCAGCGCGGCATGGACTGGTACGTTTCGGGCTGGCACCGGGGCGCAATCGGGCCGGTCAAGAAGTTCGTGGCCTTTTGCCCCGCGCCCATCGGCGGAGCCGAGGACCCGGGCAACCGCTGGGCCGTGGCCCTGGCCGCGCCCGAGGACGAGGTGCAGGGACTCATCGGCCGGCTGATGGTGCGGGAATGGGCCATTGTCGGGCTGTTTGAAGTGGTGGTCTTCGCCATGTTCGTGGCCACGGTGCATCTGGCCCTGCGCTGGTCGCGCCGGCTGCGCGAGGAGCGCGACAAGGCTGGGCGCGAGCTCTTGGGCGCTCAGGAAAAGCTCATCCGGCAAGCCCGGTTCGCGGCCATCGGCGAGGCGGCGGCGCGGCTTTCCCATGAGATCAAAAATCCGCTCATGCTCATGGGTGGCTTCGCCAACCAGGTACGGCGGCATGTGCCGCAGGACGGCGCGGACCACGAGAAGCTCGGCATCATCGAATCCGAGGCCAAGCGGCTGGAAACGCTTTTAAACGAGGTTCGCGATTTCACCCGGCCGGCCCCGCCGCAGATCGAGCCGCGCGATTTGGCCGCCACCGTGCGAGAGTCGTTGGCCATCATGGCCGGGGCCATGGAGTCGCGGGGCATCGTGGTCACGACGGGCTTCGGGGAGGGCCTTGAGGCCGTGCCCCATGACGCGGCCCGCATCAAGCAGGTGCTGCTCAATCTGCTGAAAAACGCGGCCGAGGCCATGGAGTGCGGCGGCACGCTCACGGTGACGGCGGAGATCGTCGGCGGCCGCGCCCGGGTGACGGTGGCCGACACCGGCGGCGGCATCCCCGAGGCCATGCGCGAACGGGTGTTCGATCCGTTTTGCACTACCAAGGAATCCGGCACGGGCCTGGGGCTGGCCGTGTGCCAGCGCATTGTCGAGGACCATCACGGCGACATCCGGTTTGTCACGTCCGAGGCCGGGACCACGTTTATCGTGGAATTGCCGCTGGCCGCCCCCGGTTCCGCCTAAGCCGCCGTCGCCCGGCATGGGCGCGATCCCTTGAAAGGACCGGCGTTGGTCCTTTGTCTAGGCCGTTTCGGCCATGTGCACGTTTTTCACGAAAGCGAAGATGTTGGCGTGGACGGCGTCGTCGAGCATGGCTTCGGGTTCGGAGGCGTCGTAGTAGCCGCACCAGACTTCGCCGTAGAGGTCGGCCGGCAGCCGCGACAGGTCGGCGGTTCCCAGGCGGCACAGCACCAGCCGGCCGCGCCAGGCCAGGCGCGTTTCGTAGTACCATTGGCCCCGGTGGTTGACCACGGGCCGGTAGCGGTAGGCGGCAAGCAGCTTTTCGATGCATTCGGCCTGGTCGCCGAAGGGAAATTGCATGGTGGTCATGGCTTGGTCTCCATGGCGGCCGTCCCGGCGCGGCGACGCTCCGGCCCTGGGATGCGCCGGGGGCGCAAGGGGCCGCGCGGTCGGACGGTGTGACGCGGCAAGGGGCTATTTGGCCCCGGCGGCATCGGACGGTTGCGGGGTTTTGGCGTCGGCGAAGTCGGATTGTTCGCGGTTTGCGCCGCCGGCCGGTTCGCGGCGGGCGGAACCGAGGAAACGGCTGGCCCAGCTGGCGGAGCGGCCCTTGGACGAGATGGAAGATTGCGACAGCATGGCGACCTCCGGGTAGGGCGGCAGGCGCGGGCCGGGAGGCCGGGGCGCGAACCGCCGGGGTGATGGAGGGATTGTTAACGATAATGAAAATCAATGTCAAACTGGAGATGATCGGAGCGCGTGGAGAGTGGGGCGGGAGGGAAAGGCTGGATTTAGGCTGGACAGAAGATGGGAGCGGCCGAGTTGGGCGGAGAGGGCAAGGTGGGTTGCCCGGGGCCGATTCGGTGGGCGGCCCCGTGACGGCGCGATTTGTCTGTTAGTCGTTTTTTTTGGCGGATTTCGCCAGTTCAATGCTGGATTTGGCTGTTTCGCGCAGGGTGATCATCATTTCCTTGAACATGGTCCCCCAAGGAGCTTGGGCTTCTGTGTTAAGATGGAAAAAAGCATTGTCTTGAGTCGTATTCCAATTGAAAGCCCTTTCCAACTCTTCGATTGTAACGTTTCCTCCTTTCAGATGGACAAAAAGACGTCCCTGTCTGAGGGCATGGCGTCGGTCCTTCATCTGTTCAGATTGAGCAAATAACGTTTTACCCATGCGAGCTGTGTATACTGCTAATAATATAATAAGTCCGTAAAATGTAAAATTCTTGATGAAGCTTGAGATCATTAAATGTGTTGCGAGGTAGTCGTGAGATATCATGGCGTTAAGAATCTTGTCTGGCGAGTGATTATTTGTAAAAGAGAATAATATTGCAGATGCCATGCATAAAAATGCTATTGTATAGAGGATAAATCCTTGTCTGCTGTAGAGTCTGGCTTTTCTGTTGAGGTAGGCAAGGGCTTTCTCGACGAACAGATCTGTGACGGCAAGGTTGTAGGAACGCATGGCCGGTGGCTGTAGGATGAATGGGTACTCAGGGGATTGTTTTCCCGAACTTTGCTCGTGAAGTATAGTCTTCTCTTGGAGTTGTTGCAAGGAGTCGAGCGTTGCCGGAGAGGGTATCCCCGTGCCGAAGTTCTCGTGAAGTTCTTTAATAACTAAATGTTGCTGTGAGAGGCCTTCTATCTCGCTGAGTATTGTGTGTCTAAGTATTAGTCTTCTGTAGACCTTTCGAGTGATGTCGTCGTGGTCGGCGTCATCTTCGCGGTTGTCGGGGTATCTGTCGCCGCTGAGAAATTTGTATGCAGATTTGATGGGGTTTAACAAATTGATATTGTGTCTTCCGCACAAACTCGCACCGATGGCGCATGTCACGCCGGTGGTCAGGCCTGTAAAGTAACTGATGGGTATGGCTTCCAGGTAAAATGCAGCAATGTGGTTAATTAAACCGAGGGTTACTGCGACGGTAATAGCAAGTGTAGCGTTGGTTGCGATGGTGATAACAGCTATAGATATGGCAAAGGAAACTAAGCATGGCGTGTAGCCTGGAGAGATGGTGGGAACAGATGAGGTTATAAATCCTGATAGTCCACCTGTTAATAAGCCAATTAGCGTGTACAAAAAAAATTCTGCGATAGTGCTTCCAGGAGTTTGAGTAGTCTTGATGTCTTGAGGTGTGCTCTTAAAGCTGTCGAGTGATACAGTTTTGGCAAGAACATTTTTCGAGTTTATTAGTATATTGGCGTAACGGTCTTCGTTGTGTTCTTGAGGGATAATTGGGGAAGGCTGTTCGCGCATTGGTAAAGCTTCCTGGTAAAGGGTGGTTTAGTTATATTTAGTTTATTGTATCTAGTGTTCTTTTGAAGGGCAATGTTTAATGGGACTTTTCGATAGTTTTATGATTTTAAGTGGTTATACCGGTATAGGACGTTAAAAAGGGCCGACCCTCGCGGGCCGGCCCTTTTTTCATCATCAATCTCGCTTATTCAGCTACTTGCCGCAGCCGCAACCGCAGCCGGCGCTGGGCTTGGTGGGCTGGGGCAGGGGATTGCGCAGATGGGCGTCCAGGGCCGACAGCACGCTTTCCAGGGTGCAGTGGGTCATCACTTCGCCGTCCATCTCCACGGTGGGGCCCTTGGCGCACTGCTCGAAACAGAACGACGCCCGCACGTCCACGGCGTTTTCCAGGCCGTTTTCCACGATGTGCTTGAGCATCCCGGTCAGGATGTCCTGCGCGCCGCGCAGGTGGCAGCTCGTGCCCAGGCACACCCGCACCCGGACCTTGGTCTGGGCCGGATCGCCGCTTAAAAGCACGAGCGTCTCGTCGCTGACGCGCCGACGGCTCTGGTAGTGGGTGTGCAGCAGGGAATGGGCCTTGTGCCCGCCCACATCGCCGAGGAACTTGTCGTAGCACTCGGTGACGAACATGTTGTCCTGGGCCTTGTGCAGCGGGAAGGTCTTGTCGCACTGGTAGAGGTCTTTGGTGCGGCGCTTGCGGTCGGCCAGATCCTTGGGCACGGGCTGTCCCGCGCCGCCGATGCAGCCGCCGGGGCAGGCCATGACCTCGAT
>ALAO01000053.1 GCA_000307955.1 Solidesulfovibrio magneticus str. Maddingley MBC34 | reverse complement strand
CAGGCGGGAAAGCGGCGTAGGCCGCAAACCAATTGGGGGGTCCGGGGGTCTCAGGCCCCCGGCCGCCGGAGGCATCTTAAAAAAAAGCCCCGAGGAGACGGCTCCTCGGGGCTTTGACGGCGGGTGGGATGTTGCTCTAGGCTTTGTGGTCCGTGGAGTCGTCCTTGGACTTGCCCGGGGTCACATCGATTTCGTCAGGCTCGTTGGTGGCCTTCTTGAAGTTCTTGATGGCCTTGCCCATGCCGGCGCCGATCTCGGGAAGCTTGTTGGCTCCGAAAATAATGAGCACGATGACCAGGATGATAATAAGCTCCGGAAATCCGATTCCAAACATGCTGCGCCTCCGCTGGTGGATTGGCCGTGGCTATACACGCGGCCTTGGGGCAGGTCAAGGAAGGCACGGTTTTATGGACATATCGTCATGACGGCGCAAGTGCGTCGCCTGCCCGGCCAGGGTTGCCCCCACTGCCGGGCAGAGCGCTGTCTTTACGAGGAGCACCTCAACCCGGGCCTGCACGAGAACCATCGTTGCGCCGTGCTCAACCGGCTGTGCCAAGCCTTTGACGATTTCGTGCTGCGCGCCGACGTCATGGGGCTGCCCGACGAGCAGGCCCAGGCCCTTTGGGAGGCCCGATTCCCGGCCACCCTGGCCAAAGAAGGGAATTGTCAGGATTACCTGCCCGGTGATACGACTTCCTTCCCGGATTGTGCCCATGCCCTGGGTGAGTTGTGCTTGCTCGCCTTTCCCCTGTGTCCGGGGCGTTGCCCGCGCTACCTGGAAGGCTGGGCGCGCAGTGTCGCGCCAAAGGATGGTTCCCATGACTGACGCTTCCGGCAACGCCGTGACGTTGCTGCATTTTCCTTGCTTGACTCCGGCCGTGTCCATCGATGGCGCCCCGGGCGTGCGTTTTCTTGATCCGGGCCTGGGCGAGCCCGGCGACCCGGAGTTGCTGCGTCCCGCCGACCTGCCGCTGGCCAAGGAAGAATTGGCGGGATTTTTGCGCGAATTCGAGCGCCTGCGCCGCGAGACGAAAAACCCCAAGGATCTGGCGCTGCTTGCTGGGGCTAGCGGCGGCCATTTCTTCAGCGAGACCTCCTTTGCCGTACGCGAGGCCCTGGAAGACCAGCTCAATCCGGGCCGGGTGGCCCTGCGCCGGGCCAAACAGGCCCAATTGGCTTTGTGCCTGGCCGCCATGATCGAGCAGAGCGTGCTGGAGCTGGCCGAGGCCGGTTCCCTGGACGAGGATTTCCGCAAAGGCCTGGCCGAGAGCCTTGGCATTGAAGACGGCGACGACGATGACGACACGGCCATGGTGCTGGCGGCGGCCTTTTCCAGCGACGGCGGCCTGCCCACGCCGACGTCCCTGGCCGACGAATTCCGCCCGCCCTGGCGGCAGTTGCTGTCGCCGTTTTGGGCTCTTGCCCCGGTGGAGACCGGGCTATTTATCGACGATCCCGAAATCGCCGCGACGCTCCAGGAAGCTGGTCTCGGCTTTGAAGACGTCGCGCCCGAGGCGTTTCCGGACTTGTTCCCCGGCGGCGCGCCGGACGCACCGCTGATCGCGGCCCGCCCGGCCGGTTACCGGCTGGCCGGCCGGACCCGGCCCGACCCCGAGGCCCCATGGCTCGACATGACGCGGCTGGTCGTGGCCGTCAAACCCTAAGACGGAGAAGAAGGCCGCCCGATGTACGTTTGCAACCCCGTTTCCCCGCCCGAATTCCTGGCCCGGCTCTCCGGCGTCATTTTCGACTGCGACGGCGTGCTGGTCGATTCCCGGGACGCCAACCGCATGTATTACAACCTCATCCGCGAGGGCATCGGCATGTTGCCCATCACCCCCGAGGAGGAGGACTACGTCCACATGCACGCCGTGGGCGAGTGCCTGGACCGCATCATCCCGGCCGAGCGCCGGGAAGAAGCCGAGGAAGTCCGGCGCAATCTCGATTACCGTGACATCTTTCCGTATATTTTCCTGGAAGATGGCCTGGTCGAGCTGCTCGAAACCCTGGACGGCCTTGGCGTGCGCATGGCCGTGCACACCAACCGGACGAACACCGTGGAGCTGCTCTTGGCCCACTTCGAAATCGACCGGTTCTTTTCGCCGGTCATCGCCGCCGGCGCCCTCAAACGGCCCAAGCCCGACCCCGAGGGCGTCCACCGCATCCTAAACGACTGGAACTTGCCCAAGGACACGGTGGCCTACATCGGCGACTCGGCCCTGGACGAGCGTTCGGCCGCCGCCGCCGGCATCGCTTTTTGGTCCTACAAGAATCCCGGACTGGCCGCGTCCATGCATCTGTCGGACTTTGACAGCCTGCGCGTCTGTCTGGCCGGTTTGGCGGCGAAATAGCCGCCTGGGGGCCACTCAACCTGCCTGCGTCCGGCAGACCCCGAGCCTGCCTCGCCGGCGAAGCCGGCGGGCGGCCTTGGCAAGGAACCGGATTTGTCTTGATTAATGGCCGGCGCTGTGCCATTTTTCAGGTAAAGCGCGTCTGTTTTGGGTACGTGCTGGAAAGGAATTCGCATGGATATCATTGGCTATTTCTTTGTCGCCCTGGCCAGGGTGCTCGATATTGTCTTTAGCCTCTATTTCTGGATCATCCTGATTGCCGCGCTGCTCTCCTGGGTGCGCCCCGATCCGTACAATCCCGTGGTCCGTTTTCTGCGCGCCGTCACCGATCCGGTGTTCTACCGCGTCAGGCGCTGGCTGCCGTTTCTCACCGTGGGCGGCATCGACCTTTCGCCCATCGTGGTGATCCTGGGGCTGCAGTTCCTTCAATGGTTCCTTGTGCCCACCCTCATGCGCCTTGGCGGCGTGGGGATGGGGCGCATGTAGGGACGGCGCATGGCGACGGCTGGTCCGGCGTGCGCCGCAAACCGCAGCGGGACGGCGCTTGACGCCGCCGCCGGACTGGAAGCGTAGCCGTGACCCTGGATAAGATCGACCTGCTCGACCGCACGTTTTCCCACAGTCTCGTCGGCTACCGCCGCGACGAAGTGGACCGCCTTGTGGCCGAGGCGGCGGAATCCATCGGCCGTTTGGCCGAGGAAAAGATGGCGCTCACCCGGGCCAACGACGGCCTTGCCCGGGAAATCGCCGAGTATCGCGCCCGCGAGGCGACGCTTCGCGACACGTTGCTGACCACCCAGCGCATCGTGGAAGAGCTCAAGGGCAAGGCCCGCGAGGAAGCCCGGCGCATCGTCGAGGCGGCCAAGAGTGAAGCGGCCGCCATCGTGGCCGAGGCGCGCGGCCGGGCTGACGCCC
This sequence comes from Solidesulfovibrio magneticus str. Maddingley MBC34, assembly GCA_000307955.1. GTDB lineage: Bacteria > Desulfobacterota > Desulfovibrionia > Desulfovibrionales > Desulfovibrionaceae > Solidesulfovibrio > Solidesulfovibrio magneticus_A. The sequence goes on along the minus strand of ALAO01000053.1, from coordinate 7,882 downwards.
TGGCCGGCGAGATCGAAGCCCTAGCGGCCCGCAAGGCGGCAGTGACGGAGCGGTTTCGCGATATGCTGACGGCAGCCTTGGCCCTGTTGGATGCCGAAGCGGCCGAGGATGCAACCCGGGACGCGACGCCCGGGATGGGCCGGACGGCCGAAGGCGATCCGGAAGCGGCCGGGGGCGAAAATCAGGGCGTGCCGGTCGCAAAGACCCGGACGGCCGAAAGTGAGCTTGGAACGACCGTGGGCGGCATATTTCTGGGCAACGAGACGGCTGATGCGGCCGTTTCCGTGTCGCAGCCGGGGCAGGGGAGCTAGGCCATGGCACGTCCGGCCTCGACGCAGTGTGTTTCCCCGGCGGCCAGACCTGCGTCCGACGACGGCGAGCGGCCGGTATTCGTCGCGCCGGCCGGCGACGGGGCCTGGACCTTGCGGGTGGCCGTGACCCCGGGCGGGGCCAAGGACGCCCTGGCCGGGTTGGCCGAGGATCGCCTGCGGGTGCGGTTGCGGGCCAAGGCCGTGGAAGGGCAGGCCAACGCCGCCTTGACCAATTTCGTGGCGCGCTGCCTGGGGCTTAAGCCCCGGCAAGTGCGCATTGTTTCCGGCGAGAAATCCCGGAAAAAGACCTTACGTATCGAGACAGAGTCCGAGCCCGACTGGCCCAGGGCGGCCGGGACGGGATGCGACTAGAACCGTCAACAAGGAGTCTGTGCCATGGATCAACGCGATCTGGATCTCGTCGCCAAGTACGGTGAAGCGGACCCGGAACTCAAGAGCCTCTATGAAGAGCATGTCGCGTTTGAAAAGATTCTGGAGAAGATGGAGTCCAAGCCGTATCTGACTCCGGCGGAAGAGACGGAACTCAAGGAGATCAAGAAGAAGAAGCTCTCCGGCAAGACTCGCATCGAAGCGCTTTTGGCCAAGTACCGTAAGGCGGAGGTCCAATAGCATGGAACTTACCGGGGCCCAGATCCTCCTGGAATCCCTGCGCCGTGAAGGCGTGGAAGTCGTATTCGGCTTTCCGGGCGGTGCGGTCATCGACATTTACGACCAGTTGCCGCACTACCCCCTACGCCACGTGCTGGTACGCCATGAGCAGGGCGCCATCCACGCGGCCGACGGCTATGCCCGCGCCACGGGCAAGGTAGGCGTATGCCTGGTGACCTCGGGCCCCGGAGCCACCAATACCGTGACCGGCATCGCGACGGCCTACATGGACTCGGTGCCGGTCGTCATCATCACCGGACAGGTGCCGACGCCGCTTATCGGCAACGACGCCTTCCAGGAAGTCGACATCGTCGGCATCACGCGCTCCTGCACCAAGCACAATTATCTGGTCAAGGACGTGCGCGACCTGGCCCGGGTCATCAAGGAGGCCTTCTACCTGGCCTCCACCGGCCGCCCGGGGCCGGTGCTCATTGATTTGCCCAAGGACGTGCAGACCAAGCTTACAGAATACAAGTATCCCAAGACCATCAAGATGCGCAGCTACAACCCCACCTACGCCCCCAACCCCAAGCAGGTAGCCAAGGTGGCGGATGTGCTGCGAAAGGCCAAAAAGCCCATCATCTACGCCGGCGGCGGGGTCATCGCCTCCGAGGCCAGCGAAGACCTGGCCTGGCTGGCCCGGGCTCTGGACATTCCAGTGACGGCCACGCTCATGGCCCTGGGCTGCTTCCCGGCCGACGATCCGCGCTGGCTCGGCATGCTCGGCATGCACGGCACCTATGCCGCCAACATGGCCATCAGCAACGCCGACCTGATCCTGGCCATCGGCAGCCGCTTTGATGACCGGGTCACCGGCAAGATCAGCGAGTTCGCCAAGAACGCCAAGATCGTGCACATCGACATTGACCCCACCTCCATTCAAAAGAACGTGCCCGTGCACATTCCGGTGGTGGCCGACTGCAAAAGCTTTTTGACCGCCCTGCGCGGCATCCTGGAACCAGCCCTGGCGGCCGAGCCGTCCACGCCCCATGAGGCCTGGACGACCAAGGTCATGGACTGGAAAGCCGAGAAGCCGCTGAGTTACGCCCAGGACGAGACGACCATCAAGCCCCAGTTCGTGGTGGAGACCATCTCCAAGCTGACCAAGGGCGAGGCTGTCATCACCACGGAAGTGGGCCAAAACCAGATGTGGGCGGCCCAGTTCTACGCCTTCACCAAGCCCCGGTCATTCATCAGCTCCGGCGGCCTCGGCACCATGGGCTTCGGGTTCCCGGCGGCCATCGGGGCCCAGATGGCCTTCCCGGACCGGTTGGTCATCGACGTGGCCGGCGACGGCTCCATCCAGATGTGCATCCAGGAGCTGGCCACGGCCGTGTGCTACGGCCTGCCGGTCAAGATCGTCATTTTAAACAACGGTTATCTCGGCATGGTCCGGCAGTGGCAGGAGCTTTTCTACAAGAAAAACTACTGCGCCACCTGCCTGGACGTGGCCCCGGACTTCGTCAAGCTGGCCGAGGCCTACGGCGCGGCCGGATTCAGGGTCACCGACCCGGCCAAGGTGGAGTCCACCCTGGCCGAGGCCTTCGCCCTGCCGCGTCCGGTCATCGTGGACGTGGTGGTGGACCGTGAGGAGAACGTGGCCCCCATGGTGCCGGCCGGCAAGTCCATAACCGAGATGATCCTCGTCTAGGAGAGCACCCCCATGCGCCACATTTTATCCATCCTCGTCGAGAACGAACCCGGGGTGCTTGCCAGGGTGGCCGGCCTGTTCAGCGGCCGGGGCTACAACATCGAAACCTTAAACGTCGCTCCCACCCTGACCGAGGGGCTGTCCATGATGACCATCACCACCACCGGCGATGAGGCCATCATCGAACAGATCGTCAAGCAGCTGCGCAAGCTCGTCACCACGCTCAAGGTCGTGGACCTCACCGAGGTCAAGTCCGTGCAGCGCGAAATGATGCTGCTGCGCGTGGACGCCGAAGGCCAAAAGCGCGTCGAGGTGCTGCGCATCGTGGACATCTTCCGTTGCAAGGTGGTGGACGTGAGCCCGGACGAACTGGTGCTCGAAGTCACCGGCAACCAGGAAAAGCTCACGGCGCTTATAAACCTCCTGCAACGCATCGGCATCAAGGAAGTCGCCCGTACCGGGGCTGTGGCCATGAGACGCGGGATGCAGGAGTAGGGCGCTGGCGCGCCTTGCCTGGATTTGAAATCGAGCGTGCCCCAAAAGCGGCACGAGAAAGGAGCAAGGATGAAAATCTATTACGACCAGGACGCCGACCTTTCCCTCTTGGCTGACAAGACCGTGGCCGTCATCGGCTACGGCAGCCAAGGCCATGCCCATGCCCAGAACCTGCGGGATTCCGGCGTCAAGGTAGTCATCGGCCAGCGCCCCGGCGGCCCCAACTGGGAGCTTGCCAAGGAAAACGGCTTCACCCCCATGAGCGCCGCCGAAGCCGCCGCCGCCGCCGACCTCATCATGATCCTGGTCCCGGATCAGCACCAGAAGGCCGTCTATGAAAAGGACGTCCTGCCGAACCTCAAGCCCGGCAAGATGCTGCTTTTCGCCCACGGATTCAACATCCACTTCCAGCAGATCGTGCCCCCGGCCGACGTGGACGTGGCCATGGTCGCGCCCAAGGGACCGGGCCATCTGGTGCGCCGGGTCTACACCGAAGGGGCCGGCGTTCCCTGCCTCATCGCCATCCACCAGAACGCCACCGGCAAGGCCATGGAGACCGCCCTGGCCTACGCCAAGGGCGTGGGCGGCACGCGCGGCGGCGTGTTGACCACCACCTTCAAGGAAGAAACCGAGACCGACCTGTTCGGCGAGCAGGCCGTCCTGTGCGGCGGCGCGGCCGAGCTGGTCAAGGCCGGTTTTGAGACCCTGTGCGAGGCCGGCTACCAGCCCGAGATCGCCTACTTCGAGTGCCTGCATGAGCTCAAGCTCATCGTGGACCTCATGTACGAGGGCGGCCTGTCGCGCATGCGCTACTCCATCAGCGACACCGCCGAGTACGGCGACTACGTCAGCGGCCCCCGAGTCGTCACCGACGAGACCCGGGCCGAGATGCGCCAGATCCTCAAGGAAATCCAGGACGGCACCTTCGCCCGCGACTTCATCATGGAGAACATGTCCGGGCGGGCCCACTTCCTGTCCATGCGCCGCATCAACGCCGAGCACCCCATCGAGAAGGTCGGGGCCAAGCTGCGCGGCATGATGAGCTGGCTCAAGAAGTAGCTGCACTGGCGGCCGGCTCCGCCGGGGCCGGCCGCTTTTTCAAGGAGACGCCATGTCCAATCCCCGTGGGACTTCCCGGCCGAGCCGTTGCGGCCTGCGGCTATGGGGCGTCCTGACCCTGCTCGGCCTGCTTTGGGCCGCCCCTGCCTGTCCGGCCCTGTCGGCTGGTAACGCCGATTCCCAGGACAATCCTCTCGAACTCGCCGCCGATCCGGCGCCCGGCCAGATGTCACGGGCCGAAAACGGCGATCCCAAGGCCCAGTGCGACATTGGCATCGCCTATTTGAACGGCCGCCATGTGGCCCAGGACTACCGCCTGGGGCTTCACTGGCTGACGAAATCCTCGGACGCCGGTTTTGCCTATGCCCGCTTCGTTTTGGCCGACGTCTACAACCGGGGCTACGCTGGCGTGCCGGTCAACGAAGAACTGGCCTATTATTATGCTTCCCTGGCCGCCGCCTCCTCGACCCTGCCGGACCGTGTCCGCGATCGGGCCGTCAAATTGCGCGACACCGCCGCCAAGCGCCTCAGCGCCGCCCAGATCACCGGGATGCAGGCCAAAGCCGCCCTGGCCCCTCTTGACGCGGCCGTCGGCAATTGACGTCTGCCGGCAGCGCGGACTCTCCGGCCAAGACGAGCAGCATCGTGCGTGAACTCAATGCCGCCAGGCCCCTTGTTTTGCCCGTGTTTCCGACCAGTCGGGTTGCTTTGCACGGCCTGATCGTCAGGTGTCGCGGTCATGGGGCGAGCCGTCAATCCTGGTTTCGGGTCTTTTTCGTCGTCGCGGCGTTCTTGGCGACGCTGTTGCTGACCCCGCCCCAGGCCTTCTGCGCCGCCAAGGCCGACACCAAGGCGTTTAACGCCTACTACGCCAACCAAAGCGCCCGCATCTACGACCATCTGCTCAAAGTCACGGACTACTACGCCTCCCTGGCCAAGGACGGCAACGACGACCGGATAAAAGACGTCCTGGCCCTGCGCGCCTCGCTGTCGGCGTGCTGGGAACTCATTTTAAACGCCGGGGACATGGTCTATGTTTACGACGTCCTTGATCCCGGTTGTTCCTCGGCAGTCAACCAGCTTGGCGGCATGATCAAAACGGGGCTGGTGACCGTTGGCGGCAAGCTTGACAAGGAGCTGCAGTGGATGCGGCTGGTGGAAAAAAATGTTTCCGATCTGCCCATTGCCGTGCAACTCGGCCAGGCTTTTCGCGACATTGAAGCCATGGCCGCCTATTTCCGCACCGCCGCCCCGACCTTCGAGCCAGCGGCGGCCGGCGAAACCCGGCAATCGGTGAAGAAGTAGGACGCCGCCATGGCCGGATCATTCGAATGGGTGGGCTATGTCGCCGGTCTGTGCACCACCCTGGCTTTCGCGCCGCAGGTGGTCAAGACCCTGCGACGCCGTTCAACCGGCGACATTTCGACCGGCATGTATGTGCTCCTGTTCACTGGAACCGTGTTGTGGCTTGTACACGGCATCGACATCGGTTCCTGGCCCGTGATAACGGCTAATGCGGTAACCCTTGGGTTGGTGGGCGCCATGCTCGTCATGGCGCTGCGATACAAATAGCGCCGCGATGATCGCGGACGGGAGGATGCCATGCGCCGCCTGACGCTTCTCTTGTGCCTCGTGCTAGCCGCCTTGTCGTTTGGCTGCGCCCATACCTATCTGGTCGAGACCATGGACCACAAGACCTTCTACGCTTCGCCGCCTCTGGTGATGAACGCGGAGCAGGGCATCTACTACATGTGGATCAACGGCAAGCGCCAAATCATCCCCATGGACCAAATTTATCGCATCGACTCCAGTGCCGACATCTGCTATCAAAACGGCACGACAGATACCTACACCTGTTACGACAACCTCTATTACTTCTAACGGACCAACGGATGGCCGGCGACGATCTGCCCGCGCTGGCGTTGCGCCTGCTGGAGCGCCTGCCGCCGCCCGGGCCGGTGATCGCCCCGGAACTGCTCGTTCCCGGCGCGTTGCCTGACCTTGTCGACGCCTTGTGCCGGCCGGAAACACCGGCCCATCCTGCGCTTCTGGGAAGCCTCGTCCTCAAATACGCCCATGCTTACGTGCATCCTGAACGTTTGGGCGAGGACGTCTCGTTGGTTGACCTGACCGATCTGGCCGGCCGTTTCTTGCAGCGTCGCGGCGGTTCGCCCCTGCTTGCCGGGCAAAACGCGCTACGCCGGCTGCTGTTGCATCACGGCTTTGCCTTGCAGATGCTCCTGGACCTGCCCAAGACCGTGCATCTGCTGACCGCGCTTCTGGCCGCCAAACCCGACGTCTCCAGCGGCTTTCTCGGCCTCGACTGCGGCGCGGGCACGGGCATCTTGCTGCTTGGGGCGTATCTGCTGGCCCGCCGCAATGGCGTGGACGCGCCGATCATGATCGGTTTCGAAGTGCTGCCCCAGGTGGCGGCCCGGGCCGACGCGTTACTGACCAGCCTAGGCGTCGGACGGGTGCGCCAGGCTGACGCCACCCGGCCCGAGACCTATGCCGCCCTGCCGGACGGTCCCGTGACCTGCCTGGCCAACGAAACCCTGCCCTCGGCCGGCCGCCGGCTCTACAAGGAACCGTTTCCGGCCATCAGCGCGGCGCTTTTCGCGGCGCTTGGGTCCCGCCTTTCGCGCACGGTCTTTTTGCCGGAAGCGGTCTGGGCTTCGGACCGATCCGGTCGGGACTGGCGGCGGCTGGCCCCGGAAAACGCTTTTGCCGGCGACGCCGGCATTCAGGCCAAACCCTTGCGCCTGGCGTTCATGCGGGATGTGGAGCTGGCCGGGCAGCGCCTGCCGGTGGAGCGGGTCGGGGAAGGGCTGGCTTGGCTGGTGGCCGAACCGTGGCGCGAGGCGCTTTGCCGACGCTGGTAGCCGCGGGAGCACAGCCGGCCGCTTGCCGGAAGATTCCGGGAAGGCCTTGCCGGCGGGCTGGAGCGTTGCGGGCATTCGCACCGTCGCTTGCCTGTCGGCGTCGCCGACAAACGGTCGTGCGCTCTTGGAGGGAAGGGCCGCCGCGAGTGATTGAAGCGGCAGGGGCTAAAGAGTCAATCCGTAGTACCGCGCTTCCTCGAAGGGATTGTCGCAGTATGGCCCGATCTGCTCGAACCCGAGCTTGCGATAGAGGGCGTTGGCTGCTGTCATGGATTTGAGGGTGTCGAGGCGCATGACCTGGTAACCGCGTTCCCTGGCGCCAGCCAGGGCCGCTTCCGCCAACCCCCGGCCCAGGCCGTGGCCGGCGTGGTCCGGTCGGACGTAGAGTCGCTTCATTTCGCACACGCCGTCTTCCAGGGGACGAAGCCCCACGCAGCCGGCCGGCAGGCCGTTCACCCAGGCCAGCCACAGGCCGCCGCCAGGCGCGCCGTAGCGTCCGGGCAGGCCGGCCAGCTCCTCGTCGAAATTCTGGAAACACAGGGAAAAGCCCAGCCCCTTGGCATATTCCTCGAAAAGTATGCGCACCACGGCCATGTCCGTGGCCGGCGCGATGCCCGAGGCCTGCCGCAACAATTCCAGGGAGTGACGAGGCTGCATACGATTGTTTTCCTTCCTCGGGACCTGCTCGGCCAAACGGCGGCGTTTCACCAACGTGAAGCTGGCGCAGCTTCATCCCATCCCTCGCCGACACCGCTCCGCCAGCCCCTTTTTCCCCTATTTGGGGGGTCCGGGGGCCTCAGGCCCCCGGCCGCCGG
>ALAO01000052.1 GCA_000307955.1 Solidesulfovibrio magneticus str. Maddingley MBC34 | reverse complement strand
CAGTTGGAACTGGCCGTGGCCGACACCGGCATCGGCATCGCCTCGGACCGTCTGGAGCGCATATTCGACATGTTCACCCAGGCCGACCGCACCGTGGCCCTGAATTTCGGCGGCACGGGCCTGGGGCTGGCCATCTGCCGCGAACTCGTCCGCAGCATGGGCGGCGAGATCGCCGTAAACAGCGTCCCGGGCCAGGGCACGGTCTTTCGGGTCCGGTTGCGTCTCGCCCCGGCCCAGGTCGTGCCGGTCGAGCCTGCCCGCCGCTCGGTGGCCGCTCCCCAGGCCGACGCCAGGCCCCTGCGCGTGCTGGTGGCCGAGGACAATCCCATCAACGTCAAGGTGGCGACCACCTTTTTAAACCGCCGGGGCCATCAGGCCACCGTCGCCGCCAACGGCGCGCGCGCCCTGGAATGCCTTGGCCGGGAAACCTTCGATCTCGTGCTCATGGATGTGGAGATGCCCGAACTCGACGGCATGGAGGCCACCCGCCGGCTGCGGGCGGGCCTGGCCGGCGAGGCCAACCGTTACGTGCCCGTGGCGGCCATGACCGCCCATGCCCTGGCCGGCTCCATGGAGCGCTGCCTGGCCGCCGGCATGACGGAATTCCTGCCCAAGCCCTTGGATTTCTCGCTCTTGGCCGAACTCCTGGCCCGTGTGGCGGCCGGCGGGACCGGAGCCGCCGCGCCGGAGCCGGCGAAGTCCCCGGCGCCCCAGACCGCCGCCGCCCTGGAGCACGAAGCGGCCTTGCGCCGCCTGGGCGGCGACGAAGACTTGCTGGCCGAGGTGGAAGAGGATTTCCTGCGCCAGTACCCCCGCAAACTGCGGCTGATCCGGCTGTGCAGCGACGCGGAAAACTGGGACGAGGCCGCCCTGGCCGCCCATTCCCTCAAGAACGTGGCCGGCGCGGTCGGCGCTGAAGCCGCCCGGCGGCTGGCCGGGCAACTGGAAGACCAGCTTCGCCGGCGTGACGCCGAGGCTGCCCACGAAACGGGCATGACCCTCAAAAAAAACCTGGACGAGGCCGCCGCCGCCATCCGCCGCTCCCGGCCGTCGCCGGCGAACGCCACCCCCCAAGCCTAGAAAAAACGAAAGCCGCGCCAGATCGACGCGGCTTTGGCAAATCCTGCCCGCGGCCCGACATCAGCCCACGGGCAGGATCTTGCGGCCGTACTGTTCTTCCAACACTTCGGCCATGGCCAGGTAGCAGGCGCTGGCCCCGCACACGATGCCCTCGTAGCCGGCCAGCCGGCCGATGGCTTCCGAACCCAGCCAGTCCCGCAAGGCCAGCAGGAAAAAGAGCAGCGTCAGCGAGCCGAAGATGAACCGCAGGGCCAGGGAACCCCGCAACGTTCCGAGGAACATGAACAACGTGAAAAGTCCCCACAGGAACAAATACCAGCCCATGAAGGCATGGGGCGTGGGGTCGGCCAACCCCATCTTGGGCAGCAGGATGAGTCCGGCCAGCGTCAACCAGAAGAAGCCATAGCTGGCAAACGCCGTCAGCCCGAAGGTGTTGCCTTTCTTGAATTCCAGAATTCCGGCGATGACCTGGGCCAGGCCGCCGTAGAAGATCCCCATGGCCAGCACCATGGAGCCCACGGGAAACCACCCGGCGTTGTGGATGTTGAGCAGGATGGTGGTCATGCCGAAGCCCATGAGTCCCAGGGGCGCGGGATTGGCCAATTTCATTTCCATTATTGCCTTCCTGTGGCGTCGAGGGTGGAGCCGGGCGACCCCGCCGCGGGACGCTTCAGCCGCAAGGCCCCTGCAATAGAGACTTTGGGACGGCAGGTAAAGATGCCGGACCGTACTTGGCCCGGCGAGTTGGACAAATTGGGGCGGCAACGCCGGACTTGGCGGAAAAAACGGTCTTTGGGAAAGATTTGGATGACCGCAACGAGGTGGGGAAGGCGCGGGATACGTCGTGGGGTCGGTTTTTCGCGTGTTCTGGTCCGGCAAGACCGGCCGGCCGGCAAACCGTGCCGGCTCAGCCCGTTTCCACCCGGTCGCGGCCCAGGCCCTTGGCGGCGTAGAGGGCGTTGTCGACCCGGGCCAACAGGCTCTCTGCCGACTCCCCCGCCTGGGCCTCGGCCACGCCGAAGCTGCACGTGAGACGGCCCACTTCCGCCAGATCAAGGCCGGCCACGGCCAGACGCAGCTTCTCGGCCAGGACGCAGGCCTCGGCCAATCCCAAGCCGGGACAGCAGATCAGGAATTCCTCGCCGCCCCAACGCCCCGCCCCCAGCCCGTCGGGCAGGGCCTGACGCAGCAGATCGGCCAGGGACTGCAGCACGTCGTCGCCGCGCAGGTGGCCGTACCGATCATTGACGGCCTTGAAGTGGTCGATGTCGAACATGACGAGACTAAGCCGCCGCCCCTGCCGGGCCAGGGCATCCAGGCCGGCCAGCAGCAGATGCTCGGTCTGCTGGCGATTGGCCAGTCCGGTGAGCATGTCGGTGGTGGACAGCCGGGCCAATTCGATGTTGGTGAGCGCCAGCCGGGCGTGGGCCTCGGCCAGCTGGTTCTGGGTGTCCTTGAGTTCGGAAATGTCCACCCCGATGGCGTAGCGCACCACCCGTCCGTCGGGCCAGGTCATGGCCCGGACCTGCATCTGGTACCAGCGGTCGTCGGACTCGTTGAAGTGCTCAAAGATCCGGGTCTCGCCGTTTGGCAGGCCCTGGGGCGTGAGCAGTTCGCCCAGGCGGCACCAGGGGCAGGGTTCGCCTCGCTCGTACAGGGCTTCGTGGCACAGCTTGCCGGCATGGTTGCCGAAATGCTCGTTAAAGGCCCGATTGCTGTAGACGATGCGGCAGGTGGCGGCGTCCACCACGTAGATGCCGAAGGGAATGAGATCGAAATGGCTCTCGAAAAGGGCGTTTTCCATCATCACGCGACGGCTCCGCTGCGGGGCAGGGTCACGATCACGGCGGTGCGGCCCGGGACGCTGGCGTCAAGCGCAATGGCCCCGCCGTGGGCCTTGGCGGCCAGGGCGGCGGAATAGGCCCCAAGACCTGTGCCGGAACGTTTGCCCATGGTGACGTACTTGTCAAACATCTGGTCGCGGATGGCGGCGGGCACTTCCCCCTCGTTGCGGACCACCAGGAGCACGCTCTCCGGTCCGGGCACGACGTCCACTTCCACGTCGCCGCCCTCGGGCGAGGCTTCCAGGGCATTGACGACCAGATTTTGGAGCATCGGCCCCAAGAGCAGGTCGTCGCCGGGAATCTCCACCCGGGCTCCGGCCGGCACGGGGCCGCCGGCCAAGGCGGCATGGAGCCGCCGCCCCCGGGCCATGGGCATGGAAGCCAGCCGCGCACAGGTGCGAACGACCAAATCGACCAGATCGACCGGCCGGGGGGACAGCACGAACTCGCCTATTTCCAGACGGTAGAGCACCAGGGACTGGTTGAGCATGTCGAGCATGGAATGGGCGGCCTGCTCCATGAGCGACACGATGTGGGCCGCTTCGGGGGGCAGGTCGTAGTTTTCCAACAGCACCTGCGGCAAGCCGATGAGCGCGGACAACGGCGCCTTGAGATCGTGGCGGGCGATGCGGTCCACGTGTTCGCGCAGATCCATGTTCTGACGCAGCAGCATGTTCTGTCCGGCCAGATCCTTGTTGCGGATGGCCAGCTCGGCGTGGGCCTCGGCCAGCCGGTTCTGGGTCTCCTTGAGTTCGGAGATGTCCACGGCGATGGCGTACTTGACCACCCGGCCGTCGGGCCAGCCCATGGCCTTTTCCTGGATCTGGGCCCAGCTCTCGTCGCGCTCGTTGTAGAGGTCGTACACGGCGGTGCGGCCGTTGGGCAGGCCTTCGGCGGTGATGAGTTCCGGGATGCGGCAGTGCAGGCAGGGCGCGTCATTGTCGTAGACCACCTTGTAGCACTTGCCGCCCTCGGCCGGGCCGAGATTCTCCCGGGAGTGGCGGTTAAGGAAAACCACTTCGTAGGTGGTCACGTCGACGACGTAGATGCCGAAGGGAATGACGTCAAAATGCGTCTTGAGAAGCGCGCTTTCGAGCATGGAACCGCTTTGCATCACAAGTATTTCGCCGCCACCGTTTCCAGGGTCTCGGCCAGTTTTTCCTGTTTGACGGGCTTTAAAATGTAGCCTTTGGCCCCGGCCTCGATGGCGTCCATGACCATCTGCTCCTGGCCGTGGGAGGTGACGATGACGATGCAGGCCCCGGGGTGGACGGCCAGGATGCGGCGGGTGGCCTCGATGCCGTCCATGTCGGGCATGGTGATGTCCATGGTGGTGACGTCGGGGGCGGCCTCGGCGTAGACGTCCACGGCCTGCTGGCCGGTGGAGGCCATGCCGACGACCTGATGTCCGAGTTCTTCCAGGAGCTTGGCCATCTTCTTCACGGTGAGGCCGGAGTCGTCCACCACCAGAATGCGCAGGGATTTCATGCCTTACTCCTTCACATATTCAAGGGCGTCGTCAAAAAGTTCGCCCGGACCGATGAGATGGATGGCCAGGGAGCCGGCCTGGGCGGCAAGCTCGGCCGAGGCGAACTTGGCCCCGCGGTGGCGCATCACGGATTTGGCTTCAGTGAGGATAATGGGCGGCGACAGGGCGATGGCCCGGCCGGTGGCGGCCACGTCGGCCAGGGCGTTGCCCACGATGATGTTGATGATGTCGCCGGCGGTTTCCTGGATGGCGTCGTCGCGCTCGTCCTCGGCAATGTCGAGGTCGGCGGTGTAAGCGGCGAAAGCCGCCTCGATAAGCGCCGCGTCGAAGCTGTAGGCCAGATAGAGCTTGAGCTGCCCGGTGGCGCTCAAAATGGCGGTCAGATGGCGCAGGTCGAGCTTTTGCACGTCATCGAAGTGGTACAGGGGTTCCTTGACGGCAATGCCCAGTTCCTCGGCGAAAAACGCCTGGGTGCGCGTGGCCAGGGCGTCGAGGAAGGCTTTGAGATCCAGTTGTTCGGTCATAACGTCTCCCGAAAAGAAGGCTTAGGCGTCAAAAAGCGGAACCTCGACGCGAAGGCGCGTGCCCTGTCCGGGCGAACTGGCCAGGACGGCCAGTCCGCCCAGGCGCTTGGCTTCGGCCCGCACGGCGGCCAGCCCCACGCCACGCCCGGAGAGCTCCCCGACGCTGCGGCGCGAGGAAAATCCATCGCGGAAAAGCAGTTCGATCACGGCGGCGTCGTCCATGGCGGCCAGTTCCTCGGCTCCGGCCAGGCCGACCTCGAAGGCCCGGGAACGCACGGCTTCCACGTCCACGCCCCGGCCGTCGTCGGCCACCTCGATGGCGAGCCGGCCGTTTTCGGCCGCGACCCGGCAGCTGATGACCCCGGCTTCATCCTTGCCGGCCTCGGCCCGCTCGGCCGGCGTTTCCAGGCCGTGGTCCACGGCGTTGCGAAACGCGTGCACCAGGGCCTTGGCCAAGGCGTCCAGGCGGTCGGGATCGACGGCCACGGCCTCACCCTCCACGGCAAAGGGCGCCAGGAGCTTGCCCTGGCCGGCGGCCAGGCGGGCGGCCAGGCGTGGATAGGCGGCCAGAAGCTTTTTGACGTCCACGTGGCGCAGGGTGCGGGCAGCGGCCAACACCGTGCGGTCCTGCTCGCCGAGCGGCAGATCGTCCAAGCGCGAAAGCAGCCGGTCGGCCAGTTCGGCCAGGGCCTCGGCCAGATCCGCGCCCAGGCAGATTTCGCCCCGGCGATCAAAAAATTCCTCGCCCAGGGCGCTGCGCACCACGGCGATGTCCCGATTCAGGGCCTCGTCCACCTCGGGATCAGCCAGGGCCTCGGCCACGGCCGAAGCCTGGGGCGCGTCCTGTCGGGCCAAGGCGGCCAGCCGCGTTTCCACGGCATCCAGGGCGGTCGCGACATGGGCGCATTCCAGTTGCAAAAACAACCCCTTAAAGGTGTGCACCTGTCGATATACGGATTCCAGCGCGGCCCGGCCGTCGGCGGCCCCGGACACGAAGACCTGGCCTGATTCCCGGAATCCGGCAAAGCTGTCAAGAACGGCGAAAAAGTCGCGCTGCTCCCGCACCGCCGCCACCACGCAGGCCAGGCGGTTGCGCTCCCGGGCCACGGCGTCCTTGAGGCGCGCCTCGTCGGTGACGTCGGTGATGACGAACATCAGCCGCCCCCCGTCCAGGGCGCGGTAGGCCAGGCGCAGGGCGCGCCCGCCAAGCTGGGCGGTCTTTTGCATGAGCGACAGATAGAGGTCGCGGCGATAGGCGTCGGCCTCGTCGGCCACCCGCCGGATGTTGACGGCAAGCGCTTCCCGGGCGGCCGGGTCATCGGGAAAGAGCAGCCCGGCCACGTCGCGGCCCTCGATGTCGCCGCCGAAAATCGTCCGGCACTCCTGGCTGAACTGCGGCCCGACCCGGCCGGCGCGGTCCACCGATAAAAACCCCTGGCCGGCGTTGTCGAGCAGCGCGGCCATGTCGTGGTTGGCGACGTCGAGCGCCTCGTGGGCCTGGCGGATGGCCCGGTTGAGCCGGGCGAGCTTGCGGTTCCACCAGACGATGACGGCCAGGACCACGGCGGCGACGGCCAGGGCCTTCCAGAACCGGGTGTAGTCGAAGCTTTCCTCGAAGGTGACGGCCACCCACTTTTTGATGACGCCCTCGGTCTCGGCCTTGGTGAGGGTGTTGACGGCCTTTTGGAACAGCGAGGCCAGTTCCGGTTCGTCGTCGCGGCTGGCCACGGCCAAGTCGAGCTGGGCGTCGAGGCGGCCGGCAATCTTGAGGTCGCTGAAATGGTCCTTGGCGATGGCCTGGCTGATGGCCGGAACGGTGTCGATGTAGCCGTAGAGCTTGCCGTCGGCGACAAGCCGCAGCCCCTCGGTGACGCTTGGCACCTCGACCAGCCGCATCTCCGGGTATTTGGAACGCAGGATGTCCAGGCTGGAGTAGCCGTTGACCACGCCCAGCTCCTTGCCGGACAGCCCGGCCGGATCGTCGATGAAGGGCGTCTTGGCCAGGGTGGCCACCACCATGGGAAAGCGCAGATAGGGCGTGGTGAAATGGAGAAAACGCCGCCGTTGCTTGGTGTCGCCGGCGGCCGGCAGAAAATCGCAGCGATGCTCGCGCACGGCAGACAGGCTCTGGCTCCAGGAGCTGGTGGGCACGAGGACCACGGGCACGCCCAGGCGTTCGCTCATGATGCCGAGCAGATCGGCGGCGATGCCGACATGGCGGCCGTTTTCGTCGATGCGCTCAATGGGCGCCCAATCCGGGTCCACGCAAAAAGACAGGGCTTTTTTGCGGGCCAGATAGTCCTTCTCCCGATCGGTGAAGGTCAGCCCCGTGTGCGTGTCGGCCGGCTTGCCCATGACCTCGGCGATGTTCTCTCCGGACTGGGCTCCGGCCTTGTACAGCGGCAGCCAGCGGGAAAGCAGCGCGGCCTTTTCCGCTTCCGTCACCGACTCGTGGGCCTTTTGCAGAATGGACGCCAGAAGCGGCCAGTCGTTTCGCACCAGGGAATAGATTTTGAACTGATAATCCAGCAGCCCGGAAATCTTGACGTTGGCCAGCCCCGACTTGCGAATGGCGTAGGAGGCCACGGCCATGTTTTCCACGACGGCGTCGGCCTTGTGGGTGGCCACGAGCGACAGGGCGGCATAGGGGTCGGCGGTCTCGATGAGCTCCAGGCTCGGGGCCTTTTCGCGCAGATACTCCTCGGCCGTGGAGCCCCGGGCCACGGCCACGCGCTTGCCGGCCAGAGTCTCCAGGGACCAGGCCGCGGCGTCGTCCCGAGCGGCCACGGCCAGGGGAAACTGCCAGTAGGGGCCGGCGAAGAGCGCATAGGTGGCGCGGTCGGCGGTCTTGCCCGTGCCGTCCACCATATCGATGCGTTTGTCGCGCAGGGCGTCCAGAACAAGCTGGAAATCCAGCCCGTCGCCTAGGATCTGGAACCGGAAGGCCAGGCCCGTGCGCTGGGCGATGAGCGCGTAATAGTCGTGAAAAAGGCCTTGCTGCCGGCCGTCGGCCACGATGGACAGCGGCGGCCAGTCCACGTCGCTGACCGTGACCACGGGATGGGTCTCGATGAAGGCTTTTTCCTCGGGCGTCAGGTCCAGGGTCCCAGCCCAAGCGCCCGCTCCCCCGAAAACAACCAGCGCGGCAAAGGCAGCCGCGAACCGCCAGAAAAAGGATGCACGTAAAAAACGCCTCATGCAGACCCCATTGTTCGTCCGACCCGCAGCATAGCGCAGCCGGCCCCGAAGCCCAACCCCAAAATTGGGCTAATCGTTGGCGGGAGAGACCTCAAGGGCAATGGCGTGGCGCAGGCGGGCGGCGGCCCCGGTTCCCCGGAAGGAGCCGGTGACCGGCGCGGCGTCGTCGGGCAGGGGGGCGGCGGCCAGGGCCACGTGGCGGTCAGTGACGGCCAGTCCCAGGGAAGGATCGAAGCCGCGCCAGCCGCCGCCGGGGAGATAGGCCTCGGCCCAGGCGTGCAGGTCGCGCTCGTCGCTGTCCGGGTCGCCCTCGTGGTAGCCGCTGACGAACCGGGCCGGGATGCCGACCTGACGGCAGACGGCGATAAAAACCAGGGCCAGGTCGCGGCAGGCCCCTTTCCTCCTGGCCAGGACCGTGTCCGGATCCATGAGGCCTGGCTCCAGGCGCACGGAGGTGGCCAGCCGGGCGTGCATCCGGCCAAGCAGCTCCATGGCGAAGGTCTGGGGCGTGGTTGCGCCGTCGGCAAGGATGGCCTGGGCCAGTTCGGTTGTCCGGGAGGCTGCCCCGACCACCGGCGACAGACAGTCCCCGGCCAGCCAGGCCTCTCCCGATGCAAGCGGCACGGGCAGCACGGCCCGGGGCATTTCAATGAGATAATCAAAAGGATTGTCGCGAAGGGTCGCCACCGTCGTCTCGGTGGTCACGGTCAGATGGTCGGTCAGGCCGGAAAACCAGACCGAAAGGACGGTGTTGCCCCAGGCGTCGGTGATCAGGGTCCGGCCGGCCGGCTCGGGCTCGATGGCGGCGGCAAAGGAAAGCAGCCGTTGGGCGGCGTCGCCCCGGGGCACAAGGCGCAGCAGGTGCGGCTCCAAAAAAACTTCGCGCCCGTAGTCGTAGCGGGTGCGGTGGACGATGCGGCAGCGCACGGGCTCAGGCCGGTTCGGTCAGGCAGCCGGACTTCCCGCACACCTTTTTCAGCTTGGAAGCCACGTTGTCGATCCACTCCGAAGGCAGGTCGTGGACCAGGCCACGCAGGTGCTCCTGCCACCAGGCCGAGATGTCGGCCAGGTCTTCTTTCTCGTAGCGATGCTGGACCAGCTCCAGGCCGCTTTTGTGGTAGAGCACCACGTCGATGGGAAAGTCCACGTCCGAGGCGCTGATGCGGGTGGAGTCAAAGGCCAGGCAGCCGACCTTGAGGGCCATGCGCAGCGGATCGGAGTATTTGAGCGTGCGGTCAAGCACCGGCTTGCCGTAGCCCCCCTCGCCGATGATGTGGTAGGGCGTGCCCTGGCTGACCTCCACCCAGTTGCCTTCGGGATAGATGAGGTAGAGCTTGTGGGTGGAATCGTTGGTCATCTGGCCGCCAAGAAGCACGTGGAGATTGAACCCCAGCCCGGACTCGGCCAGGAAGGCCTTGTCCTCGACGGCGACCTTACGCAATTCGGCGGCAAAGGCGTTGACGACCTTGTAGAGCTTGTCCAAGGGCTTGGCGCAGGTTTCCATGGCCTCTTCGAAATAGGTGAGCGTCTTGTCGCGCACCGAACGAAGCCCCGAGGTCATGAGGAAAAAGGCCCCCTGCCCGTTCTGGTAGGTGGTGACCTTGTGGGCGCTGGTCAGTTCGTTGCCGGAGGTGATGCGCGTGTCGGCGATGCCGACCAAGCCTTCCTCCACGGTGATGCCGAGGCAAAATGTCATGGCCGTCCCTTTGTCACTGTTGGCTGGCCCCGTCAATAGCCGGAAAAGTGGAGAAGAAGGTGGCGAAAACAGCCTCGTCCACGCGGTTCATGCGGGTTTGCAGGTTGTCGGTGAACTCATGCAAGCCCTTGGCCACAACGTCTTCCACGCTCATATAGGCCAGATCGCCGCACAACTGGCCGATGCGTTTTTCGGCCGGGTTGGCGAAATAGCCCATGGGCGTGCCGGTGATGGCGTGCAGGCACTGCTGGGCCCGTATGAGCGACCACAGGACCGAACGGGGGAAATCGTGGTCCAGGAGCAGGAACTCCACGATGCGCTCGGGCTGGATGCGCCCATGGCGGCGGCGGTAGGCTTCCAGGGCACTGATGGCTTTTAACAGCGCCGCCCACTGCACGTAGTCGAGGTTGGAGCCGACGTCGGTGGGGTGCGGCAGCAGGATGAAGTATTTGACGTCGAGGATGCGCGAGGTCTTGTCGGCGCGCTCCAGGAGCCGGCCCAGGCGGAAGAAGTCCCAGGCCTCGTCGTGGCTCATGGCGTCGCCGGCGATGCCGCTGATGGTCAGGTCGCGGCGCTTGACCTCGTCGCAGAAGTGGTAGGGGTTGTTGAGCACGGCGTCGCAGCCCTTGGCCGCCTCGCGCACCAGATGGTAGAAGGTGTTGATCTGCTCCCACATCTCGGTGGGGATGATCTCGCGGATGGTGCGGGCGTTGTCCCGGGCCCGGGCCAGGCAGCTGGCGATGGAGTTGGGGTACTCCGGATCGAAGGCCAAAAAGCGGATGATGGTTTCGCGGTTCCCGGGCAGGCCCCGGGCGGCGAACAGGTCATAGTCGCCCATGGCCGAGACCAGCGGCATCCACTGCTCGCCCCGCCCGCCCGGGGTGTCCAGGGTAAGGTGCCAGTTGACGTCAAGGAACCGGGCGATGTTCTCGGCCCGCTCCAGATAGCGGCTCATCCAGTAGATGGCGTCGGCCACGCGGCTTAACATGCGGCGCTCCTTGAAAATATGGCAAACAATCTAGCTTCTGGCCGAGGCGCCAGGCCCCAGCACCCAGGTGTCCTTGCTGCCGCCCCCCTGGGAGGAATTGACGACGAGCGACCCGCGCCGCAGCGCCACCCGGGTCAGCCCGCCCGGGATGACCCGGATGTCGTCGCCGTAGAGGATATAAGGGCGCAGATCGACGTGGCGTCCCTCGAAGTGGTCGTCCACGATGACCGGGGCGCGAGACAGGCTCACCGTTGGCTGGGCGATGTAGTTGCGCGGATCGGCCTCGATCTTGGCGGCAAAGGCCTCGCGCTCCTCGGGGGTGGCGGCCGGACCGACCAGCATGCCGTAGCCGCCGGATTCCGCCGCCGCCTTGACCACCATCGTGTCGAGGTTAGCCAGCACGTGCTTGCGGGCCTTGTCCTCCCAGCACAAAAACGTCTCGACGTTGTCAATAAGCGGCTCCTCGCCCAGATAGTAGCGGATCATGCGCGGCACGTAGGCGTAGACAACCTTGTCGTCGGCCACGCCCGTGCCCGGGGCGTTGGCCATGGCCACCCGGCCGGCCTTGTAGACTTCCATGATGCCGGGCACGCCGAGCAGCGAATCGGGCCGAAATACTTGCGGATCAAGAAAATCCTCGCCCACCCGGCGATAGAGCACGTCCACCCGCTTGAGCCCCTTGGTGGTGCGCATGTGGACGTAGCCGTCGGCCACGACGAGATCGCGGCCCTCGACCAGCTCGATGCCGGCCTGCTGGGCCAGGAAGGTGTGCTCGAAATAGGCCGAGTTGTAGACGCCGGGCGTTAAAAGGGCGGCCGTGGGCCGGTTGGTTGCCTGGGGCGCGATGGCGTGGAGCATGTCGAGCAAAAGCGGCGCGTAGTCGTCCACGGGCCGGATGTCGATGGCCTCGAAGACTTGCGGAAAGGCGCGCTTTAAAATGCGCCGGTTGGCCAGGACGTAGGACACGCCCGACGGGCAGCGCAGGTTGTCCTCGAGCACCATGAACCGGCCGGCTTCGTCGCGGATGAGGTCCGAGCCGGTGATGTGGCACCACACCCCATGAGGCGGATTCAGCCCCTGGCACTCCTTGAAATAGCCCGAAGACGATTCCACCACGGCGCGCGGCACCACGCCGTCGGCCATGATGCGGCCCTTGTGGTAGACGTCGTCGATAAAGAGATTCAGCGCCCGGATGCGCTGGATGAGCCCGCGCTCCAGCGCGTCCCACTCGGCGGCCTCGATGATGCGGGGGATGATGTCGAAGGGGAAGATTTTCTCGGTCCCCTCCTCGTGGCCGTAGACGGTAAACGTGATGCCCATGTCGTAAAAGGCTTGCTCGGCGGCGGCCTGCCTGGCCAGGATCTCGCCCGGCGGCAGGGAGGCGATCTTGTCGTGGAGCATGCGGCAGCCGGGGCGCGGCTTGCCGTCGGGGGTGAACATCTCGTCGAAAAAGGGGCCGACGTCGTAACTGTCGAAGTCCATCTTCGGTGGCATGGGCAAGCCTTGTCGCCGCTTCGGCGGCCGGGTAACACGGGTGTCGGTCGGGATGTTTCCGCCTTGGCCCGCCACGGGTTTTAGCGTTCCAATTACGGAATTTGTTAATAATATTCCATACCGCCTGTCAATCGCCCTTCTTCGTCGCGGCAGGCAACACAGGAAAAAACATGCCTTCCCACGCCATCGCCCAGCTCGCCCTGGCCATCGCCGACATCCTTGAAAGGGGTCTTCCCCAGGATGCAGCCGCCCTGCACTGCATCCGCTCCACCCACGGCGAACTGTCCCCGTCGGCCATCGCCGCCCTGGCCGACGACGAGGACGATCCGCAGGCCGCGCCGCTTTTGGAATTGCTCCTTTTCCCGGGCCGGCAAACCGCCCTGGAGCTTGAGGAGGCCATGGCCCGGGCCGCCCTCGGGCCGGCCGACCTGCCGGCCCTGGCCGAGGCCCTGGCCGGGCTTGGCCCGCGTCCGACCGCCCTGCTCCCGGACGGCGAAGTCGTGCCCCTGCCGGTCCTGGAGCTGGACCAGGCGGTCCGGCTCGTGGCCCGGCTGGCCCCCCACCGCACTCTGCCGGCGGCAGCCCGGGAGGCCGCCCAGGCCGCCTATCCCGGCCTGGGCCGGCGTCTGGCCGCCGACGCCCGCCAGATCGGGCCGGTCTGGTCACGGGGGGCCTTGGCCTTTTTCGCCAAGTGCTTGCAACGCCTGCCGGCCGTGCGCCCGGACCCGGAAAAGGCCTTGCCGGCGGCGCGATTCGTCTTGCGTTTCCTGGCCGATCTGCCGGGGGACGCCCTGCCCCTGCCGGCGCTCATGGCCAGGCAAGCCCGGCTCGTCGCCCAACTGCGCCGGGCCAGACTCCAGGAAGAGGCCCTGGCCAAAAGCAATTACGAGACGCTCATCATGGCCGGCAACCGCCTGCCCTATCTTCACGCCCCGGACATCGCCGAGGAACTGGCCCTGGCCGAGGCGGCCATCCTGGCCGTCACAGGCCGGCCCGCGCCCGAAACCGGACCGAGCTGCCAGGACCTGGGCGCGTTTGCGGAGATGGAGGAGGTGTTCGCCGCCCTGGACGATCAGGCGGCCGAAGAGCCGGAAGGCTCGCGGTAAAGGGGCAGGCGCACCCGGATATGGGTGCCGGCCGCCTCGTCGGTCTCCCAATGCAGCTCGCCGCCGTGCAACCGGGCGATGGTGCGGGCGATGTAGGCCCCAAGGCCGGTACCGCCGGGCTTGCCGCTGGTGGCGTACTTGGCGGCGAAACGCCCGCGGATGTCGATGGGAATGACCCCGTGGTTGTGGACGCCGGCCACGGCCGCGTCGGCTTCCACGCCCAGGGACAGGGTGACGGCCGTGCCCGGGGGCGCGGCTTCCAGGGCGTTGGTGACAAGATTGAAAAAAGCCGTGGTGAGAAGCCCTTCCTCGCCAGCGGCCAGGGGGCCGTCGTCGTCCTCCCGAAAACCCGGCCCAAAGGCCAGTTCGACCTGCCGCCGCCGGGCCA
Organism: Solidesulfovibrio magneticus str. Maddingley MBC34; assembly: GCA_000307955.1. Classification (GTDB taxonomy): domain Bacteria; phylum Desulfobacterota; class Desulfovibrionia; order Desulfovibrionales; family Desulfovibrionaceae; genus Solidesulfovibrio; species Solidesulfovibrio magneticus_A. The sequence goes on along the minus strand of ALAO01000052.1, from coordinate 3,732 downwards.
GGGGGGCGGCGAGGGAGGCTTGGCGGCGCAGCAGCGCGGCCAGGGCCACGGGCTGGGGCCGCAGTTCGTAGCGTCCCTGCTCAATGCGGCACAGATCAAGGTTGCGCGACACCATGTCGCCAAGGCCGGCGGCGGTGTCCCGGATGACCTCGGCGATTTCCCGCTGCTTGTCGGTCAGTTCGCTCTCGGCCAAGTGGCCGGCCAGTCCGGCGATGCCGGCCAGGGGCGAGCGCAGGTCGTGGCGCAGCATCTGCTCCACCCGGTCCCGGGCCTCCTCGGCCCGCACCCGTTCGGTGACGTCGTGGATGATGGAGAAAAGAAGCTTTCGCCCCAGATATTCCACCGGCCCGGTGTAGACCTCCACCTCGCGCACCTCGCCGCTGGCCAGCCTATGCCGGAAGCGGAAAAAACGCCGCTCATCGTCGCTGGTCAGAGCCATCTCCCGGCGCGTCGCTTCCTCGCCGGCCGCGTTGATGTCCCAGATCGACAGTCGCTGGATATCCTCCAGGGAATAGCCGTAGAAGCGGCAGGCGGCCGGATTGGCGTCCACGATGCGTCCGGTGGCCGGATCAATCAACAGCTTGATGGCGATGTTGGAAAAAAACATGGCCCGGTGCCGGGCTTCGGAGTCGGCCAGGGCGGCGGCCATCTCCTGGCGCGAGAGCAGGATGGCCAGCCCCGTGGCCATCCGCTCCAGACGGGCCACAGCCCCGGCGTCCAAGAGATCCGGCCGGCGGTCGTTGACCTGGAGCAGTCCGTGGGTGGTGTCGGCGGCACGAAGCGGAATAAGGACCACGGTCTCGTAGCCGGCGGAGTTGCAGCGGTTGCGGGTCCCGGGCGGCAGGGAACCGGCCTGGGCCAGCAGCCTGGACGTGGAACCGGCGACAAAGCTGCCAAAGGCCGTGAACCAGGGCTGGCGGGGATCGACGCGGCCTTCGATGACCGCGCCGCACATGCACTCGAGCACGGGCCGGGCGGCCGCATCGGCTAAACGCCCCGGGCTCGGGCACAGCGACGACTCGGCGGCGACGAAACCGGCGGCAAAGCCGTCAGCCGCGAAATACGGAAAATCGTTGCCCTGGCGCAGACGGATGCCCACGGCGTCGCAGCCCGTGATCCGACGTACAGTCCGGGCCGCCACGCCAAGAAGCGCCTCGCGGTCGGGCACGGCCTCCAGCAGGGCCGCTCCGTCCTCCAGGTCGTTCTCGCCTCGCCTCGCCGATTCCCGAGGATTTTCCATGACGCGACCCTAGCACCAGGCCTTGGAAAACCACAAGGGCGCGGGAAAGGGCAGGACGCAAAAAACGTCCGGTCGCCATAGGGCGGCGGCCGGACGCGTCAAAAGCAGGCAGTGATCTTGGCCAGCATGGCCGCGAAGGGGCCGGCCTCCTCCGGGGACAGGGCGCACAGGATCTCCTGGGTGAGCTGCTCGTGGAGCTTGTGATGTTCGGCGAAAAGCCGCCCGCCCTCGGGAGTCAGCCCCACCCGGATGGAACGGCGGTCGGTCTCGTGGGGTTTGCGGGCCACGAAGCCGCCCCGCTCCAGCCGGTCCACCAGCACGGTGAGCGACCCGGTGGTGATGCCCATCTTGGCGGCCAGCTCGGTCATGCGCAGGTCGCCGTCGGCCCCGAGTATCTCGAGGGTATGCATCTGGGGCAGCGACAGCCCCGATTCCTTGACCACGCCATGCTCCCACGAGGAGAACTTCTCGTAGAATGCAATGAGCAGACGGGTGAGCTGTTCGTTTTCCATGCCTTACCGTTTGGCGACGGCCACGGCCGGCTCGGCGGTGAGCGCCAGGCTGGCCGAGGACAGGACCACCACGATGGAGCCGATGTTGTGGAAAAGCGCCGCCGCCACCGGCGACAGCAGGCCATAGCCGCTGCCGAGGATGGCCGCGGAGTTGAAAAAAAGCCCCAGGCCGATGTTGACGGCGATCATTTTGATCATACGCCGGCCAAGATAGACCAGAAACGGCAGCCGGCCAAGGTCGTCGTTGGCCAGGGCGATGTCGGCGGTCTCCAGGGCCACGTCGGAACCGGCCGCGCCCATGGCCACGCCCACGTTGGCCCTGGCCAGGGCCGGGCCGTCGTTGACGCCGTCGCCGACGAAAAGCACCCGGCGGCCCTTTTTCTGGAAGTCGGCCAGGATGTCGAGCTTGTCCTTGGGCTTGAGCCCGGACCAGACGTCGGACACCCCGATCCGGCCGGCCAGGGCGGCCACCGCCTTGTCGTGGTCGCCGGACAGGATGCCCACGGTGGCGATCCCCAGTCCACGCAGGCCGGCCACGGCGGCGACCGCCTCGTCCTTGACGGTGTCGGACACGGCGAGCAAGCCGATGACCGCCCCGCCCTTTCGCACCACCAGCCCCGTGGCTCCCCGGGCGTACATCGCCTCCAGGCAATCAGCCAGACGCGGCGGCAAGGCGGCGGTCCCGCCCATCATTTCCGGACTGCCCACTGCCACGGCCACGCCGTCCAGTTCGCCCCGAAGCCCCAGCCCCGCCTCGGCGGTCAGGGAATCGGCCAGGAACACCTCGACGCCGGCCGCCTGGGCGGCGCCCAGCACGGCTACGGCCAACGGATGGTTGCAGTGCCGCTCCAGGCAGGCGGCGCAGCCCAGGACCTCGGTCTCACCCACGCCGTCGGCCGGGATCACGGCCTCGACCACGGGCCGGCCCAGGGTCAGGGTGCCGGTCTTGTCGAACAGCGCTACGTCGGCCCGGCCCGCCTCTTCCAGGTACTGGCCGCCCTTTATAAGGATGCCCCGCTTGGCCGCCCGGCCGATGGCCGCCACCGTGGCCGTGGGCGCGGCCATGAGCAGCGCGCAGGGGCAGCCGGCCACCAGCACGGCCACGGCCCGGTCAGCGTTGCCGCTTAAAAGCCAGGCCAGGGCGGCGCAGACCAAAACCAGGGGCGTGAAATACTTGGCGTAGTTGTCCACAATGCGCCCAGCCCGGGGCTTGCCGGCCTCGGCCGCGACCACGAGCTTCACCACCTTGCCGAAGGTCGAGTCCTCGCCGACCTTGGTGGCCCGGGCAGTCACCCGGCCGGTGTAATTGAGCGTGCCGGCCAGGATCGTGTCGCCGGGGACCCGCTCGCGCGGCAGCGATTCGCCGGTCAGGGCCGATTCGTCCACGGCCGTAGTCCCGGACTCGATGACCGCGTCCACCGGGATGCGCTCGCCCGGACGCACCATGACCAAATCCCCGGCCCTGACCTCGGCCACGGATACCAGCCGCTCCGAGCCGTCCGGGCCGACCACGGTTGCCTCTTCCGGAGCCAGCTTGGCCAGGGCCTCGATGGACCGCCTAGCTCCGTCGCTGACCGCCTCCTCCACCAGCGCCCCCAGGGTCATGATGAAGCTCACCACGGCGGCGGTGAGCAGTTCGCCCTGAAGGAGGGAGGCCACAATGGCGACGCTCACCAGCTCGTCGACATTGACCCGGCGCTCCATGACGCCCTTGGCCGCCTCGACCACGATGGGCGCGCCGTTTATGGCCACCGCCGCCAGGGCAAAGGCTCCGGCCCAAAAGCCCCAGCCGTTCTCGCCCAGTATCCAGGCGACCAGGGCCAACGCCCCGCCGCCCAGGCACATCGCGAAATCCTTGAAGGAGAAAAGCCCCCGATAGTCGCCAAGGTTCGAAAATCGTCCGATCATGGGTACACCTCGTTAGTGAACGAAATAGAATACGAAGAGTGCCTCCGGCGGCCGGGGGCCTGAGGCCCCCGG
>ALAO01000051.1 GCA_000307955.1 Solidesulfovibrio magneticus str. Maddingley MBC34 | reverse complement strand
GTCGCCGACGAGGTGCGCAAGCTGGCCGAAAAGACCATGGTGGCCACCAAGGAAGTGGAATCGCGCATCCGGGCCATCCAGGAAGCCGCCGGCCGCAACATTCGCGGCATGGATCAGGCCGTTGCCGCCGTCACCGAGGCCAATACCCTGGCCGGCCGCTCCGGCCAGGCCATCCTGGCCATTGTCGGCAACGCCGACGCCACCAGCGGCGCGGTCCAGTCCATCGCCGCCTCGGCCGAGGAACAGTCCGCCGCCTCGGAGCAGATCAGCCGGGCCATTACCGAAATCAGCGGCGTGGCCGAGGACAACGTGGCCGGGGTCGAGGCCACCAGCCGGGCCGCCCATGCCCTGGCCGCCATGGCCGAGGAGCTTGGCCGGCTCATCGTGACCCTGGGCGGCGACGCCTGTGGCGGACAAGCCGCCCTGCCCGACGCCCGCTCCGGCGTGAAAGCCCTGCCCGGCGCACGGTCCGGCAAAAAGGCCCTGCCTTCCTAAACGCCCCGGTCCGGGCCACGCGGCCCGAGTCGCCAGGATGCCCGCCCAAGGCAGGCGGCATCTCTCGCAGCAGCCCTCCGCCCCGGCTTCCACAGGCCGGGGCGTTTTTGCGTCCGCAGGGTCCTTGGCTGCCCCGTCACGGGCATGCCCCGCTCCCGGCCGCCACGGGTCAGGGTGTTGCCGCGCCTCCGGGCAGCCGGGCCGCGCGGCCCCGGCCCGGTCATTGCCAGCCGGCCCTGGCCGCGCTAGGACTGTCGGCGTCCGCCCCCGTCCGCGACCGACGCCGACGGGCAACCCCGCGCAACCAAGGGCCGTCCTCGCCAGCCATGCCAAACGCCGCCGCCGCATCCGGCAAATCCCTGACCGCCCGGCTCGGGCTGCGCGCCCGGGTCTACCTGCTCCTGGGTGGACTGCTCCTGGTCAACATGGTCGGCCCGGTCATCATGATCCTCTACGCCTCCATGGCCCGGGACCTCTACACCACCACGGCCGACAAGGATCTGGCGGCCCTGACCGCCGCCCACGAGCTGGAAAACGCCCTGCTCAACCAGAAAGGCTACGCCACCTATTATTACCTGAGCCAGGACCCGGTCTGGCTGGCCAAGCTTGACGAGAGCCGGCGCGCCTTCGAACTCTGGCTGGACCGCATTGGCGAGGACCGGATCAATCCCGAGGCCGCCGCCCTGGTCGAGGACATCGCCCTGGCCTACCGGCGCTACGCCGACGCCAAGGACGGCGTCATCGCCCTGTATCGCCAGGACCGCGCCGACGACGCCAAGAAGCAGCACTGGGCGCTGCGCGAGGACTTCGACGGCCTGCGCGAACGCTGCGACCGCTACAAGGCCTATTACCGCGAGCGCATGCGCCACACGAGCCAGGTCTATCTGGAACGCACCGATCTGGTCATGGGCGTAGCCGTCATGGGCGTCGTCTTAAACGCCAGCCTGGGCTTTTTCCTGGCCTATGTCTTAGTCGGCCAGATCCTCGACCCCATCCGCCGGCTGGCCTGGGGCGACGCCGGCAAGGACGTGGCCGCCGGCCTGTCCGACGAGGTCAAGGCCATCGGCCAGAAGTTCCGCGACCTGGAAAAGGACGTGGACCAGGCCCATCTGGACCTGGAGCAGAGCCGCGATCATCTCATGCAGTCGGAAAAGCTGGCCATGGCCGGCAAACTGGCCGCCGGCGTGGCCCACACCATCCGCAATCCCCTGACCTCGGTCAAAATGCGCCTTTTTTCCCTGGAACGAGGCCTTAAGCTTGACGCCTCCCAGCAGGAGGACTTCGAGGTCATCGCCGAGGAAATCGGGCATATCGACACCATCGTACGCAATTTCCTGGAGTTCGCCCGGCCGCCCAAGCTCGTGGCCCAGCCCGTGAGCCTGTCGGCCGTGGTGGACACGACGCTGACGCTGCTGCGCCATCGCCTGGAGTCCTACGACGTGACCGTCACCGTGGATCGCGCCCGCCGGCTGCCGGAAATAAACGCCGACCCGGACCAGCTCAAGGAAGCCCTGGTCAACCTCGTGCTCAACGCCTGCGAGGCCATGGTCGAGGGCGGCTCCATCAGCATCCGCGAGGAGACCGGGGTCATCGAACCTTACGGCCGGGTGGTGGCCCTGCGGGTGTCCGACGACGGCCCGGGCATCCCGCCGGCCCTGCTTGACCGCGTCTTCCAGCCCTTTTTCACCACCAAGGGCGAGGGCTCGGGCCTGGGCCTGGCCATCGTGCGCCGCATCGTCGAGGAACACGGCGGCTGGATCACGGTCATGTCCCCCGAGACCCGGGGCACGACCTTCACCATGGTTTTTCCGTACGAAGGGGAACGGGGATGGCACAGATCCTGATCGTGGACGACGACCACCAGTTGCGCCAGAGCTTCGAGCGCCTGCTGGCCGCCGAGGGCCACGACGTGCGCGCCGCCTCCTCGGGCGAGGCCGGCATCGCCGCCGTGCGCGAAGCCGTGCCCGACGCCGTGGTCATGGACGTGCGCATGTCCGGCATTTCGGGCCTGGAGGCCTACGCCGCCATGCGCGAGATCGAGCCGCGCCTGCCGGTCATCATCATGACCGCCTACGGCACCACCGAAATCGCCATCGAGGCCACCAAGATGGGGGCCTACGACTATATTTTAAAACCCTTCGACATCCCGGAAATCTTAAAGCTCATCGACAAGGCCGTGGCCGCCGGGCGCTCCATGCGCAGCCGCGTGGCCGTGGGCGTCGACGCCGAGGCCGCCGCCGAGGCCATCATCGGCCAAAGCCCGGCCATGCAGGAACTCTACAAGGCCATCGGCCGGGCCGCCCCCACCGACGCCACCGTGCTCGTGCGCGGCGAATCCGGAGCCGGCAAGGAGCTGGTGGCCCGGGCCGTCTACCAGCACTCGCTGCGGGCCGACAAACCATTTCTGGTCATCAACTGCGTGGCCATCCCGGAAACGCTGCTGGAATCCGAGCTGTTCGGCTACGAAAAAGGGGCCTTCACCGGCGCGGCCGGCCGCAAGGTGGGCAAGATCGAACAGGCCAACCACGGCACGGTCTTTCTCGACGAGATCGGCGACATGCCCATGGCCATCCAGGCCAAGCTGTTGCGGCTGTTGCAGGAGAAAAACGTCGAACGCCTGGGCGGCCGCCAGGTCATCCCCGTGGACGTGCGCATCATCGCCGCCACCAACCGCGACCTGGAAGCCGCCGTGCGCCAGGGGCAGTTTCGCGAGGACCTCTACTACCGCCTCAAGGTGGTGACCCTGACCCTGCCTCCCCTGCGCGAACGGCCCGGCGACATTCCGCTTCTGGTGCGCTATTTCCTGTCGCGCCACGCCCGGGAAATGGGCCAGTCCAATCCCGGAATCAGCCAGGAGGCCATGGCGGCGCTTACCGCCCACGACTGGCCGGGCAATGTCCGGGAACTGGGCAACGTGCTGCAAAAAGCCCTGATCTTCAGCCGGGGCGCGCCGCTGTCCCCGGACGAGGTGCGAAAGGCCCTGGGCGCGCCCCTGCGCCAGGGCGTCGAGGCCGCGACGGGCGAAGACGGCGACCCCATCGCCGAAACCATCCGCCGGGAACTGGCCTCGGGCCGCGACGGGCTTTTCGAGGAACTCATGGACCGCTTCGGGCATACGGTCATCCGGCTGGCCCTGGAGGCCACCGGCGGCAACCGTTCCCAGGCCGCCCGGCTGCTCGGCCTGTCCCGGCCGACGCTGATCGCCAAGATCGAGAAGTACGGCCTGCGCATCGAATCCCGCATCAGTTAGCGGCGCGCCCCGCCCCGCGACGGCGGCGGCAAAAACGCCGACACTCCCACGGCCTTTGACAGCCTGTAAAGAAAGCTGACAGGCCCACCTCGCAACATTTTCGACACATTCCCGAAGACGCCAAAAAAAGCCCATCAATACGGCCAGTTGGAGATTGACCCACGAGCCGTGTTTTGGCACGGCGCTTGCCTTTGGAAGGACAAAATCCTGTCATGGAGCACTGCGTGAATCGTCCCAAGGCCACCCTGTGCATCGCCGAGCGCAATGCCAACATCCGCGAACTGCTGCGTCGGGAATTCGCGCGCGAGGGCTACGGCGTCGTCACCGCCGGCTCCGGCGCCGAAGTCCTGATGCGGCTGGCTTCGCCGGTCGGGGTGGACCTGCTCGTGCTCGACGACGAAATCGCTGATCCCGACGGCGGCTCCTTGGTTCCGCTGCTGACCCGGCTCTATCCGGAACTGGCGGTGGTGCTGCATGTCTACGCCGGCGCGGACGCCGCCGGCCAGGGGCTTCGCCAGGTGGAAAAAGGCGGCGATTTCGAACGGCTCAAGGCCGTCGTCGGGGAAGTGCTCGGAGCGCAAGCCCAGGCGAAGTGACGGGAACGTGGACGGCAAAGGATTTGATGCGGGACAACGCGTCGCGGGGTGGGGAAATCGCGCGGCGGGGAAGCGCAAGGTTGTATTTCAACACGGAGGAAGCGAAAATGGGGTTCGGTAGGCAAGTCTTCGAGTTCCTGAAGGCGGCGTCGGTCGCGCACGCCAAGTGGGACATGGAAGTGTCCACGTCCATCATCCAGAATCGGAAAAAGCTGCTTTTCCTCATGATCATGCTCCTGCCCATCCTGGCGGTGAGCTTCGTCGAGGCCGGCGACTTCATCGGCGGCAAGACGGCCTATGGTCCGGCCTTTTATTCCACCAACATCTTCCTGGTCTCCATCGCCGTCGGCCTGGCCGCGGGACTCATCACCGGCTGCATCGGCGCGGGCGGCGGCTTCATCATCACCCCGGCGCTCATGGCCGCCGGCGTCAAGGGCATCCTGGCCGTCGGCACCGACCTCTTCCACATCTTCGCCAAGGCCATCATGGGCACGGCCGTGCACAAAAAGCTCGGCAACGTCTCGGCCAAGCTGGCCGTCGCCTTCCTGGTCGGCTCCGGCGGCGGCACGTTCATCGGCGGCGCCATCAACAAGGGCCTGTACAACAAGGACCCGCTGCTGTCCGAATTCTTCATCAGCTCCATCTACGCCGTGCTGCTCGGGTTCCTGGGCTTCTACGCCCTGTTCGACTTCCTCAAGGCCTCCCGCCAGAAAGACACTGGCGATTCCCACGGCGGCAGCCACGGCGGCCCCTCCGGCATGACCGGCATGGCCGTCAAACTCCAGAATCTCAACATCGCCCCCATGATCTCCTTCGACGAGGACTTCGTGCCCGGCGGCAAGCGCATCTCCGGCTGGATCGTGGCCGCGGGCGGCATGATCGTCGGCATCCTGGCCGCGCTCATGGGCGTCGGCGGCGGCTTCGTCACCTTCCCCATGTTCGTCTACGTCTTCGGCGTGTCCTCCATGACCACCGTCGGCACCGACATCCTCCAGATCATCTTCACCGCCGGCCTGGGCGCCATCGCCCAGTACGCCATCTACGGCTACGTGTTCTACACCCTGGCCATGGGCATGCTGCTCGGTTCGCTTTTGGGCATCCAGGTCGGCGCGCTGACCACCAAGGTCGTCAAGGGCATCCACATCCGCGGCTTCTACGCCATGTCCATCATCGCCGGCTTCATCAACCGGGTCGCCACCCTGCCCAAGAAGTTCGTCGAGCTTGAGTATCTGAGCATGTCCAAGGAAATGGTCAACGGCATCGAGTATGTCGGCAACATCGTCTTCTGGATCGTGGTCGCCCTGTTCGGCGTGTGGGTCATCGGCAAGTTTGTCACGAATATCGGCGCTCTGCGCCAGGAGGGATAAGACCATGCTTATCAGGGACAAGAAACTGTTCGCCAAGGGCTTTTTGCTCATGCTGAGCTTTATCGCTGTGTTCCTGCTGATCTTCTCCCCGGTCTTCCCGGGCGGGGTCAACGGGCTGCACTTCTCCGACGACCTGTTCAACAAGCTGTCCAAGGGGTCTTCCTACTTCATCCCCAAGATCGCCAAGTCCGTGACGGCCTTTGACGGCAAGCAAATCGCCGTCGAGGTCAAGATGAAGAGCGCCGACGACGTCAAGACCTCCATGCTGCTGCTGGAAAAGGTCGGCGCCAAGGGCGAGGCCAAGGGCGAGGTCGTCGTCGTGACCGCCGACCTCGGGGCCATGCTCGGCAAGGTCGTGGCCGACGCCGACCTGCTGTACAAGGATGAGTTCGACAAGCTCAACGCGGCCTACGGCATGGACGGCAAGGTGGCCATGAAGGGCTGGTGGACGCTTCTTAACGCCATGATCAAGCCCCTGCAGAAGATCAAGCAGATCGAGGAAGCCAACATCGTCAATACGGTCAACCAGAAGGCCATCGAGCCGGCCTACAACTTCGCCGGCATCCCGGCCGAGAACATCCTGACCAAGATCCCCACCGTGGCCGGTCTGCTCATCTTCTACGTCATCTACACCATGTGGTACGGCTACGCGATCTTCGACATGTTCGGCGGCATGGGCCTGTCCATGAGCAAGTCCAAGATCAAGAAGGAAGCCTAGGCCAAGCCCGGCATCGTCTGATCGAAAGCATAACCCCGGTCCGCCAAACGGCGGGCCGGGGTTTTGTTTTTCTCACGGCGGGGTTGCAGCCCCCCGGAAACAAGACAAGAAACCAGCCCGGCCGGCATGCCCTGGCTGCGGCGCCCACCAGCGACATGGACCGGCCCCTCGTGTCGCGTCCACGAAAAGCGCATAAGGCATTTCGTAGGCAACAGCGTAAAACCATGCGTTTTTCTGAAAAAATACTATCGCATCATTATGGAATGCGACGCCTGGGCGAATACGGCACATGGCCCGGCGTCCGGGCCAATGCGGCCCAAGCCCAGAGCCTGCGCCGCCGGTTCGGCGACAACCCGGGACGGCCATGAAAAAAAGGCCCGCGCCCTGGCGGCGCAAGCCCTTGAACCGTCGTCGTCACCGGTCGCCCCGCTCCGGGCGGCAGCCGGGAAAAGTCTAGTCGATAAGCCCCAGGTTCTTGATGAGGTGCAGCAACATGTGCTTGTCGATGGGCTTGGGCACATACGACGTGGCCCCGCCCTTGTAGTAGGCCTCGACCACGTTCTTCGGATCGTCCAGGGCCGTGGTCATGATGATCTTGGCTTCGCCGGTCGGCGCGACGCCGCGCTCCTTCTCGATGGCCCGGATACGTTTGAGCGCGGTCTGGCCGTCCATCTCGGGCATCATGATGTCCATGCACACCAGATCATAGGGCTTGGCGTCGTTTAAGGACTGGGTGAAGGCCTCCACAGCCTCAAGCCCGTTGACGGCAATGTCGACCTCGCCGTATGGGCCGAGAATCTTTTGTAAAATCTTGCGGCTGGTGAAATCGTCCTCAACGACCAAAACGCGCATGTCGGCCTCCGGCGACGCGTCCGTTCTGCCCCCTTGCCGCCGTCGTCGACGGGCCTGAGGGATGGACGCGGCATGAACAAAAGTAGGTGGAATCGCGAAAAAAGGCAATCGTCGCCCCGCCCCGACTCCTTGCATGGAGCCGGGAACCCGCGTAAGTCAGGCGGGATGCCGCAGTCGCGGCGATGGAGCGATACATGGGTTTTTTCGACAAATTTCTTTTTTACGCCTCTGCCGTGGAACCGAGCTGGCACAAGACCTGGCCCTTTGGACCCGGCCTTGAAGAGGGTTTTTGGTCCGTCACCTTCAAAGGGCTTTTCATTGCCACCATCCTCGGCGGCATGGCCTGGCTGTTGCGTTGGCTTTTTGGCCCGGGCGGCCCGCTGCGGGAAAAGGAGTTCGACGAACCCGATCCCGAAGCGCCCGTCGAAACCCCAAAAAAACCTCTGGCCCGCCAAGCCGCCGATTCCGCCGACGCCGCCGACGCCGGCAACGAGCCCCATGCCTGAACTCCTTGAGGCCGCCTCGGCCTGGTTCGAGGCCTACTTCCGCACTCAGGCCGACGACGCCCCCGAAGACGCCGTCCATCTGGAACTCAAGCGCCTGCACTGCCGCAAGGTCATGGACGAGGCGGCCGCCCTGGCCGAAAGCCTGGAACTGTCGACGCGCCTGCGCGAGCTGGCCGCCATCGCCGGCCTGTGCCACGACGTCGGCCGTTTTCCCCAGTACCGGCGCTACAAGACCTTCAGCGACCCCCAAAGCGTCAACCACGCCCGCCTGGGCACGGCGACGCTGTCTCGCCACGACGGCCTTGGCGAACTGTCCCCCCGCGACCGCACCCTGGTGCGCACGGCCATCGTCGTGCACAACCGCCGCCTCCTGCCCGCCGCCCTGCTTTCTGGCGACGATCCCGAGGCGCTGACCCTGTCGCGCCTGGTCCGCGACGCCGACAAGCTCGACATCGTCCGGGTCATGCTCGACCATTTCCAGGCCGACGGCCCCAAGGACGACGTGGTGTTCCTCGGCCAACCCGACACCGGCCGCTACAGCCCGGCCATCGTCGAGGACATTTTGACCGGCCGGCTGGGCAGCTACGAAAACATGGTCTCCGCCACCGACTTCGCCCTGCTGATCCTCAGCTGGATCAACGACATGGCCTATCCCTGGACTCGAAAGCAGTTTTTCGCGCGCGGCCATGTCCAGGGTCTTTTTGACCAATTGCCCGACACGCCTGATCTCGCGGCGCTGCGGACCTGGTATTTCGAGCGGCACGCGCCGGCAGCCTCCTGACGCGCGAACCCAAGGGGCGTCCATCATGGAATTTTCGCCAATCCTCTTCGACACCGTCGTCATCGTCTCCAAAAACGAGGACAACGCTAGGCGTGACCGGCGCTCCCTGGCCTCGTTTCGACCCCAACGGGTGGAGGTCTTCGCCTCGGGCCAAAAAGCCCTGGCCTTCCTGTCCGCCAACCATGCCGACATGGTGCTCGTCGACAGCCACATCGAGGACATGGACGCCATGCAGTTCTTGCGCGCCGCGAGCCGCGACCTGCGCCTGCGCGACGTGCCGGTGGTCATGGTCACGGCCAACACCAGCCGCGAACAGGTCCTCGACGCCATCGCCCAGGGCTGCGCCGGCTACATCCTGCGCCCGTACTCCGAAGACACCTTCGCCAAGCACGTGCTGCGCGGCTGCCAGGTGGAGCGGGTCACGGAAATCGAGCGCCAGCAGATCGCCGACGCCCGGGACATGATGGCCGCCGGCAACTTCGACGACGCCATCGAGGCCTTCGAGGAAATCATCTCCGAACAAAGCCAGGCCCAAAAATACTACGACATGGGCTGCCGCTGCCTGGTGCGCCAGAAATTCGGCCAAGCCATCATCGCCTTCAAAAAGGCCATCAAGATAAACGACCTCTTCGCCGAAGCCTACAAAGGGCTGGCCGACGCCTACAAGGCCAAGGGCGAACTCGACGAATTCAAGCGTTACCTGCAAAAGGCCGCCGAGGTCCATGCCCAGTTCAACCGCCTGGAAGAGACCAAGGAACTGTTCATCGAGATCCTCAAATACGATCCGCTCTCGCCCAACCCCTTCAATTCCCTGGGGGTCAAGCTTCGCAAAAGCGGCGACCTTGCCGGAGCGCTCCATGCCTACACCCAGGCGCTCACCCTCACGCCCGAGGACGAGAACATCCATTTCAACATCTCCAAGGCCTACTATTTCATGGGCAACGTGGAGTCGGCCAAGGTGAGCGTGGAAAAAGCCCTGGAACTCAGCCCCGGCTTCGAGGAAGGGCGCAAGCTCTACCGCAAGCTCTACAACCGCGAATATCCCCGCCCCGCCGGCCCCGCCAGCCCCAAACCGGCCGTCGGCATGGCCCGGGATGATTGAGGGAGAGAGAAGGAAGAATGCCTCCGGCGGCC
>ALAO01000050.1 GCA_000307955.1 Solidesulfovibrio magneticus str. Maddingley MBC34 | reverse complement strand
GGCCAAAGGGGCTGAGCCCCTTTGGAAACCCCGCATGGGGGAATATGGGCGATGGACGAAGAGGCCGTGAGGGTCTCTTCTTTGTTATAGAGGTTGAATAGAATTATCTGGCGGCCGCCGGCCGCTTTTGGAGGATGCGTGGAGGGATTCGTTTTCGGCGTCATGGCCGCCCAGCTCGTGGTGCTGGCCGCCCTGTTCCTGCTCGGGCGCAAGCACGTGCGCGGCGGCGACGGCCCGGAGCCCATGCCCCAGGCCTACCCCCGGGCGGCGGTCATCGTGCCCGTCACCGGCGACACGCCCGGGATGCGCGAGGCCGTGGCCTCGCTGATCGACCAGGACTACCCCGATTTCCTGGCCGTGTTCGTGGTGGCCGAGGCGGCCGATCCGGCCGCCGATCTCGTCGCCGGCGTGGCTGGGGCCGATCCCCGGGTCCAGGTGGTCGTGGCCGGCCGGGCCGAAGCCTGCGGCCAGAAAAACCACAACATCCTGGCCGGCCTGCGCGCCGTCCACACCGCCGACGTGTTCGTCTTCTGCGACTCCACCCACGTGGCCGACCGGCATTTCGTCACCAACCTCGTGGCCCCCATCGCCCGGGGCGACGCGCCCATGACCAGCGGCTTCCACAAGGTCGTGCCCGGCGACGGGGCCACAGCCACGGTTGGCATGGCCGTCACCTGCCTGGCCCTGCATCTGCTCCAGCCCATCCGGGCCATCACCCAGCCCTGGGGCGGGGCCATGGCCGTGTCGCGCCAGGCCTTCGACCGGTTCGGGCTGGCCAGGCTCTGGGGCCAGAATATCGTGGACGATTTCTCCATGGGGCCGCACCTGCACACCTTCGGCGTGGCCGCCTGGCCCGTGGCCCCCGCCTGCCTGCACACGCCGCTAAAAAAGGTGTCCCTGGCCCGCTGGGACGACTGGCTCACGCGCCAGCTGCTCTATTTGAAGTTCTGCATCCCGCCCGGCTGGATCGTCTCCATCGCGGCGGTGCTGCTGCTGTCCGCGCCGCCGGTGGCCGCCGTGGTGATGCTCGCGGCCTGGGCCCTTGGCGCGGGCTGCGGCGCGGGCGCGGCGTGGTCGGTCGCGTATCTGGCCGCCTTCGCCGGCCTGGGATTGTGTTTCCGGTCGCTCTCCCCGCGTCCGGTCGGCGTGCTGGCCTGGCTGCGCGGCTACGCCGCCACCTTTTGCATGTTGGGCTGGTGTTTTGGCCGCACCTTTACCACCAACACCATGTCCTGGCGCGGCATCCGCTACAAGGTCGGCTGGGGCGGCGTGGTGACGCGGGTCATCCGGGACTGAACCGGAAGACGAAAGCGACAGTGAGACGGCCGCCGTTCCCCTGCGGGAGCGGCGGCCGTTTGCCGTGACGCGCTACTGCTGGTTGCGGTAGCCCCAGGCTGGAGCGTGGTCCGGGGGACCGTGCTTCTTGGCTTTCTTGTGATGCTTTTTGGCCTGACCTGGCGGCATATCGTTATTTTGCCAATTCTGGCCCTGTTGCTGTCCGTTCTTCGGGCCGGCGTAATCCGGCGGCCCGTAGGGCGGATTCTGGTTTTGTCCCTTGGGCCCGGCGTAACCCGGGGGGCCGTAGGACTGGCCTTGTTGCTGCCCTTGCTGGCCCATGGGCTGCATCTGTTGTTGCCCCATGGGTTGGCCTTGCTGCTGGCCCTTCTTGGCTTCCACGACCGCCGCCGGCAGCAGCAAGGCCGCCAGAAGCGCTCCGATAACAACGCGATGCCTCGTGTCCATGGCATCATCCTCCCAGTTCGCCGCCTCGGGCGGCGGGTTATAAACGCAGGGCCAAACCTAGCAAAAAACAGTCCACCATCCTCGCCATACGCCGGCCGACGCCAAGCCGCAACATCCGCCGGCCGACGGCAACGGCCATCAGGCCCTCATGCCCAAGAGGAAACAGCCGCCCCTCCCCTGTTGACGCCGGCCCGCTAGCCGTTTAGTGCTGCCCCACCTCCGGCCGCCGCGCGCCGCCGGCAGCGCCCCAAATTTCCATCGGAGACGCGACACCACACCATGGCCCGCATCCTCTACGGCGTCCACGGCACCCAGCACGGACACGCCATACGCGCCCTCATTCTCGCCCGGCGGCTGGCCGCCCTGGGCCATGAATTCCTCTTTGTCTCCAGCGAGGAAGGGGCGGGCCTGCTGTCCCGCGAATTCCGGGTCGAACGCTTCGAAAATCCCGGCACCCGCTACAAGAATCAGCGCCTGGACACCCCGGCGACCTTGAAGCTCGCCGCCCGCACGCTGATCAAACGCCCCTCGGAACTGGCCCGCCTGGCCCGGCTCATCGCCGACTTCAAACCCGACGCCGCCATTTCCGACTACGAATATTTCGTGCCCATCGCCGCCAAGCGCGCCGGCATCCCCTGCCTGTCCATCGACCACCAGCACGTCATTTCCTGCTGCGACCACCCCGTGCCCTGGCGGCTGTATCCCGACTACTTGGGCATCCGGGCCTCCATCCGGTTTCTTTTTTCCGCCTGCTCCGACTATCTGGCCATCTCGTTTTTCCAGCCTCCGGCCAAGCCCGGGGCCAGGGCCATCGTCGCCCCGCCCATCCTGCGCCAGAGCGTCATCGACCGCAGCCCAAGCCAGGGCGGGCACATCCTCGTCTACCAAAGCTGCGGCATCTGCGACGCCTTTGCCCCCTACCTCAAGACCATTGACCGGGAATTTCGGGTCTACGGCTACAAGGTGGACAAAGTTGATGGCAATCTGACCTTTCGCAGCTACTCCGAGGACGGCTTTCTTGACGATCTCGCCTCCTGCGCCTACGTCATCTGCGGCGGCAGCCACAATCTCATGAGCGAGGCCCTTTTTTACGGCAAACCGGTCCTGTCCTTCCCGGTGGCCGGGGCCTTCGAGCAGCAGTTAAACGCCATCTACCTGGAACGCCTGGGCTACGGAAAGGCCGCCTCCATGGAGCGGCTGGAGCCCGGACTCATCCCGGATTTCGAAGCCGCCCTGCCGGCCATGCGCCAGCGTATTGCCGGCGGCCGTTTTTGCGGCAACCAGGATGTCTTCGGCCTCATCGACGCCTTTTTGCGCGACGGCCGTCTGCCGGGCCGTTCCTGACCACGGCCCCTGGCATAAAGTTTCCGGTTTTTTTACAGTGCGCCCACGCCAATCCCAGCCCAAGGAGAACCCCATGCGTCGCCTTTCCATCCTGGCGGCCGTTGCCGCCCTTTTGGCCGTCCTGGCCGGCTCGGCCCTGGCCGCGGACAAACCGCTCACCTTCGGCATGTTGCTCGTCGGCCCCTACAACGACAAAGGCTACAGCCAGGCCCAGTACGAGGGCGGCAAATACGTCGAGGCCAAGCTGCCCGGCGCGAAAATGCTCTATCTCGACAAGGTCAACCCGGCCGACCGGCCCGGCGTCACCATTCCCCAGCTCGTGGACGATCTGGCCGCCAAGGGCGCGACCCTGATCCTGGCCGGCTCCGACGACATGAAGGACGGCATCCGCGAGGCCGCCGAAGCCCATCCCGACCTCATGTTCGTCCACCTCTCCGGCGACGACGCGCTGACCGGCAAGGCCCCAAAAAACCTGGGCAACGTCTTTTCCAAGATGGAATACGCCAAAATGATGGCCGGTTTTTCCGCCGCCATGACCACCAAGACCGGCAAGATCGGCTTCCTTGGGCCGCTGATCAATGACGAGACCCGCCGCCTGGCCAACGCCGCCTATCTCGGCGCGCGCTACGCCTGGGAAAAGGTGCGCGGCAAAAAGCCCGAGGACCTGTCCTTCAAGGTCAGCTGGATCGGCTTTTGGTTCAACATTCCGGGCGTGACCTCGGACCCCAACCAAGTGGCCGGATCGTTTTTTGACCAGGGCTACGACGTGGTCATCTCCGGCATCGACACCCCCGAGGCCCTGACCGTGGCCGGGGCGCGCAAAAAGGCCGGGGCCGACGTCTACGCCCTGCCCTACGACTACAAGCTGGCCTGCCAGGCCGCGCCCGAGGTCTGTCTGGGCGCGCCCTACTTCAACTGGGGTCCGCCCCTTTTGAACGTGGCCAAGGCCGTGGCCGCCGGAACCTACAAGCCGTCCTTTGAATGGCTGGCCCCGGATTTCGCCGCCTTAAACGACCCGGACAAAAGCCCCATCGGCTTCACCGAAGGCGACGCCCTGTCCCCCGAGGCCAAAAAGGCCCTGTCGCAGTTCATCGCCGACCTCGGCTCGGGCAAGGTCAATCTCTATGCCGGCCCTCTGGAATACCAGGACGGCGCGGTCTTTGTGCAGGCCGGCGCGACGGCCGCCGACAAGGACATCTGGTTTTGCCCGCAGCTGCTGCGCGGCATGGACGGAGCCAGCGCCTCCAAGTAGGGGGACGCTGCCAGGAAAGGATTGCCCGTGGACGTCGTGCTGTCCCATATCGTCAAGCGTTTCGGCGCGCTTGCCGCCAACGACGACGTGACGGCGCGCTTCGCGCCGGGCCGTGTCCACGGCATCCTGGGCGAGAACGGGGCCGGGAAATCGACGCTCATGCGTGTGGTGTGCGGCGTCCTGGCCCCGGACGCCGGCACCATCACCGTGGACGGCACGGCCTATGCCCGTCTGGACCCCGACGGGGCCGGCCGGCTCGGCATCGGCATGTTGGCCCAGGACCCGCTGGATTTCCCGCCGCTTGCCGTGTGGGAGAACTTCGCCCTGGGCGGCGGCCCGGTCCTATCCCGAAGCCAGGCCCGGGAGCGGCTGGACGCCGTATGCCGTCGCATGGGTTTCGATCTCCCCCCGGACGCGCCGGTCGGCAGCCTCAGCGTGGCCGCCCGCCAGCATCTGGAGCTGGCTCGCCTCTTTGACCGCGACGTGCGCCTGCTCATCCTCGACGAACCCACCTCCGGCATCTCCCCGGCCCAGAAGGCGGCCCTTTTCGACGTGCTGCGGGCTTTTGTGGCCGACGGGCAGCGCTGCGTGGTGCTGGTCACCCACAAGCTGGCCGAGGCCAGGGAGCTGTGCGACGAGGCTACGGTGCTGCGCCAGGGCAAGGTGGTCGGGCATTTCACCGCGCCGCTGGACCCCAAGGCCCTGCTCGGGGCCATGTTCGGGGCCGACGGGGCCTGCCAGACCGCCGCCCCGCCCCGGCCGACCGCCAGTGGCGGCGAGAGCCTGCTTACCGCGCGCGACGTCGTCATTGCGGATGAGAAACTCGTGCTCGAACCGTTTTCCCTGGACGTGCGCCCGGGCGAGATCGTCGGCGTGGCCGGCGTTTCCGGCGGCGGCCAGGAAGCCTTTCTGCGGGGACTGGCCGGCATCGCCCCGGCCGTGGCCGGCTCGGTTCGCCTCGGCGGCCGGGAACTGGCCGGCAAGCCCCACAAGCGGTTTCTCGACGCCGCCGTCCATTACCTGCCCGCCTCGCGCATGGAAGAAGGACTTTTCCCGGGGCTCACCCTCCTGGACCATGTGCGGCTGGCCTTCCCGGACCGGCGCGACGAGGCCCGGACCATTTTCGAGGAGCGCTGCGTGGGCCGCTTCCGCCTGACCAACCAGCCTGACGCCCCGGCCGCCCGGCTCTCCGGCGGCAACCAGCAGCGCCTGCTCCTGTCGCTTGTGCCCGACGACACGCGCCTGCTTCTGGCCGACAACCCCACCCGGGGACTGGACGCCGCCTCCATCGCCCAGATCTGGGACCATTTCCGCCAGCGCGCCGCCGGCGGCGCGGCCGTGGTCTTTTTCTCCGAGGATCTCGACGAACTCCTGGCCCAGGCCGGGCGCGTCCTCGTTTTCTACAACCGCGCCCTGGTCGCCGACCTGCGGGCCGGCGTCTTTGACGCCGGCTGCGTGGGCGACCTCATGACCGGCCGCCTGGCCCCGGGGGAGATGTCCCAATGACCGACCGCGCCGCTTTCCTGCGCCGGGCCGGCCTGTCCCTGGCCCTGGCCCTGGGTGTGACGCTCGCCATCGTGGCCGCCGCCGGCGCGCCGCCCATCGACACCCTGGCCGTGATGCTCGACGGCGGCCTGGGCTCTGGCCAGGCCTGGCTGCGCACGCTTTCGGCGTTGGTCCCGCTGCTTTTATGCGGCGCGGCCCTGTGCGTCACCTTTGCCGCCAACCTCTGGAACATCGGCGTGGAAGGCCAGATCACCCTGGGTTCGGTCTTTTGCCTCTGGTTTTTGCGCGATTTCGGCCTCACCGGCGGCCTGCCGGGCGACCTGGCCGTGGCCGGCTCGCTCGTCTCGGCCATGGTCGGCGGCATGGCCTGGGCGCTACTCTCGGGCGTGCTGCGCACCCACGGCCGGGTCCATGAAATCTTCTCCGGCCTGGGGCTCAATTTCGTGGCCATGGGCGTGTCGCTGTGGCTGATCCTTGGCCCCTGGAAGCGCCCGGGCATGGCTTCCATGTCCGGCACCGAGCCGCTGCCCGCCGCCTTGTGGCTGCCGGCCCTGGGCGGCAAGCCCATGAGCCTGTGGGGCCTTGTCCTGGCCGTGGCCGCCTTCTTTTTCGTGGCCTGGCTGCTCCATCGCACCTTTTTCGGCCTGACCCTGTCCGCCGTGCGCCAAAACGCCATGGCCGCCGAGCGCCTGGGCCTTTCGCCCAAGCGCCGGATGCTGGCCGCCATGGCCATCGGCGGCGCTTGGGCCGGCCTTGCCGGCGGCATCCTGGTGGCCGGCCTCTACCACCGGCTTATCCCGTCGATTTCCGGCAACTACGGCTACACCGCCATCATGGCCGTGCTGCTGGCCTCGGGCAGCCTGCGTTTCTTGCCCCTGGCCTGCCTGTTTTTCGCCGTGCTCACCGTCGGCTCCATCCAACTGCCGCTGTCGTTGTCGCTGGATTCCTCCCTGGCCGGCGTGGTCCAGGGCGTGCTGGTGCTGACCCTTTTCGCCGCCCGGCGCATTCTGCCGGCCGGACTCGGCGGAGGCCGGTCATGACGCTCGATTACGCCGCCGCCTTGCTCGGAGCCGTGCTGTTCGCCGCCGCGCCGCTGATTCTGGCCGCCCTGGGCGAAACCGTGTCCGAGCGGGCCGGGGTCATCAACCTGTCCATGGACGGCACGGTGCTTTTCGCCGCCATGGCCGCTTTTGCCGCCGCCCGGGCCACGGGCGACCCGTGGCTGGGGCTCGCCGCCGGGGCCGGCTCCGGCGCGGCCATCGCCGCCGTGTTGGCCGTCTTTGGGCTCTTTCTCGGCGCGTCGGAACTGGCCGTAGGCTTTGTGCTTACCCTTTTTTGCCGCGAGCTGGCCTATTTCATGGGCCATGCCCAGGCCCGCCAGCCCGGCCCAGATCTTGGCGCGTTGTCCATCCCGGGGCTGTCCGACCTGCCGCTTATCGGCCCGGCCGTTTTCCGCCAAAGCCCGGTGGTGCTGTTAAGCCTCGTGGCCGTGGCCGTGGTCTGGTTTTTCCTCATGCGCACCCGGCCGGGGCTGGTGGTGCGGGCCGTGGGCGAGGCCCCGACGGCAGCCGCCGCGCGTGGGCTGGCCGTGAGGAAGGTGCAGTTTGGCTGCGCGCTTCTTGGCGGAGCCCTTGGCGGGCTGGCCGGCGGCTTTTATTCCCTGGCCGTCAAGCCGGGCTGGGGCCATCCCCAGGGCTGCGAAGGCGCGGGCTGGATCGCCCTGGCCATTGTCATCTTCGGCGGCTGGAAGCCCGTGCGGGTGGCCCTTGGGGCGCTGTTCTTCGCCGCCATCCAAGTCTCGGGCATTGCCCTGCAGGACGTGCTGCCCGGCCTTTCCGGCACGCTGTTCCAGATCGCCCCCTTCCCGGTCATGATCCTCACCCTGCTCGTGGTCAATCTGCGCCGCTCGGCCGCCTTCCGCGAGGCGGCACGGCGCGTGCCGCTTTTGGGCCGCTTCATGCCGCGCACGGCCGGCGGCGCGCCCGGGGCCATCGTCGGCGCGCTGGATAAGGGCTTCTAGCTTTTCCCCCCTTCTTCCCCAGCGGCCCGGACGGCATCCGGGCCGTCGCGCATACCCCTTGTGGCCCTGAAAACGCGCCATTCCCGGGCGTCGCGGTTGCCAGCCCCGGCCATTTGCGGTAACGCAAACGCCGAGTCGCCGCCAAAGCGGCAAATACCCTGCCCAATGGATGCAACCGCCATGAGAAAACGCCCGCTGACGCCGCATCTGTACTACCGGATGCCCTGGAACCTGGCCGACAACGCCATCACCTGGCTTGAGCCGACGACCAAGTGCAACCTGTACTGCGAAGGCTGCTACCGCGAGAACGATCCCTTCGGCCACAAGCCCTTGGCCGACGTCATCCGCGATCTGGAGCAGGTCAAAAAGATGCGTCGCACCGACGGCATCTCCATTGCCGGCGGCGAGCCGCTTATTTACCCCGACATCGTCCCCCTGGTGCGTTACGTCGCGGCCCAGGGCTGGAAGCCCATCATCAATTCCAACGGCCAGGCGCTGACCCCGGAGCTCGTGCGCGAACTGACCGCCGCCGGCGTGGTCGGGTTCACCATGCATGTGGACTCCCACCAAAACCGCCCCGGTTGGAAGGGCGCTTCGGAAAAAGACCTGTGCGAACTGCGCCTCAAGCTCGCCGAGATGATCCACGAGCACAGCGGCGGCACGGTGTCGTGTTCCTTTAACGCCACCATCTACCGCGACACGCTGCCCGACATCCCCATGCTCACCCGCTGGGCCCACGAGCACATCGACCTGGTCCAGACCATGGTCTACATCCTGTTCCGCTCGGCCAGAAAACGCGGCGATTTCGACGTGTTCGCCAACGGCAAGCCCGTGGACGTCGGCAACCTCGTCTACCAGCTCGACCATCAGGAAAACCACGAGGACATCGTCTCCCAGGAGATCGCCGACGCCATCCGGCTGGCCTATCCCGAGCACGAGCCCTGCGCCTATTTGAACGGCACCGAGGATCCCCGCACCATGAAGTGGCTGCTGACGCTGCGCGCCGGCACCAAGGACGAAATCCTCGGCTACCTCGACGCCAAGTTCGCCGAATGGATGCAGGCCTTCCACCACGTGCTGTTCGGCACCTATCTGGCCTACACCCGGCCCTGCTGGACGGCTTGGCTGCAAAAGCTCATCTTCCTTACGCCCTTCAACAAGAGCCTGCGCAAGATTTTCGGCCGCTTGCTGCTGAAGCCCAAATTGTGGACCAAGCCCGTCCACATCCAGTCCATCATGGTCATCCAGCCCTGCGACCTCTTCGACGACGGCCGCCAGAACATGTGTGACGGCTGCCCCGACGCCATCTACTACAAGGACAAACTGGTCTGGAGCTGCCGGGTGGACGAGCTGGAGAAATTCGGCGCGTTCATCCAGTGCGCCCCGCGCGGCTGCTGCGGTGGCGGCGCCAAGGCGGCCCCGGCTCCCGCGCCCCAGGCGGCGGCCGAACCGGCTGTCGAACCGGTGAAGACTCCCGAACCTGCGCCGCAGCCGGAGAAGGAACCTGAACCGACGCCCGCGCCCCAGCCCGAACCGGCCCCGGCTCCTGAGCCGGCCCCGGAACCGGTGGCCCAGCCGGAACCGCAACCAGAACCCACGCCGGCTCCCGAGCCGCAGCCGGAACCGGAGCCGGCTCCCGAGCCGACGCCCGAGCCGCAGCCTGAAGCGACTCCCGAGCCTGCGCCCGAGCCGCAGCCGGCTCCTGAGCCGGCCCCTGAGCCCGTGCCGGCCCCGCGCATCGAGACCGCCCCGGCCACCAAGGGCATCAGCGATCCCGTGGTGAAGGTGGACCTGCCGCCGGCCGTGGCCGCGCCCGAACCGGCCAAGGCCGCCAAACCGGCTCCGACCGCCGAAGCCAAACCGGCCAAGGCCGCCAAGGCCGCCAAACCCGCCGCCGAGAAACCGGCCAAGAAGACCGGCAAGGCCGCCAAGAAAAAGACCAAGGGCCGCTAGTCGTACCGCCTGAACTTCCCTTCCGGCCGCCCCGCGCGGCCGGAAGGGGGAACACCCGATGCCCCCCAAATCTCCCGAGCCCAGCAAAGCGTCCAAGCCGTCCTACGGCATCCTTTCCAAATTTCTCCAGCTCGCCGGCGCGCAATGGATCCACGACGGCTTGCACACCTTTTTCCTGATCTACCTCGCCCGGCTGTCGTCCAGCGACTACGGCGAATTCATGGTCGCCTTCGGCCTGGCCTCCATCATTCTCTTTCTCGGCGAATTCGGCCTCAACCAGCCGCTGGTCTCCTCGCTGTGCAAGAAGTTCAGCCACAAGGGCGACATCCTGGCCCAGTACACGCTGCTCAAGGGCGCGCTCCTGGTGGCCGGGTGGCTCGGCGTCGCGATCTTCATCCAGTGGCAGGGCTACACGCCGGGGCTGAAAAACCTCGTGCTGGTCATCTCGGCCGGCGTGGGCCTGGAAGCCATCGCCAGTTCCTTTTTCGTGGCCATCCGGGTGGAGGGCAGGCAAGACATCGAGGGCCGCATCCGGGTGGTGGCCGGCATCCTTGGCTACGGCTACGCCATCGCGCTGCTGTCCCTGGGGGCCGCGCCGCATTGGATTGCGCTGTTCAAGCTCATCGAAAACGTCGTCAACCTCGTGGGCGGCGTCTGGATGGCGCTCAAATTCACCAATTTCGACGGTTTATCCCTCAAGCGCAAGTCCCTGGCCCGCACCTGGGCCACGGCCAAAAACGGCACGGTCTTCGTGCTCATGGCCCTGGCCGCCATCCTCTACAACAAGGCCAACCTCTACTTCCTGCAAAACCAGGCCGGCCCCACCAAGGTGGCCCAGTACAGCGTCACCTGGGAGCTGGTGGACGGCATCTCCATCCTGGTGTCCAACCTGCTCCTGCGCAGCATCCTCTACCCGCTGTTCGTGCGGCTGTGGAAAAGCAACAAAAGCGAATTCAGCCGCCTGGCCAACAACTCCGTGCGTTGGCTCATCGGCGCGTCGATTCCCATCATGTTCGTGCTGTTTATCGAGTCCGACCGCCTCATCGGACTCATCTACGGCGGGGCCTACAACGACGCCATGTGGATGCAGAAATGGCTCGTCGGCACCATCATCTGCGGCTTCGTCCACAATCTCGCCGCCTACCTCATGATGAGCCAGGGCAAGCAGCGCCTGCTGCTTTTCGTCTACATCGGCGGCCTGGCCTTAAACCTCGCCCTGTGCGCCACGCTCATTCCCATGGACCCGCTGCTGGGGACGTGCCTGGCCATGCTCATCACCAAGGCGGCCGTGGCCGTGACCACCACCACCTACTGCCAGGCCACCATGCGCATCATCGACCTCAAGTCCATGTGGCGCATCGCCGCCGCCTGCCTGGCCGGCGCGGCGCTCTACTTCGCCACCTGCCGGTTCGGCGTCCGCGAAATCCCGGAAGTGTTGGCCCTGGTGCCCTTCGGTTTCCTGACCCTGCAATGGCGCAAGGAACTGCGGGCCCAAAAGGCCCAGGTCGGTCTGACCTAAGCGGCCGGCCTAGGGCGTCGCCCTGGCCCGGACGCGCCAGAACACCGCATGAGACCGGCGTGACGCTTCGCCAGGCCCGCGCCCCCCGGCCGGGTCATCGGCGGCCAGATACACACCTCACCTCCGCGCGCTTGGACGCCCCCTGAATCCGGAAAAACCCCGCCGCGCCGCAAGGACGGCTGGTCCTTCACGCGGCGCGCCGGGGCTTCCCGGGGACAACAAGCGTCGTTCCCCCAAAATGCGACCGTATTATGGACAAAAGCCACGACTGCGGCGTGTCTTCTCGACCCGCGCCGGGCGTGACGCAAAGCCTGGGCGCTCAGGCCCGGCCCTGCAGCTCTCCCATGATGTGGCGGTTTTGCATGTACCAGAGGTTGGCGTAGAGCGGACAGGCGCGCAGCAGTTCCTCATGGGGGGCGTTGCCGATGATCTGGCCCTTCTCCATCACGATGATCGAATGGCACATGGTGAGCATGGACAGGCGGTGGCTCACGATGAGCATGGTGCGGCCGTGGGCGATGGCCGTGAGGTTGGCCTGGATGATCGTCTCGGACTCGGCATCCAGGGCGCTGGTGGCCTCGTCCAGGATGAGGATGGAAGGCTGGGTCAACAGCGTCCGGGCGATGGACACCCGCTGGCGCTGGCCGCCGGAGAGGTTGGAGCCGCCCTCGAAAAGCGGCGTGTCGTAGCCGTTGGGCAGGTTTTGGATGAATTCGTCGGCCCCGGCCATGCGCGCGGCGAAAACGATTTCCTCGAAAGTGGCCGAAGGTTTGGTGACGGCGATGTTCTCCCGGATGGTGCCCTCGAACAGGAAACTCTCCTGAAGCACCACGCCGATGGAGCGGCGCATGTGGGCAAGATCGAAGTCCCTGATGTCCGTGCCGTCAAAAGTGATGCGCCCCTGCTGCAGGGGATAGAGTCCCTGGATAAGCCGCGTCAGGGTCGATTTGCCTGAGCCGGAACGGCCCACGACGCCGATGATGGAGCCCGCCGGAAAGTACAGGGAGATGTCGGTCAGGGCAGGAGGCGCGCTGGCCGCGTAGCGGAAGGTCACGCGTTCAATGCCGATGGAACCGGCGATAGGCGACGTGAGCCCCCTGACGTTGTAGGACTGTTCAGTAGGGCGATTGAGAATGAGGCCGAGCATGCCCACGGACACGGCGACTTCCTGGTATTCGTGGAGCAGGGAAACGATCTTGCACATCGGCGCGGTGATCAGGTTGCTGAGCATGACGAAAGCAATGAGGCCGCCGGGGGTCATCTCTTGGTCAATGGCCAAATGGCAGCCGTACCAGATGAGCACGACGCGGAGCAGGGCCTGAAGAAATTCGCTGAAGCCCCGAACCTTCAGGGAGAGCTTGCGGATCTGGAAATTCCGCGAAATGGTCTGGGCCGCGTCGGCCTCGATGCGTCTGAAGCGGGTCGGTTCGAGAGCCAGGGCCTTGATGGTGCCCATGCCGCGCAGGGTTTCAACCATGTAGCGATTTTTCACGGATTCGGCGTGCTGCAACTGGTGCATCGCGTAACGAAAACTCTTCATGGTCACGAACATGATCAGGGTAACAAGGGAGGTCATCGCCACAACGATGAAGGTCATCTTCCAAGAATAGAAGAACAGCACGGGAAGCACCACGATAATAGTACTGAGATCGAACAGCGTCGTCAAAAGCGAACCGGTCATGAATTCCCGAATGCGTTCTTTTTGAAACATATACCGAGTAATGAGACCAATAGGCGTGAAATCAAAAAAATCGATGGGCAGCCGTAAAATATGGCTGAAGATGGTCTTGTCGAGGCGCAGATCTATCTTGCTGGTGGCAAAAAGGATGATGAAGTCTTTGAGATACTGCAGCACCCGGTCGAAAACCGTCACCGCGATCATGGAGACGGACAAAACAAGCAGCGTTGAAAGGGCTCGATGGCCAACGGCCTTGTCGAAGGCCAGCTGGATATAGACAGGAAATGCGATCGCCAGGATGTTGACAAAAACCGTGGCCAACGCCACGTCACGGAACAGGGACTTGTGCCGAGCGATCTCGGGGATAAACCAGTCAAGTCCGAACGGTTTGCGGGTATCCTTGGTGGTGTAGACTTTCTTGAACAGGATGGCGTCCCCATCCCATTGGGCTTCTATGACCGCCTGATCAAGAAACTGAAATTCCAGCGTCCCAAGACTCGGATCGACGATCGCAACGTCTCCTCCCCTATATTCGCCGCGAACACCGGAAATGATGACATGCTTGCCGCTGCGCAGTCGGGCGATGAGCGGAAATACGTTGCCGAGAAAAAAGAGTTTTTTCCAACTGAGTTTGGTCTGGCGCGTCTTGAAGTCGTTATCCTTGCCCATGCGCAGCAACTGCTTCATGGAGACCGCCTCGTCGTAAATCCCGTAATGGTGGGAGAGGCTGTCCATGGTCAAGTCTATACCGTAATGCCTAGCCAACAGCAGAAAGCACATCAGGCCAGTATTGCGTCTGAACGTCTCGCTAGTCATGAAAATGGCTACCTCGTGTTCGCCGACCCGGCGAGTCGGTGCGGGTCAACCGTCGTCTACGGGAAGCGCTTGCAAAATAGCGGGTTCGCTTCTAGGAAGAGATCATCCCAGGCTGGACATGCCTTGACGCTGCCCCGGCAAGGAGCGACCATGCTCGACAAGCCATTGAAAGGCCCCTTGAATCTGCAATACACGCCAGAGCAGCAGGCGGAAACCGCATCCGCCGCGCCTTCCGAGCAGCCCAGGCCTGAAGTTGGCCCATCGAGCCTCATTGGCCGCCGAGGCGACAACATGACGCTTCATACCCAGGGCGCCTATAAGGAAGGCTACAATGCCAACCTCTGGGGCTGGGCCTGGAAAGACCTTGCCGCCGCGTTTCTTGGCCTTCTGCGGGTCTTCACGCCAACCAGGCGGAAATAGCCCCTCCAGGAAGCCGACACCCTGGGACGATGCTTCTGGGGACAGGCAGCCCCGCGACAACATTCAGGCAGGAAAAGGCGTGCAAGACGTAACGCCCATGCTCCGAGTCGGTCGATTCGGATCCAAGCACTGAAAATCCCCATCGTCCGTCCCAACCTACCGCCAACGCGCCGCCAGGGCAATCGCCAACCGTGGCTGGCCGGGAACCCGCGCCCGCCAACACGGGATACGATCCCTTTCGCGGACGGACGACTGTGCCAGACAAGCCTATTTGGCCGGCAAGCTCATGACAAACAGACTGAGCGACCCGTCTTCATCCCGAAAGACATTGCCCGTGAGCGTCACGGACTGGCCCTTGTACTTCTTGTGAAAGGCCTCCTCCTGCTCCAGGCTCACTTCTTCCGGGGTCAGCACCATGTAGCTGGTGCCGTCCTCGGTAGTGACGAGCAGGCCGTCGGTATAGTCCTCTTCGACGATGCCCGTTATCGTGACCCCGGTTTTCAGCGGTTTGCCGTCGTCATCAGCTTTGGCCGCGCCGGCCGGGCCGGCTGCCGACAACATCAGGCAAAACAGCAGCAAAGCAGCCAAGAATCCGGGATAGCCATGGTACTGTCTCATAAACTCTCCGCGCGTCCGTCTCATGCGTCTAGCGGCTCGGGCCAACGCGCCTTGCCCTCGCGCACTGCATGTATACCGGAACGTTCGGCCCGGCAATCGTCCCGAGGCCCCCGGAATGCCTTGCCATAATTCTTTTTCATGCAGTATGTTGGGCCATGGTCCAAGATGACGAAACCCTGGCCGGGATGCTGCGCCGAAACGCCGGGGTCCGGGGCGGCGCGCCGGCCATCCTGGCCGGCGACGCGTCCGTGTCCCACGAGGCCCTAGCCGAGGCCGCCCTGCGCCTGGCCGGCAGATTGGCCGACCTGGGCCTGACCCCGGGCCAGCGCCTGGCCGTCTATGCCCGCAAAACGCCCGAGGCCGTCATCGCCTTCCTGGCCGCCGCCGCCGCTGGAGGCGTCTTTTTCCCCCTGGACCCCAACCAGCCGCCAGACGTGACCCGGGCCATCCTCGACCGGCTGGCCCCGGCGGTTCTGGTCGTGGCCGCCGAATACCTGCCCGCCCTGGCCGCCCTCTACCCCGAGGGCGCGCCCATGCCCACGGTGGTCTGCGACGGGACCGCCCCGGCAGGCAAGCCGGCCCTGGCCGAGCTGGCCGCCGGCCCCATGCCGGCCGCCCTGCCCCGGGTCGGGCCGCACGATCCGGTCTATTTGAACTTCACCTCCGGCACCACCGGCGCGCCCAAGGGCGCGGTGACGACCCTGGGCAACCTTTTGGCCAACACCCGGGCGGCCATCGACGCTTTCGCCCTGACCCCTGACGACGTGCACCTGTGCATGATGCCGGTCTTCGTCCATCCCCACGAGACCTTGCTGCGCCCCCTGGCCCTGGGCGGGACCATGGTCCTTTGCGACCGGGTTTCGTCCCGGGCCGTGGCCGAGGCCTGTTCTCGCCACCAGGTCACGGCGCTCATGGCCGTGGCCGCCATCTACGAAACCGTGCTGCGCCTGCCGGCCGGGGCGGACAATCCGCTTGCCACCGTGCGGGTAGCCGAATCCGGCGGCATGCACGTGCCCTCGGCCCTGGCCGTCGGCCTGCGGCAGCGTTTTGGCGCGTCGATCCTGCCGGTATGGGGCAGCACCGAAACCACGGGCGTGGCCCTGGCCAACCGGCCGGGCGACGCCTACGCCCCGTGCTGCCTGGGCCGGCCCGTGCCCGGCTACGACGTGGCCGTCGTGCGCGAGGACGGTTCGCCCTGTGCCCCCGGCGAACCCGGCGAACTGGTGATTTCCGGACCGGGCGTGTGCCCGGCCTATTTCGGCGAGGAGCCCCGGCCGGAATTTCGCCTCTACGGCGGCCGCTTTCGCACTGGCGATGAGGTCTTTCACGACGAAGACGAACGCTTTTTCTTCGCCGGCCGCCAGTCCATGCTGCTCAAGGTGGGGGGCATGAAGGTCTTTCCGGTGGAAATCGAGGAGGCCTTGCGCCAGCACCCGGACGTGGCCGAGGCCGTGGTCATTCCCGTGGCCGACGCCCTGCGCGGCGAGGCGGCCAAGGCCGTGGTCGCCCCGAAAAACGGCGCGTCCTTAAGCCCCGGCGAACTGCGCCGCTTCCTGTCCGGCCGGCTCCATCGCCTGAAAATGCCGCGGGTCATCGAAATCCGCGACGCCCTTCCCCGCACCCCAGGAGGCAAGATCGCATGGCGCGCCCTTGTGTCGGACTCGCCCACGCCGTAATCGGCGAGGCCCCGGACCGCTACACCGAGGCCGGCTTGACCGCCGTGACGGCACTGGTCGAACGGGCCGTGGCCGCCTGCTGCGACCTGCCGGCGCTGGTTAGCGGCAAGTCGGTCTTTCTCAAGCCCAACCTCGTGCGGCCCAATCCGGCCAGCCCCCGGTCGGTGGTCACCGACGAGCGGGTGATCCTGGCCATGGTCCGGCTCCTTGTCCGGGCCGGAGCGCGGTCCGTGGCCGTGGGCGACAACCCGGGCTGGGGCCTGTCCCTGCTGGAGGCCACCGCCGGCCTGGCCGGCTTCCTGCGCCGCCTGGAAGCCGAAGGCGCGCGGCTTGTCGCCTTCGACGCTAAGCCGCCCGTCCCGATCCCCAATCCCGGGGCCTTTCTTTTCGATCCCGTGCCCCTGCCCCGGGCCGTGCTTGAGGCCGACGTCTACATCAACCTGCCCAAGATGAAGACCCATGTGCATACCTTGGTGACGCTGGGCATCAAAAACCAGTACGGGCTCATCCTCGACGACGAGCGGATGCCGTTTCACCGCAACGACATCAACCTCAAGATCGTGGACATCCTGCGGGCCATCCGGCCCCGGCTGACCGTGGTGGACGGGCTGTGGGCCGTGCAGGGGCAAGCGCCGCTGTCCGGCTCCAGCCTGCCGGACATGAACGTCATCGTGGCCGGAGCCGACGTGTGCGCCGTGGATACGGTCTGCGCCGACCTCATGGGCATCGCCGCCGACGAGGTGGCCATGCTGCGCCTGGCCCGCCAGGAGGGGCTGGGCGAGACGGACCTGGCCGCCATCGACCTGGCCGGCGACGACCCGGACCGCTGCCGCCGACGTTTCATCCGGCCGGTGCTCAGTTCCATGGGGGCCTATCCCTCCGTGCGAGTCATCGAGGGCGGGGCCTGCCAGGGCTGCCAGTCGGCCTTGCGCCACGCCCTGGACAAGCTGGCCGCCGAGGACGGCTTCGCCGCCGGCACGCCCCACACGGTCTATATGGGCGTGCCCATGCCCCAGGCCGTCAATCTGCGAAACGTGCCCGGCCCGCTGTGGTGCTTCGGGGCCTGCGCCGCGCCCCTGGCCTTTGACGTGCGCCGGCCGGGAAACGTGGCCCGCTTCGTGGCCGGCTGCCCGCCGCACATTCTCGACTTCTACAAGGCCTACAAGGCAGCCTCGTGGTGACGCCTCCCGGCCGCGACAGCCCAGGCCGCCGCCTGCCTTGACAGACCACCGCCGCCGTCGCACAACCCGTGAGCGCGACGTTGCGCCAAAGGACATCACGCCATGCGCGTCGCCCTGATTTCCCCCTATCCCGACATCACCGCCTACGGCCTGCGCTCCATCGCCGCCTATCTCAAGGCCCGAGGCCTGGCCGTGCGCCTGATCCTTTTGCCCGATCCCCTGGGCGACGCCCTGCTCGACGCTCCGGCCCGCTACCCGGACCAGGTCATGGCCGAGCTGACGCGTCTTTGCGCCGACTGTTCCCTGGTCGGGGTGTCGCTGATGACCAACTACGTGGACAACGCCGCCCAGATCACCCGGGCGCTCAAGTCCGCCGGCGGCCCGCCCGTGGTCTGGGGCGGGGTGCATCCGACCATCCGGCCCGAGGAGTGCCTGGCCGCCGCCGACTACGTGTGCGTGGGCGACGGCGAGGAGGCCCTGGCCGAGCTGGCCGAGGTCCTGGCCGGAGGCGGCGACGCCACGGCCATCCCCAACATCTGGACCCGGCGCGCCGACGGCTCCCTGGCCCAAAATCCGGTGCGCCCGCTGACCCAGGACCTCGACAGCCTGCCGCCGCCGGACTGGTCCCACGACGACCACCACATCTGGGACCCCGAACATCCCCAGGACGGCATCGTGCCCCTGACCCCGGCCATGACCGAAGCGTTTCTGGCCCGGGGCACGGTGTCGCGGCTGCTGGGCCGGGTCGGCTACCAGACCATGACCGGCCGGGGCTGCCCCCACCGCTGCGCCTACTGCGTCAACGACGCGGTCAAGGCCCTGTATGGGGCCAAGGGCTACCTGCGCTGGCGCAGTACGCAGCACGTCATGGCCGAGCTGGAGACCGTGCGCCGGGTTCTCCCCCACATCGGCTACGTCTGGATCTCCGACGACGCCTTTTTCGCCCGGCCCCTGGAGGAGATCCGGGAATTTTGCCGGCAGTGGAAGGCCCGGGTCGGCCTGCCTTTCACCTGCCTCGGTTCGCCGGCCACCATCACCCGGGAAAAGCTCGACGCCCTGACCGACGCCGGCCTGTGCTATCTGCAAATGGGCGTTCAGACCGGTTCGGCCCGCATCCAGGAGCTGTTTAACCGCAAGGCCATGGGCAACGCGGTGATGTTAAAGGCCATGGCCGTGATCAACGCCTACAAGGACAAGCTCCTGCCGCCGAGCTACGACTTCATCCTGGACACGCCCTACGAGACGCTGGCCGACCGTCTGGAATCGGTGCGCTTCATCGCCCAGATCCCCAAGCCCTTCCGTTTGCAGCCCTTTTCGTTGGTCCTCTACCCCGGCACCAAGCTCCATGCCATGGCCGCCGCCGACGGATTTCTCACCGACGAGCGCCGGCAGGTCTATACCAAAAGCTACACCATGCGCCGGCCGGACTACGTCAACCTGCTGATCCTGCTGGCCAAGGGCGGCCGGATGCCCTCGAAGCTCCTGGCCTTTCTCGCCTGCGACGCCGTGGCCGTGCCCCTGTCCCAGCCCGCCATGGCCCCGTTCTGGCGGGCGGTGTTCGCCCTCATGGAGCCGGTCAAAAAGCTCCTGCGCCTGGCCCGAAGCCTGCGCGCCCGGCCCGGAGACCACTCGTGAGGATCGCCCTGGTCCAGTCCTGGCTCGGCCCCGGCGCGACCGACCCGGTTTTTCCCATCGGCCTGGCTCCCCTGGCCGCCAGCCTGCCGGGCCATAGCGTGGCCGCCTTCGACCCCAACGTGGCCCCCGGCGACCCCTTGACCGCCTTGGCGGATTTTCTGCGCGGCTTCGCCCCGGACCTCACCGGCGTTTCCCTGCGCAACATCGACTCCACCAACACCCGGATAAACGTCTCCTATCTGCCGCCCTTCGGCGAGACCGTGGCCGTGGTTCGGCGCGAGACAACCGGGCCGGTCGTGGTCGGCGGAGCGGGCTTTTCCATGTTCGCCGAGGCGGTCATGGCCGGCTGGCCGGCCGTGGACCACGGCGTGGCCCTGGAAGGCGAGGCCGCCTTCGCCGCCCTGGCCGCGACCTTGCAAGCCGGCGGCGATCCGGCCGCCGTGCCCTCGGTCTGGACCAGAAGCCACGACGGCAGCCCGTTTTTCACCGGCCCCTCGGACAAAATCGACCTTGCCGCCCTGCCCTCGCCGGATTTTTCCATCCTGCCCCTGGCCCCCTACGCCGCCGTGCCCTGGGGCGTTGGCGTCGAGACCAAGCGCGGCTGCGCGCTTTCCTGCGTCTACTGTCCCTACGGTTTCTTGAACGGCCGACGCTACCGCCGCAAAGCGCCCCAGCAGGTGGCGGCCGAGGTCACGGCCCTTCGCGACGTCCACGGCGCGCGGCGTTTTACCTTTCTCGATTCGGTCTTCAACCTGCCTGCCGACCATGCCGCCGCCGTCATGGAGGCTCTCATCGAAGCCGGCTCGCCCCTGCCCTGGTCGGCCTGGTTCGCCGAGCGGGGCCTCACGCGCGATTTCCTGACCCTGGCCCGCCGGGCCGGCTGCGACACCGTGATCTTCTCGCCGGACGCTTACAGCGACGAGGCCCTCAAAGCCCTGGGCAAGGCGTCCAGCGTGGCCGAGATCGAGGCCGCCTACGCCTTGGTGCGCGACCTGGGCTGTTTCGAGGTCAGCTACAATTTCTTCAAAAACCCGCCCGGCCAGACCGCCAAGGCCGCCCTGGCCATGCTGCGCTTCATCCTACGCGCCCGCCGCGAGATGGGCAAAAAGGCCCACTTCGAACTCAACAGCATCCGGGTCGAGCCCCATACCGGCCTGGCCCGCCGGGCCGTGGCCGAGGGCCTTATCACTCCGGACGCCGACTTGCTTGCGCCGATCATGTACACCCAGCAAAAAACCGCCTGGATCGAAAAGGGCTTCGATCTGCTGCTTCGGGCCGCCGGAAAATAGCCGTGCGCGTGCGTGAAAGCCTTTCCCGCGATCTGCTGCGCCTTTTCGTCTGGTATCCCCTGCGCCTTGTCGCCGAGCGCCTGCCGCCCCGGGCGGCCATCGCCCTCTACCGGGCCATGGGCCGGCTCCACGCCGCCCTGTCCCGGGGCCGGGCCGGCCGCATCGCCGTCGCCGCCCGGGCCGTTTCTCCCGCGCTTTCCGAGGCCGCATCATGTCAAGCCGTGGTCGAGGCTTTCGCCACCCACTACGTCAACCAGCTCATCGTCTTTCAGCTGCCCCGCCTGAGCGCCGCCAACTTCCACGAACTGCTGGAAATCGACGGTCTTGACCGGCTGGGACTGGCCCTGGCCCACGGCCGGGGCGCGGTCATCCCCATCGGCCACTTCGGCCCGACCCAGCTGCCCCTGGCCGCCCTGGGGGCGCTGGGGTTCCCCATGGTCCAGATCGGCCATCTGTCCGACGAAGGGCTGTCGTTTGTCGGCCGCCGCGTGGCCTTCCGCCTGCGGGCGCGCTACGAGGCACGCATCCCGGCCCGCATCGTGCCGCCCGGGCCGGGCGTGCGCCAGGCCCTAGCCCAGCTGCGCGCCGGCGGCGTGGTCATGACCACGGCCGACGACGGCCCGGGCCAGCCGGCCTTCGGCCATCACGCCACAGTGGATTTTCCCGGCGGAGCGCTGTCCGTGCCGCTGGGGCCGGCTCGGCTGGCCCTGTCGGCCGGCGCGGTCCTGGTGCCGGGCTTTCTCGAACCCGGGCGCGACGCGCCCTTTCGCTTCGTCCTGGACGCGCCCATCGCCCCGCCCCGGGACACGGACCGCGACGCGGCCGCCCTGGCCATGACCCAGGAGTTCATGGCCCGCTACGCCGCCCGGGTCGCCGCCAACCCCGGCTGGTGGCATGGCCTGGAAACCCATCTTTTTCCTTGAAGGCTGCGTCCCCCTCGGACACAATCGCCCCCCAACGCCACCGCCAAAGCGAGTCCGCCATGAAAAACGCCATGCTGCTGTCCGTCGTCATCCCGGCCTACAACGAAGAAGGCAACATCACCGCCACCGTGGACGGCATCCGGGCCGTGTTGCGCCGTGAAGGCGTCCCCTACGAACTGGTGCTGGTCAACGACAACAGCGCTGACGCCACCGGTTCCGTCCTCGACGCCCTGGCCGAGGCCGACCCGGGCGTGGTGGTCGTCCACCGCGAGCCGCCGCGCGGCTTCGGCCGGGCCGTGCGCGCCGGGCTGGAGCGGGCCAGCGGCGACGTCATCGTCATCTGCATGGCCGATCTGTCCGACGATCCCGAAGACATCATCATGTACTACCGCAAGATCGAGGAAGGCTACGACTGCGTCTTCGGCTCGCGCTTCATGCGCGGCTCGCGCTGCGTCAATTACCCCAAGCTCAAGCTCTTCGTGAACCGCCTCGTCAACAAGATGATGCAGATCATGTTCTGGACGCGCTTCAATGACCTGACCAACTCGTTTAAGGCCTACCGCTCCTACGTCATCCGAGACATCATGCCGCTCAAGGCCTGCCACTTCAACATCACCATCGAACTGTCGCTTAATACCCTCATTCGCGGCTACGCCATCGCCATGGCGCCCATATCCTGGCAGGGCCGCACCTGGGGCAGCTCCAACCTGCACCTGACCGAAATGGGCCGGCGCTACCTGAGCACCCTGCTGCGGGCCTGGTTCGAGAAGAACCTCATCCTCGACGACCTCATGGCCGAATCCATGGTCCACCGTACCCGGGCGGCCGAGAAAGCCGCCAACCTTGAAGGCCGCGTCGCCTCCCTGGAACGACGCCTTGCCGCCGTCGAGGCCCGGGTGGAGGATTAAGCTGGAAAAAGAGGAAGATGCCTCCGGCGGCCGGGAGGGGGTAACCCC